>JACOTZ010000148.1 GCA_016178155.1 Acidobacteriota bacterium
GCAGGAAACGGGGCGGCGCCTCGGCGTCAGTGCTCGCGCCTGTCCTCGACTCTACCCGACAGGATTTCGAACCGCTTGCTGACGCGCGCGGCTCAGTAAGTGCCGTCAAATCAGCGGAAGCGTTCTGAGCCACGACCGTCACAGGGAGTGGTGGTGACGAACCTCGGCGTGCGTCCGGCGGTCCGCCTCCGCCCTGCGGCTTGTATGTCAAAACAGCGATAAAACGAAGATCAACTATGGCAGGACGGGTGGAGGAACGAAGATGGTCAGATAAGACATCACCCGGCCCAGCACGCCCTCGTGGTTATTCACCGACACCCAGCGCACCGCGGCCGATTCGCCCTTTTCAGCGAAGAACCCGACACCGCCGGCTTTGAGCCGCGCGTCGCTCCAGGTATCCACCATCTGTCCGTTGATGCGCGTGGTGAACTGATCGCCCTTAACGTTCACCAGCACGCGGTAGAGCATATCACGCTTGATCGTCATGGGGAGCGGCAGAGAGGCGCGTTTGCTGACGGCGCCGCCCACCACGGCATAGCGAACCAGGTTAGCCGAGGGCAACGGTCCCGGAGAAGTCAGCACGATCTTGGTGGCGTAGTAGTTGTCGACATCGCTCGCCCGGTATGCCCAGCTCATGCCTTTGTGCTCGATCTGCCCCATGAATTCCAGGTGGTAATTGGTGAGTTTCACCGTGTTGGACCAGATCCGCAGACGGCCAGGGCGCACCGCATCGGCCAACTGCACCCAATCGGATTGCGCCGGCGCCGTCCAGCCGGACAGGCTGCCGCGAAACTCCTCCCGCAAACTCGTGGATTGTCCGCTACCGATAAACTTGCGGAGATTGTCCCAAGCCGGCTGCGTCGAGGAGCGCAAGGTCCCGCCCGGGCCGGAGATGCCAAACGACCCGACCAGCAGAGCCATCGCCAGCAGCAGTCCGAAGGTGGCCGTCGAAGCCACTGCCGAGTGGACCGGGCGCGTCTCATCGGAGCTGCCCACATAGATAGGCCAGAGCTCCTCGAAATCCTCATCGCTGCGGGCGACGCGTGCGGATACCGCACGCATTTTCCGGCGGTGCTCTTCGCAACAGAATTCGCGGTCACGAAGCCGTCGGATGAATCCGATATTTGCGCGGCAGTAAAGGCATTCCATAGCGGCGCCCAATATTTAACTGCAATTGTATCAGGAGACTAGCGGCTTGACTAGGGGTTGAGTAATAAACCTTATCGAGTGTTAGGACTAAGCTCGGGGGATAAGGCCTCAGTTCTAGGACTAAAATGACGGGATTAATGGGACTACAGGTTTAAGGGATTACCCTTACAACCGTCGCACCCAAGCATTCCACTGCGCCGCCCCATGTTCGCTGGATGATTGAGCCCGAAGGAGTTCGCGGCGCCGGCTGATCTCTCCGGCTCTCTGGTACCCTGGGCCGGCCGGGCTGGTACCCCG
Organism: Acidobacteriota bacterium; assembly: GCA_016178155.1. Classification (GTDB taxonomy): domain Bacteria; phylum Acidobacteriota; class Terriglobia; order Bryobacterales; family Bryobacteraceae; genus JACOTZ01. The sequence continues at coordinate 1,447 of JACOTZ010000148.1, forward strand.
GCAGGCGCACGATCGACGCTACGGCGGGCACGCAGATGCTGCCATACTAGGTCTTCAGATGAGGGAGCGTGTCCAGTGGATCTCGAATATGAGCTCGCGGACCTGCGGCTGCAGGTCGATGATGCGCGGGAGCGCGGCCGCAAGCTTCTGGCAGCACTGACGAGCGAGCAGCTCAACTGGAGGCGTCTGCCGGGCACGTGGTCTGCGGGCGAATGCCTGAGTCATATCTGCATCACCGACGAGTTGTATCTGAATGGCATCGCCACCGCCATCGAGACGGCGCGGCGGCTCGGCATGGTGGCGCGAGGGCCGTATCGGTTTTCTTTGAGCGATCGCCTGCTCGTTCGCTTTCTGGAACCTCCGGCGAAATTCAGAACGAAAGCGCCGAAGCGCTTTACTCCTCTGCGCGACCACGAAAGCAGTGCGCTGCTCGAACAATGGGAGTGCACCCGCGAGGAAATTGTCGCGCGAATGGAACGGGCCGAAGGACTCGACTTGCGGCGCGTGAAGTTGAACTCGGCGGTCGCCGGTCTCCTGCGGTTCAGTCTCGGCGGAGCCTTCGCGGTGATGACCGCGCATGCACGGCGTCATTTATGGCAGGCGGAGAGATTGCTCGCCGGCGCCGGCTTCCCCGAGCCGCGAGCAGCGGCGAACGCGAACTGAGGCTCAGACGAGCGCGTCTTTGCGGCGCTCGTTTTCCTGCGCCGCGGCGGAAGGCGGCTCCTCGATCACCCACTGCAGCCGCTGAATCGCGGCGGAGACTTCTTCCGACCGTTGAACCGGGGCGCTGTTCGGCCCGTGGATGCCGCGCAGGATCGCGGTGATTTCCGCGGAGCGCTCGCGCAGCGAGGCCAGCTCCTTTTTCAGTTCAAGATGAGAGCTTGTCATCAGCACCTATGGATGCCGGCGCACGAAGGCTGGTTTCGGCTTCGCCGCGGGCGCTGACAAACGCGGCTCGGTTCTATGGCTGCGGCAGCATCACCGTGCTCAGCCAGAAGTCTTCGATGGCGCGCACCACCCGCAGGAACTCGTCATAGTCGACCGGCTTGGCGATGTAACAGTTGGCGCTCAGGCTGTAGGCCCGCTGCACATCCTGTTCTGCTTTCGACGTGGTCATGATGATCACCGGGATGCTGCGCAGCTCGGGATGGCCCTTGATCTCCGCGAGGACCTCCCGTCCGCTTTTCCGGGGCAGGTTGAGATCGAGCAGGATAAGATCGGGCCTGCGGCTGGCGGCATGCGGGCCGCGCCGGTACAGAATTTCGAGCGCCTCGATGCCATCCCAGGCGACCGTCAGGTGTACCGGCGCCCGCCCCTCTTTAAAAGCTTCCTGAGTGAGCCGGACGTCGCCCGGGTTGTCTTCAACGAGCAGCACTTCCATGGGGCGGGAATCCTGCCTGATCGAACAAGTCGCATCCAGTTTACTGCCAACCCGCCGCTGAAGGGAAATGGGAAGGCTCGCGGCAGAGTATCTGACGGTGAGGATCGCGTGATCTCGTCAACCGGCTTCACCCCGGAATTGGCGGCAGTTGGCGATAGGCGCTTCCAAAGTAGAGGAGCGGCCGGCCCTCGCGAAGCTCCGCGCGCAGGACTTCAGCCACCAGGATGGTGTGGTCGCCGGCCTCAACCGTGAGGGTGGTGCAGCACTCCATATTGGCGAGAGTTCCGGAGAGCAGGGGGCTTCCCGTGACGGCGGAATGCCAATCGAGTCCCTCGAACTGCTCCACTTGTTTCTGCGAGAAACGAACCGAGAGATCGCGCTGGTCCTCGGCGAGGATGTTGATGCCGAAGAACGGACTGGAGCGGAAATGAGGCAGGACGGCGCAGCGATGATCGACACAGATGAGCACCAGCGGCGGTGAGCAGGACACGGAGGTGAATGAATTTACGGTGACTCCGTAGGGCTTTCCGTCGCGTCCTTTCACGGTGGCGACGGCCACACCGGTAGCGAAACGCGAGCAAGCCTTACGGAAGGACTCGGCGTCCAGGTTGCCGAGGGTCTTGGCGGGCAAGCTTGACAATGTACTAACTCCAATCTTATCATGAAGTTTGCTGTTTCGGCCGGATTTGCCCGCAAGCGAAATCCGCACCTGTGGAGGTCGTTTTGATTAAACTGGATATCATCAATGAAGTCGTGAACCGGACTGGGATCACGAAAACGAAGGCCGAGATGGCGGTTGAGACGGTCTTCGAAAGCATGAAGCGCGCGCTGAGCCAGGGCGAGCGCATCGAGCTGCGCGGGTTCGGTATCTTCAATGTGAGGCCGCGCAAGACCGGCATCGGGCGCAATCCACGCACGGGCGCCGAGGTCGCGATTCCTCCGGGTAAGGCGGTACGATTCAAACCGGGCAAAGAACTCCAGACTCTGCAGTAGGAATCCGGCGCTCCGTGTACCCGGGGGCAATTCCCGAGGCGCCGCGCCGCCGGCCGCGATACTGGCTCCACGTTTCGCTCCTGCTGCTGACCCTGCTGACCGCCAGCGCCGTGGGCGCGCGCCTGGCGGAGAATTTCCGCCACAATCGCCCCCACACCGTCGACGACCTTCTCGCGATCGCGCAGTTGTTCACCCACCCGGCGTCGCTCGCCGACGGGCTGCCGTTCTCGCTCACCTTGCTGGCCATCCTGCTGGCGCACGAGTTGGGGCACTACGTCGCCTGCCGCTACTATGGCATCGACGCCAGCCTTCCCTATTTCCTGCCGGCGCCGACCCTGATCGGCACGTTCGGCGCCTTCATCCGCATTCGCTCGGCGATCTACTCCAAGCGCGCGCTATTTGATGTGGGCATCGCCGGCCCGATCGCGGGATTTGTCAGCCTGTTGCCGGCGCTCGCGATCGGGCTCGCCTGGTCGAAGATCATACCCGGCATCGGCGCGCAGGGCGATTTTCACTTCAGCGTGCCGCTGCTCGAACGGCTTCTGGCATGGCTCATCATGCCGGGCGTGCCCGTGACCGATATCCATCTGCATCCGGTGGGACAAGCGGCCTGGGTCGGGGTTTTTGCGACGGCGCTGAACCTGCTGCCGGTGGGGCAGCTCGACGGCGGCCATATCCTGTATTCATTGGTAGGTGATTACCACCGGCCGTTGTCGCGGCTGTTCCTCGCCGCCATGGTGCCGCTGGGGATTTTTTATTCGTATAGCTGGTTCATATGGGCGGGACTGCTGTTCTTCTTCGCGATGCGTCATCCGCGGATTTATGACGGCGCCCGGATGGACGCGGGACGGCGCAAGCTGGGTCTGCTCGCGTTGGCGATGCTGGTGCTGTGCTTCACCGCGTCGCCGATACACGAGGTCAGCCGCTGACGTGGCCGGCGCGCCGCATGGAGCAGCATGAAAATCTCGGCTACCATCATCACCTTCAACGAAGAGCGGAACATCGCGCGCGCCATGGAAAGCCTGCGCTGCTGCGATGAGATCGTGGTGGTCGACAGCAGATCGACCGACCGGACGGCGGAGATCGCGGAACGGCTGGGCGCGAGGGTGATCGAAAGTCCATGGGTCGGCTATGCCCGGCAGAAGAACCTGGCCGCCGGGCACGCGGCGAACGACTGGATTTTCTCGATCGATGCCGATGAAGCGCTGAGCGAGGCGCTCGAGGGCGAGATCTGGCAGATTAAGAAGAACGGCCCCAACTACGATGCCTACACCATGCCCCGCCTGGCGCAGTATCTGGGGCGCTGGATCCTGCACTCGGGCTGGTATCCGGACCGCAAGATCCGGTTGTACAACCGGCACAAAGCAAAATGGGTCGGCCAATACGTTCACGAGACCGTGCAGGTGGACGGGAGCATCGGGCACCTGGATTCCGACTTGCTGCACTTCACGTGCAGCTCGCTGTCGGAGCACCTGAAGTCGATGGACCGCTACACCACGCTCGCCGCCGAGCAGCTCGTGGCGCAGAAAAAGCATGTGGGCTGGAACGACCTGATCCTCGATCCGGCGTGGACTTTCTTCCGCACATTCGTACTGCGCCGGGGCTTTCTCGACGGCATGGAGGGGTTGACCATCGCCTACATGGCGGCGCTGTACAACTTCGTCAAGTACGCAAAGACCCGGAACATGAGTCCGGACCGGTAAGCGGTATGCGGGTGCTGCACGTCGACGCGGGGAAGGAAATGCGGGGTGGGCAATGGCAGGCGCTGTACCTCGTGGAACGGCTGGGGAGCGGCGCGACGCTGCTGGCGGCCGAGGGCGGTCCGCTGCTGGATGCGGCCCGCCGGCGCGGCATCACGGCGGCGCCGCTGACCATCGCCAACCTGGCGGCGCTGTCGCGGCGGGCCGAGCTGACGCACGTGCACGACGCCCGATCCCACTCCTGGGCGGCGGCGCTGGCCGGCACGCCCGTGGTGGTCTCGCGGCGGGTGGCGTTTCCCGTGGGACAGTCGCCCCTATCGCGCTGGAAATACCTGCGCGCGCGGCACTACATCGCGGTTTCCGAGCACGTGAAATCGACTCTGCGGGAGGCCGGCGTGGGCGAGGAGCGGATCTCGGTCGTCTACGATGGCGTGCCGGTGCCCGGCTGGCAGGCGCGCGGGGACCGTATCGTTTCGCTGGCGACCGACGATGCGATGAAAGGTGAGACGCTGGTGCGTGAGGCGGCCCGCCGGCTCGGGACCGAGATCCATTTCTCGCGCGACCTTGCGCGGGACCTCGAAAGCGCCGCGGTCTTCGTGTACCTCACGCATGCCGAGGGCCTCGGGTCGGCGGCGCTGCTCGCCATGGCCGCGGGCGTGCCGGTGGTGGCGAGCCGCGTGGGCGGACTGACGGAGATCGTGCGGGACGGCGAAACCGGCGTATTGACGGAAAACGAGCCCGCGGCGGTGGCGGCCGCCATCGCGCAGGCGCTGAGCGCACGGGATCGGCTGGCGGCGCAGGCCCGGGCCCACGTCGAGCGGAGCTTTTCGGTGGAGCGGATGGTCGACCACACAAAGCGGATTTACAAGCGAGTGCTGGCATGCTAGAACCCACGCTCGCCGGACTGTTCGGGCTGCTCATCGGCAGCTTCCTCAACGTCTGTATCTACCGGCTGCCGCGCGATCTCTCCGTGGTCCGGCCGCGTTCCTTCTGCCCGAGCTGCGATAAGCAGATCGCCTGGTTCGACAACGTCCCGGTGCTGACCTACCTCTGGCTGCGCGGCCGCTGCCGCCATTGCGGCGCCCACATCCCGGTGCGCTATCCGCTGGTGGAGCTGCTCACCGGCGTGCTGTTCTTCTTCACCGTCCAGCAGGCGGGGCTCAGCGCGCCGGCGGTAAAGTATTGCACGTTCTTTGCGATCCAGGTGACGCTGCTGTTCAGCGACCTCGAGACCCGTATTCTGCCCGATGAATTCACGCTCGGCGGGCTGGCCGCCGGTTTCGTCTTCGCGGCCGTCGCACCCATGAAGTCGCTTCTGCTCACGCTGGTGTTTCCGCACTGGTCGCCGCTGCGGGTGTCGCTCACCGAGTCCATCGCGGCCGCAGTCATCACGAGCGCGGCGCTGTGGGCGATCGGAGCCCTGTACAAATCGTTGCGCGGGCGAGAAGGGATGGGAATGGGCGACATCAAAATGGTCGCTATGATCGGGGCTTTCCTGGGTCTGCAGGGTGCGCTGTTCACATTGGCGCTGGGCTCGATCCTGGGCAGCGTGATCGGCCTGATTTTTGTCTTCTTCGCGCGCAAGAAGGCCTCGCAGTACGAGCTGCCGTTTGGCAGTTTCCTCGCCGCCGCCGCGGTCCTGGTTGGTGTGCAGTTTCTCCGCGGGGTCATGGGAGACTGATTCGCCCGCGAGGCCGGCGCACCAGCGACGGCCAGGCTCGTCCGCCCGGTCCGGGCAAGCCCCTGCGACGCGCCGGCAGTCACTTTCCGACAGAAATTACGGCTGGCGCGGTGGTCCGAAGAATGCGTTGTAGTATAGGGGATTACGTCGATGAAAGCTCTGCTCGATTGGGTCAAGCCCGATGAACCCGACTGGATTCTGGCCGAAGCCATTGATCCCGAGCGGATACCGACTCACATCGCGATCATCATGGACGGCAACGGGCGCTGGGCCAACCAGCGCAACATGCCGCGCGTAGCAGGACATAAAGCGGGCATCGACCCCGTGCGCACAACTGTGGAGACGTGCGCGCGCATGGGAGTGAAAGTCCTTACACTTTATGCCTTCTCGGTAGAGAACTGGAAACGTCCGCGCCATGAGGTGGAAACGCTCTGGCGGCTGCTGCGCTATTATCTACGGCGCGAACTGCCCACGCTGATGGAGAACCAGATCCGGCTGGCCGCCGTGGGACGCATCGAGGGGCTGCCGCAGGCCGTGCGCGCTGAGCTGCAGGACGCCGCCGACGTGACCGCTGCCAATACCGGTCTGCACGTCAACCTTGCCATCAACTACGGCGGCCGCGCGGAGATCGCCGACGCGGTGCGGGCGCTGATCGATGAAGCGAAGGTGACGGGCAACATCGAATCGCTCGAGGTGGATGAGGATGCGATTGCATCCCGGCTTTATACCGCCGGCCAACCCGACCCGGATCTGCTGATCCGCACCTCGGGCGAGATGCGCATCAGTAATTTCCTGCTCTGGCAGATCGCCTATGCCGAGCTGTACGTCACCGAAACACTCTGGCCGGATTTCAAGCGCAGCGACCTGCTGCAGGCGGTGCTCGATTACCAGAAGCGCGACCGGCGTTTCGGCGGCGTCAAGGCGGCCGTGGAGCAGGCCCGTGACGAGCTGGTGGAATCTGTCGGCGCGCGCGCGCGATGAAGCGCGTCCTCACCGCGATCGCACTCCTTCCCCTTGCTTTCTACGGCACGTTCTGGGCGCCGTACCCGGTTTTCTTCGGGATCGTGGCCGCCATGGCCGCGCTCTGCTTTTCCGAATATGCGCGCATTGTTCAGGCGCACGGCCTGCCCAAGCCCGGGCCGTTCGGCTATCTCGCGGGCTTGGTGCTGCTGGCGAACCCGTCCGCCGTCCTGCTGATTGCCGTGTTCGCGCTGGCGCTCGCGGTGCGGGCGGTCGCGGTCGGGGCCGTGCTGCCCTATGCGGGAGCGCTTCTGCTCGGGGTGCTGTATGTTTTCGGCGCGTGGCGTAGCGCGATCGACCTCCGCGCCCTGGGCCCCCTGTGGTTGTTCTTTGCCATGGCCGTGAACTGGATCGGCGACATCGTGGCATATTACGTCGGCCGCGCCCTGGGCAGGCACAAGCTGTCTCCCTCGATCAGCCCCGGCAAGTCCTGGGAGGGGGGGGCGGCGTCGCTGGTGGCCGCGGTTGTGTTCGGCCTGCTCGCCGCTCCGTACCTGCAGCTCCCGCCGGCCTACGGTGGCGTGCTCGCGGCCTTCGGCAACATCGCCGGGCAAATCGGCGACCTCGCGGAGTCGGCCATGAAGCGCGGCTCCGGCCTCAAAGACAGCGGGACTCTGCTGCCGGGACACGGCGGATGGCTTGATCGGCTGGATTCGACCCTGTTCTCGATGCCCGTGGTGTACTACGTGTGGGCATACGCGAGGAGTTGGCTCTGAAATAGCCCGGGATACCTGGAATCTTGAAGACGGGAGCTTGAGCGATCAGCGGCGATGCGTTCGACGCGGCTCCACCGCGTCAGAGCTCCGGTAAGCGACGGACGCGCATCGGAAGGCCTTAACCGAAGTTCGTCACCGACAGGATTTCGAACCGCTTGCTGACGCGCGCGGCTCAGTAAGTGCCGTCAAATCAGCGGAAGCGTTCTGAGCCACGACCGTCAGAAGGTGTGAAATATTCGAAAAAACCATTTCCGGCCTCCCCCCGGCACAGCTCGGTGACCTTCTGCACGAACTGCACCAGGCCGTAGTCGCTCGCCAGCATGAAGGTATTGATGAGAATCCCCTGGCGCTTGCAGCGGCTCACCTCTTCGAGCGTGCGGCTGATCACCAGCGGATCGAGGCCGAATGCATTGCGGTACATGCGGCCGTCGTCGAGCGTGAGCGCGGACGGCTTGCCGTCCGTGATCATGATGATCTGCTTCATGTCCTTCTTCTCGCGGTTGAGCAGGCGCTGCGCGAGAATGAGGCCGTCGCGCGTGTTGGTGTAATACGGCCCCACCTGCACGCGCGCGAGCTCCGCCAGCCGCAGCTCCTCGGCGGAATCATGGAAGAGCACGACGCGCAGGCTGTCGCCGGGATATTGGGTGCGAATCAGGTGCGAGAGCGCGAGCGCGACCTTCTTCGCCGGGGTGAAGCGATCTTCGCCATACAGGATCATGCTGTGGCTGCAGTCGAGCATCAGCACCGTCGCGCAGGAGCTCTGATATTCCGACTGCCGGATGAAGAGGTCGGAATAGTCGATCTCGAGCGGCACCTTGACGCCGCCGTGCTTCAAGGCGGAGAACAGGGTCTCGCTCACGTCGAGATTGAGCGTATCGCCGAACTCGTAGGCCTTGGTCGACCCGCAGGCCTCGACGCCGCTCGCCATCTCCCTCGTGTCATGCGCGCCGAAGCTGGATTTGCCGAGTCCCGCCAGCAGGTCCTTGAGGGTTTTAAAGCCGAAAAAATCGACCGATTTATCGGTCATCTGCACGCGCACTTCGCGCGGCTGATCGCCGTAGCCGGCGCCGTTGTGCGGCTCGGGATTGATGTAACCTTCTTCGGCGAGCTTCTGCACCAGGCGCGAGACGAGATCGTCGAGTTGCTCGGGAGACATCTCGGCGAGCCGTTCCGCCATCTGCCGGGCGCGCTCGGAGTCGAACAGCGAGCCTTCCCGCAGCGCGCGCTCGATCGCTTCCTTCAGAGCCTCGAGCGTATGCTGGTTCAGCTCCGCGAACTGCAGGTATTGTGTTTCGAAGCCGCTCTGCAGGAAGAACTCGGATAGCGCGCGCATCAGGTCCTCGGCGCTGATGCCGAAGTCCTCACCGGTGTAGCGCGAGTAGCGGACCCACTTCATACGTCAGTTGAACTGCTTGCGCGCGCGGCGGACCTCGTCGGGCGCCGGCGGCTCGCGGCGGCGCTCGCCGGCGCTGAACTCGCGTTCTTCGTTGCGGTTGATGCGGTGATGCGAGTACAGGCCTTCGAGGATGAATTCGGCCGCCGAGGCGCGCACCTCATCGCTGTCATCGGAGGTCACGCCCAGCTTGGAGGTTTTCTCCAACAGCCCCTGAATCTGCCGGAGCTGCTCGATCAGCTCCCGCGAAGCGACGCTCTCGTCCAGGCGAATCGTGCCGCCGAGGTCGAACCACTGTACGATCTGCGCCAGGTTAGCGCCTTCGAAGTAGCTGCTGTAGACCTTGCCCACGGCCGTGCGGATCAGCTCCCGTGCGACGTTCTCGCCGCCTTTCAGCTCACCTTCGTATTCGAGCTCGAGTTTGCCGGTAATCGAGGGCAGGGCGGCGTAGACGTCGAGCACCCGGGGCACGGCCACGTCCTCGCCGGCCCGCAGGGCGCGGCGCTCGGCATTCGAAGATACGTTTTCGAGCGCGGTGATGGGCAGCCGCTGGGAGACGCCCGAGCGCTTGTCGATCTTCTTGTCCTCCCGTGCCAGAAACGCGACCTGCTCGACCACCTCGCGGATATAGGCGGGAACCACCAGGTTGACCGGCGCCGGCCGCGCGGTCCAGGCTTCCTGCGACGTGATGGCGATCCCCTCATCGACCGTCGCCGGATAGTGCGTGCGGATCTCGCTGCCGATGCGGTCTTTGAGAGGTGTGATGATCTTTCCGCGCGCCGTGTAATCTTCCGGATTGGCGGTGAAGACGAGCAGGACGTCCAGCGGCAGCCGGATCGGATACCCTTTGATCTGGACGTCGCCCTCCTGCATGATGTTGAAAAGCCCCACCTGGATCTTCCCCGCAAGATCGGGCAGCTCGTTCACGGCGAAGATGCCGCGGTTTGCGCGCGGCAGCAGACCATAGTGAATGGTCAGCTCGCTCGAGATGTCCTCGCCTTTGCGCGCCGCTTTGATGGGATCGATGTCGCCGATCATATCGGCGATGGTCACGTCCGGCGTTGCCAGCTTTTCCACGTAGCGTTCTTCGGGACCAAGCCAGGCGATGGGCGTATCCTCGCCCTGCTCCTCCACCAGCTCGCGGCAGCGGCGGCAGATGGGACAGTAGGGGTTGTCGCGGATTTCGCAGCCGGCGACATAGGGCAGATGCCCGTCGAGGAGCGTTGTCAGCAGCCGCATGATGCGCGTTTTCGCTTGCCCGCGCAATCCCAGAAGGATGAAGTTGTGCCGCGACAGGATGGCGTTGATGGTCTGCGGCACCACGGTGTCGTCGTAGCCGAGAACGCCGGCGAAGAGCCTCTCCTTGCGCTGTAGGCGGCAGATCAGGTTCGCGCGTAGCTCGTCCTTGATTTTCCTGCCGGCAATTCGCTGCTCGGAGTAGGCGCTCTGGCGCAGCGCGCCGAGCGTGGAAGGAAGATTCGCCTGGGGCACCGCCGCCACCTCGCTGGTTAATCGCGACATTCTAGCAGACGCGAGCCGGTCGCACTCCCATTATGACGCGCCGCGCTGTGCGAGGTTTCCGTTCCCGCGAACGCTGGTTTGTGAAGCACCTCCCGCGCCTGGAACTCATCGGTTCCATCCGGCTTCGCCGCCCGCCGCATGGGGCATCCCCCCAGCCTTCTCGGCCGCCCACGGCGGCCGGCGCGAAAACACCACTGCAGAGCGGGTCTTTCTGTGATAGGTTATGACTGCAATGAGCCGTGACCTGTCGGAAATCGAGTTTGAACGTTTCTGGCGCCGCCTCCAGCAGATCGGCTTGAATGCGTATGAAGCGCGCTCCTACCTGATCCTGGTAGGCCACCCGCGGTTCAAGGCGCTGGAACTGGCGGCACGAGCGGAAGTTCCGCGGCAGAAGATCTACGAGGTCCTGGACAGCCTCATCGAGAAGGGCTTCGCGCAAGTGGTGCAGGAGAAGACGAAGTTGTTCTCGGCGGTGGAGCCGCGCCTGGCGATACCGAACTACCTCGCCCGCCGCTCTGAGCTGCTGCAGCAGGAGCTGACCGAGCAGGCGCGATTCGCGGGCGGCCTGGTCGAGGACCTCAATACCGCATATTCGGAGGGCCAGGGTGGACGCGGCACGCTCGACTATCTCAGCATCATCAGCGAGCCCGGCCAGACGGCGGCACAATACCGGCGCATGCTGTCGGAAGTGAAACAGGAGTACCTGGAGTTCTCGCGCCCCCCCTACGCGGTGGACCCGCTCGAAGAACAGCTTGTGAAGCAAGCTCAGGTCCGCGGTGTCCGCTGCCGCCTCCTGGTGGAGGCCGGCACCGTCGACGCGGCCCATCAGGCCCGGATCGACGAGTATAAGGCAGTGGGAATCGAGGTGCGGGAAGCCTCGTCGCTGCCCATGAAGCTGGCGCTGTTCGATGGGCGCCAGGGGCTGATCGCGTTGCTCGACCCCGTGATCACGAAGCCGTCCTGGACCTCGGTCGTGTTCGAGCACGAGGGCTTCGCCGAGGCCATGAAGGGACTGTTTGACGATTATTGGCGCCGCGCCGATGCCCAGACACCGTCAGCCGGCATGGCGAGCCCGGTCCCGGCTGCCGGTCCGCCAACGGTGAATCTTGCCGAAGACAGCTCAGCGGAACCGATCGGTGTCGGTGTCGGGTTCAAACAGGGAGCCTGAGCCGGTCTACGCCGCTCAGGCCTTTAACGCACGCTCTCTCGGCGCGCCGGCGGCGCGGCGCGATAATTCCCATTCAAGCTGCTGCATCCGGTCCGCTCGCGCTGCTAAGTAGCAAACGTGGCGCAGGTCCAGGCCGTAATGACGGTCCAGCATGCGGCTGATCTCATCGGGCGCTGCAACCGCTCCGACCGGGCTGGCAATCACGAGAGCGTGCCGCTTCAAGGACATCTAGATCTATTTATGGTCAAAATTTGGGTAAAACACCAGCCCCGAAAACCCCTATCGGGCCTATAGGATACCCCCTATGTGATGGACGGAAGGTACTATCGTGTGTGATGCTTCAAACAATCTTTGTCACGAACGTTTCACACATCCGGAAATCGAGAGCGGAATACCTTAGGAAACTTCTGCTGTGTTCAACTGCTTGAAACCGACTCGCGGCGGGTGCGGATCTCCCTGACCGCGTAGATGCGCCGGCCCTGGCTCTCGAAATAGGTCCGCATCAGCACCTCACCCAGCAATCCCGTGCTGAACATCATGACACCAGTCAGGAACAGCAGCGCGCCCGCGATCATGAGCGGGCCGTGCTCGAGCACGATCTCCCGGCCCATCACCTTCAACGCCAGCAGGTAGCCGAGGATACTTCCGCCCAGTGCAAGTCCGGACAGCCCCAGCTTGCCAAACAGGTGCATGGGCCGCGTGGAGTAGCTGAGCAGGAATTTGATGGTGATGATGTCGAACAGAACGGCGAAGGTTCGGCTGAGGCCGTAGTGCGACCCGCCGCTGACACGCGGGGAGTTCCGGATCGGAACCTCGGCCACGCGCGCGCCGTAGAAGGCGGCAAGCGCGGGGATGAAGCGATGCAGCTCGCCGTAGAGCTTGACGTCCTTGAGGATCTCGGCGCGATAGGCCTTGAAGGTGGTGCCAAAATCCCGCAGGTCGATGCCGGATGCCTTGGCCATCAGCCAGTTGGCAGCCCGCGACGGGATTTTGCGGGTAATCGCATTGTCGACGCGATCCTTCCTCCAGCCGCTGGCGATATCGTAGCCCTCATCGATCCTGGCGAGTAGCTTGGGAATGTCCTCGGGATGGTGCTGGAGGTCACCGTCGAGCGAAATGATGACCGAGCCTTGCGCCTCGTCGAACCCGGCCGCGAGCGCCGCCGTCTGCCCGAAGTTGCGGCGCAGCCGGATCACCTTCAGGCGCACATCGGTTTCCACCAGGTTGGCCAGCAGCTCGAAGCTGCGGTCGGTGGAGGCGTCGTCGATAAAGATGATCTCGTAGGGCCGTTGGAGCGACTCCAGCACGCGCGTGAGCCGGTCGTAGAGCGGCAATATCGCGGGTTCCTCGTTGTGGATGGGGATGACGATCGAAAGCATCGCGGGCCGCAAATAATTAATATACGCTGCTTCCCGAACTCTCAGGAGGTAGAGCGTTGGTTGCCAACGCGATTTTCCGCGCGCCGGGGAGATTCGATCTCAGCACGGACGGCGGCGCACGTGCCGCGGCGTGATGTTGGCCACCGCGGGCGTCCCGGACATCCGCATGACGACCGTGAGCTCGGCCTTCAAAAGCTCGAGAACCCGCTGGACGCCGGCGGACCCGAACGCGCCCAGACCCCACAGATAAGGACGGCCGATACAGATCGCCTTGGCTCCCAGCGCCAGCGCCTTGAACACGTCCGTGCCGCGGCGGAAGCCGCTGTCGATCAGGACCGGTATTTTGCCGCTCACCGCATCAATCACCTCGGGTAAGACCTCGATCGTGCTGAGCAGGGTCTCCTCCTGCCTGCCCCCGTGATTCGAGACAATGATGCCGTCGACGCCGTTCTTCACGCACAGCTCGGCGTCCTCCCCGGTGACTACGCCCTTCATGACGATCTTCATCGAGGTCACGCGCCGGACACGTTCCACGAGGTCCCAGGTGATCGGATAGAGGTGGCCGCGGACGCGGGAAAGATCGATGCCGTCGAAGGTGCGGTGCTCGCGCAGATAATTGGGGACCCCAGTGTCGTGGCAGGCGCGGCACTGCGGCTGCTTCTTGTCCCAGCCCCGGCGTTGGGTCTCCCGGTTTGCGCCGGCGGGGCTGTCGCAGGTCAGCACCAGCACGGGTGCTCCCACGGCTTCGGCGCGCCGGATCAGCTCGCGTGTGACCTCGAAATCGTTCGTCGGGTAGAGCTGAAACCAGAGCGGCCGCCCATACTCCTTCGCCACGTCGCGGATACTGAGGGACGCGTATGTTGACAGGATCATCTGGGCGCTGCCGTCCCGCGCGCCGCGCGCCGTGGCGATCTCGGCGTCGGGATGAAACGCGCCGTGGCTGCCGCACGGCGCCACCATGACCGGAGATGTGTGGCGCTGGCCGAATACCTCGACCGAGGTGTCGATCTGCAGCACATCCACAAACCGCCGCGGCCGGATCTGGAAAAGCTGGAAACCTTCCCGGTTTGCCTTCACCGTCAGGTCGTCGTCCGCGCCGGTCATCAGGTAAGCCCAGTGCTGCGGCATGATCTTTTTTTGCGCGGCGGTCATGAAATCGAACACGTTGAGGGCCTCATCCGGGGAGCCGATGGCTTTGCTGGCTGGGTCTTGCGCGACCAGTGCTCCGGCCGCGGGCAGAAGCAGCGGCGAGTTCCTCAGGTACTCGAGGAATTTGCGGCGGCTGTGGGCGCTCATGGGAATAGGGCGATCATACAGGCGGGCGGGTGCCCCGCGCAACCGGCTTGCGACGAGAGGGAACCGGCGGCGGCCTGCGCTTCCGGATCACGATGCCGCCAGCAGCGCGCGCGCGAGCGCCAGCGCTTCGTCCTTCGACTGGACCCGGCCCTCAAGCTGCGCGTCTTCCACCGCCTGCAGCACGCGCCCGAACTCCGGGCCAGGCGCATAGCCGGCCGAAATCAGGTCGGCGCCGGTCAGCAGGCGGGGCGGTTTGATCTGCTCCTCGCCGAATTCCTCGCGCTTGCGCCGGACGTACTCGTAATGATCCAGGTTGCCATGGCTCGATTCACAGTCGAGCCGGTGCAGCTCCAGGTGTTCTTCGAAGTGCTCCAGGCGCAGGAAGCGCTTGAGCGTGCTCTCCTTCATCCGCCGCGCGTCCTTGAAACGCATGTGGCTGTCGACCAGTGCTTCCACCCTCCGGATCTCGTCGTTTGAAAACCGCAGGCGCGACAGGATGCCGCGGGTCAGCTCGACCCCAACCTCGACGTGCCCGTCAAAACGGATCCGCTCCTCCACCCGGAAGGTCGGCGGCTTGCCGACATCGTGCAGCAGCACACCGAGCGCGAGCGTCGCCGTCGGGCTCTCGAGCCGTTCGAGCATGAGCAGCGTATGGGTCCAGACGTCGCCCTCGGGATGAAAGTCGGGCGGCTGCTCGACTCCTTTCATGGCCGCGACCTCGGGCAGAATGTCTCCCAGCAGCCCGGTGCGGTCGAGCAGCTCGAATCCGCGGCGTGCGGCGCCCTCCACCAGGATGCGCATCAGCTCATCCCGGATGCGCTCGGCGGAAACGTCCAGAATCAGCGGGTGCAGCCGCACGATCGCGGCCTCGGTTTCGCTCTCGATCTCGAAGTCCAGGCGCGCGGCTAGCCGCACCGCGCGCAGCATGCGCAGGTGGTCCTCGCGGAAGCGCTTCTCGGGCTCGCCGATGGCCCGCACGATCTTGAACCGCAAGTCGCGCCGTCCGCCGGCATAATCGATGACCTCCCCGGTGGCGGGGTCAAGCAACAGGGCATTGATCGTGAAGTCGCGGCGCAGCACGTCCTCGCGCGGATCTTGTTCGAAGGTGACGTGGTGGGGATGGCGTCCGTCGTGGTACTCGTGATCCTTGCGGAAGGTGGCCACCTCCACCTGCGCCTCGCCCTCGCGGACCAGCACCACACCGAAATGCGCCCCGACGCGGTGCGCGCCGGGAAACAGCGCCAGCACCTGGTGCGGGGGAGCGTCGGTCGAGAGGTCGTAGTCCTTGGGCTCTGCGCCGAGCAGCAGATCGCGCACGCAGCCGCCGACCAGGTACGCCTTGTACCCATGGGACCGGAGGCTGCCGGCGACTTGCTGCGCCAGCCGCGCTGCGCTGGTGTTGCCAACCCCCATGACAGTAGAATAGTGGACGTCAAAAGCCTGGCGCGCTCTGAATGGCCCATTCCGACGCAAAGTCTGCGAACGCCGCCAAAGTAGTAGTCGCCACCACCGTCGCACTGACCTTCATCTCATTCTGGCGCGGCGCCGCCATCGTCCTCAGCGACATGGCATCGACCATGTTCTACATCGGCGGCATTGCCGAGCGAGCCATCGGCAAGCCGGCTCCCTGGGTCGTGCTCGCCGTCATGTTCTTCAGCTTCGCGGTACGTTCCATCTACATGGAAAGCTGCGGCATGTTTGTGCGCGGCGGCGTATACGTCGTGGTGCGCGACAGCATGGGCCCGTTCATGGCCAAGCTGTCGGTGTCGGCGCTGGTCGTGGACTATATCCTGACCGGTCCCATCAGCGTGGTCAGCGCCGGGCAGTACCTCGGCCACCTGCTGAACACCATCAGCGGGATGATGCACCAGGATGTGCGCCTCGAACCGCACCTGTTCGCGGTGGTGTTCGGGATTGCGGTCACCGGCTACTTCTGGTGGATGAACGTCAAGGGCATCCACGAATCGAGCGGCAAGGCGCTGCGCATCATGCAGATCACCACCATCATGGTCATCATCCTGCTGCTCTGGTGCCCGATCACCATCCTGGCACGCGGCGGCGCCCATCTGCCGCCTGCTCCGGTGCCGGGGAATCTCGAGCTCGACGAGCATTCGCTCGGCTGGCTGAACGGGACTTTCTGGGCGCAGCTTCCCTTTGTGATCATGGTCGTGGCCTTCGGCCATTCCCTGCTCGCCATGAGCGGTTTCGAGACGCTCGCTCAGGTCTACCGCGAAATCGCCTATCCCAAGCTGAAGAACCTGAAGATCACGGCCAATATCGTGTGTATTTACGCGCTGATGAGCACGGGCGTGATCACGCTTTTCGCGGTGATGATCATCCCCGACGAAATCCGCAAGAATTACTACGACAACCTCATTGGCGGTCTCTCGATGAGCCTGGTTGGCCCCCCGTTGCTCAAGCTCGTCTTCCATATCTTCGTCGTGATTGTGGGCGTGCTGATCCTCTCGGGCGCTTCCAACACGTCGATGATCGGCGCAAACGGCGTGCTCAACCGCGTGGCCGAAGATGGCGTGCTGCTCGATTGGTTCCGTAAACCCCATCGCCGCTTTGGCACGACCTACCGTATCGTGAACCTGATCGTGCTGCTGCAGATCGCGACCATTCTTGCCAGCCGCGGAGACGTGTACCTGCTGGGCGAAGCGTATGCGTTCGGTGTGGTGTGGAGCTTCTTGCTGAAAGGCCTGGGAGTGCTCGTGCTTCGGTTCCAGCGCCATGACCAGGAATACAAGACTCCGTTCAACTTGCGCATCCGCGGCATCGAGATTCCCATCGGTCTCGGTCTTACGGTCATCGTACTTTTCTTCGTGGCGCTGGCGAACCTGTTTACGAAGAAGATCGCCACCATCTACGGCGTGTCGTTCACGATCCTGTTGTTCACCATCTTCGTTATTTCCGAGCATGTGAACCGCCGCAAGCAGCAGGAAAAGGAGAAGGGGATCGAGAAGTTCAATCTCGACCATCAGCCGCAGGTCAATACGGCGAGCCTACACGCGCGCCCGGGCTGCATCGTGGTCGCTGTCCGGGGCAACAATCTCGAGCACCTGCGGCGGGTACTTCAGAAAACCAACCTGCGGCGGCACGATATTGTGGTGTTGACCATTCGACCGGTGTCGGCCGGCGCGGGCGAGTACGAGCTTTCCGAAGAACAGCTCTTCACCGATTACGAACAGGAGCTGTTCACGCGCGTGGTCAGCATGGCCGAGCGCGAGGGAAAGACGGTGGAGTTGCTCGTCGTGCCCGCCATCGATCCGCTGGATGCCATGGTGCAGACCGCGGCCAACCTCAAGGCCTCCCGCCTGGTCACCGGAGTTTCCGAGAAGATGACTTCCGAGGAGCTGGCGCGCCGGATCGGGCTCGCCTGGGAAGCGCTTCCCGAGCCGCGGCACGCCTTTTCGCTCGAGGTCATCAGTCCCGCGCGCCCCTCCGCCTTCGTCAACCTCGGCCCGCACCCGCCGCGCCTCTGGCCCGAGGACGTCGACCTGCTGCACAACCTCTGGCTGCGGCTAAGCGCCAACGACCGGCTGGGTTCGCGCCTGCATCATCGCGACATCGTGGGCCTGGCGCTGCGGCGGCTGCGGTCGGACCTCGGCGATGATCAGCGGGACAGGGTGATTAGCGACCTGGAAAAGGATCTCCGCCGGGACTGATCTCTGCAGGCGTATGCCGGCAGCTCGGCTGACCGGCGGGATGCCGTCCATGCATTCGCCGGCCTCTCGAAACATCGCACCGGCCTGCCCTCGAGCAGCGGCTGCGTCCAAGCTTGGCGCAGGCGCGGCCGCCTGAAGAGCCTCGGCGGTTGACGCCGGCCCTCATCGATTCGGATATCCTCATCGAGGTGTCATGTCAAGCAGCCGCTTGGTATCAGCGTCTACAGCGACAGTCATTCGGCCGGCCCGGTTATAGTATTCCACGACTACAGCGCTCTTAGCTGCCACCCCGCATCTGTTCAGCTTTCGCCTCCTCAAGAAGGGTCTGGTAACCCGGTTACAAGTTGGCACATCATACTAGTGAGACCGCTGACAAAGAGCCTGGTTTGGCTTCGGTTGCGCGTACCACGGTATTCGGAGGGGGGAGCCATGGGTGCGCGACCTCCCAGAGGTGGTGCGTCTCTTCCGGCCTCGGGCAGTGGTATGGGAGACGACGCGCTGTGCGCTTGATCACCGGCATCGATACCGCGATGCCAGACATCCGGAACTCGTGGAGCGACCACGCCGAGTGGAACCAGCACAACCGCTTCTGGGAAGAGGACTTCCGGCAGCTCGCCGGCCTTGGCTTCGACCTGCTGAGGTGGCAGATGCCGTGGTCGATGGTGGAGCCGCGGCCGGGCGAGTATCGTTGGGAGCTGATCGATCCCAAGGTCGAGCTGGCAAACCGGCTCGGCATCGAGCTTCTCTATCCCATTGTTCATTTCAACTATCCTCAGTGGGTGGGTGAGGGCACGCTCCACTCCGTCGTCTCCGAGCGGCTGCCCGAGCGGTTGGCGGAGTATACGGAGCGCCTGCTCACTCGCTACCGCTTCGCCCTGGTCATCCCCATCGTCGAAGTGCAGATGGACGCATGGCAGCGCGGCCGCGTCGGCAACTGGCAGCCGCACTTCAAGGCGAACACCGCGTATCGAGCAATCACGGCGAACCTCGTTCGTGCGTTCCAGAGCTCGGCGCGGGTTGCGCGCGCGCATGGCGCAATGGTCTTGTGCTCCGAACCGGCGCCGGCGATCGACGTGGTCCGGCAACTGCGCGACAGCATCGATGTCGCCGGCATCGATCTGTACCCCCTGGTGCACCGGCGCAGGACCCTGATCGGCTGGCTGCGCCACTGGTGGCGTGAGATCGGCCGGCCGCTCTGCCTCAGCGAGTTTGGCACGCCGGAAAGTTACAATCCTGGAACCCACCGCGACGTTCCCGGTTTCACTGCGGCCGGCGTCGACCAGCACCGCGTGCAGCAGGCTCGGGAAATGCGCGAGGCTTTGGACAAGGTCCGGATCGAGGGCATTCCCATCCCCTGCGGCGGCTGGTATCCCGGCACTGGAAACATCGGGTGGGGCTATGCGCTCACCCGGGATCGCAGCGCCTTCGACTGTGACCGCGCGGGTCTCGTGGACCTCGCCCGCCAGCCCGACGGCACCCTCAAACGCGTGCTCTGCGCCGGGCTGACTCGCGAAGTGCTCGGACTGGCAACGCCGGGTGCGTTTCCGGCAGCCGCCCCGGCCGCCAGCAACGTGCGCCTGCCCCTCGTCGCGCCCGCCGGCGCCTGAGCGGGCGTGTAAGCGTCACCCGCGCCGGATCAGCGGCGGGGCAGCAGCCTACTGCCCGGCCAACAATCGTTCCAGTGACGCCCGGTCGTCCTGCTCGAGCGCTGCTTCGGCCGCGAGGCTCGTCCGGTCGCGACCGACGGTCGCCAGGGCCACCACCCGCCCCCCGCGACGATAAGCCGCGCAGGCATCGTGGTGTTCAAGGTCGCCGCGCAACTCGATGCCGTCCCACGACGGGGCGTGCCCCACGTACGAGATGGTGACGTCGTAATGCTGGCTCCAGAAGAATGCTGGGTCGCGATACCGGCCGCCCAGGCCCAGCATGGCACGCGCCACCGACTGCCCCTGCCGTTCGGCGACCGCCCAGTGCTCAATCCTCACTCGCTCGCCTGAGATCGGATCGGGGTACCGCGCCACGTCGCCCGCGGCGTACACGTCCGAAGCGCCGCTGCGCAGCATTTCATCAACGATGATGCCGTTGTCGACGGGGAGCCCTGCCGCCTCGGCCAGTTCCGTCCGCGGCCGCACGCCGACTCCCATGACCACCAGGTCTGCCGCGAGCGAAGTGTGCTTCAGATCCACGTGATCGCTCGTGATGCGCATCGGCTCCTCGTCGAGAAAGAAGCGCACGCCGTGAGATTCGTGCAGCCCGCGCACGAAGTCGCCGAGTTGGGGACCGAGCACGCGCTCGAGCGGCCGCGGCTCGCGCCCGGCGACCGCCACTTCGAGACCACGCTGTCGCAGCGACGCCGCTACCTCGAGGCCGATAAAGCTGGCGCCGATCACCACGCACCGGCGCGCCCGCGCGGCCGCCGCGATGATCGCCCGGCTGTCGGCGAGCGTACGCAGCCGGTGCACGTGGGGCAGGGACGCACCCTCGATATCGAGCGTGCGCGCCTCGCCGCCCGTCGCAAGCAGCAGCGCCCCATAGGGCAGCACGCGGCCGCTGCGCAGCGTGACCGCGCGCGCGGACGTGTCGATGCGCTCCGCCGCGTCCCCGATCAGCAACTCGACCTGAATGGACTCGTAGTAGTCGCGCGTACGCAGCGGGATCCATTCTTCCGGGGCGTTCCCGGCCAGATAGTCCTTCGACAGGTTGGGGCGATCGACGGGGCCCGGCTCTTCGTCGCCGACCAGAGTGACCGGTCCGCCGTAACCCTGCGCGCGCAACATATCCGCGCAGGCGGCGCCCGCCGCGCCCGCACCCACGATGACGACCGACTCCGGGGCTCGCGCCGGCGGCACGCGCGGGCCCGCCTCGCGCTTGCCGCGCACTCGCACCTGGTTGGCGGCCCGCTCCACGTTGAAGCACGCGATCGGCGACAGCGCCGGCGCACGCTCCACCTCGCCGGTTCTGATGCTGAAGCACGCGTGGTGCCAGGGGCAGCGAATCAGATCACCGGTTACGATGCCGTCGGCCAGCGGACCTCCGTAATGCGTGCACGTCGCGCCGACAGCGAACACTTCCTCACCCCGCCGGATCAGCACGGCGGCGTCGTCGCCGGCGTGGCCGGGCAGCGGAATCCCCTCCACCAGGCTCTCCCAGCTCACGCCCGCTTCGAGGTCCGGCCCTTGCGGCTTCCCTTGTTCAGTGCCCATTCGTGGTGCACAACATTGTACACGGATGATCAGCGCCCGAAAGCCGTCTCGACCGCCGCCGCGGTTTCGAGCAGCATCGCATCCTCGCCTGGAGCGGCGGCGAGCTGCAGTCCGAGCGGCGGTCCGGACACTGGAATCGGCACGGCGATCGCCGGACCGCCGAGCCCCGTGAATGGC
>JACOTZ010000257.1 GCA_016178155.1 Acidobacteriota bacterium
AAGAAGGCAGCGAGGACCTGGAAGAAGAAGCCAACGACGACACCACCCCACAACTGGACTTTCACGACATGCTCAAGGCCCGCGCCATGCAGCAGTACCGCAAACCCATCCAAATCATCCTGCCCTCAACGTACGACGCCACCAAACAGCGCCAACAAAACAAACTCAAGCTTGGGCGAGAACTCCAAGACGAAGCGACCAGGGCATGGAATATCCACACCGCCCTGTACTACAAAGCAGGCGGCGTGCCCTGGCGCCTCCCAAGAACGAGCACAGACCTGACCGTGTGCTACGTTGGCGTCAGCTTCTACCGCAGCCTCGACAAGCAAGCCTTGCTCACGAGCGTCGCACAGGTCTTCAACGAGAGAGGAGAACGACCAACTCGGCCGCTTCATCGAGGAGTGCTGCGTGGTCGCCGACTCCCTCAGCGGCAAGGCCCGCCAGCTTTACGAGTGCTACCGCACGTGGGCCGAGGGCGCGGGCGAGAACGCCATCACGGAGACGCTGTTCGGCAGGCGGCTGAAGGACCGGGGCTTCGCCAAGGAACGCCGGCGGCACGGCACGGTCTACGCCGGTATCGCCCTCCGGGCCCAGGGCGGCGCCTCGGGAGAAGAGGCGTGACGGGTTTGCGGCGTGACAGGTTGTGATGCCTTTTCCCCAAAACATTCTCCGCCCCGCGCGTATAAGGACCGTTTTTGAGAAAAACCGGTCACAAGCCGTCACAGCCCAAACCCGTCACAGGGACCGACGGCGTTGGTACCCTTTTCGCGAGCTGCGGCGGGTGAAACGATGGCACGTTTTGACCAGCGACAGGCCCGAAAACCGGTTTACAGGTTGATGCCGAGGGAGAATTCAGAGGTCCAAGGCGACTACGCCGAGGGCAAGGCCAGCCGCCTGGAGGTCGTGATCGAGCGTGGCCAGGCTCAACTGCTCTCGTCTCGCCAAATCAAGGTAGGCGGCGTCGTATGCCGTCAGCCGGTGGTCGCGGGCAAGTCGTATGATCGCTTGGCATAGCCAGACCGCCTCCCGCCGTTCCACCTGGATAGGCAGCCTCCGAAGCGTTTCCAAGAATTCCGCGATCTGGTCTTGGTTGATGCGTTTCCGGCGTTCGGCAATTGCCAGGCCATTGGCGATCTCGAACAGCCACAACGCTGGCACGACGGCGTAGGTGGTTTGGAGGGCGGCAAGCACGGCGCGGGAGTACGGCGTGGCCTCGTCGACAAAGCACCAACTCAGTGTCATCGAGGCGTCCACGACGAACGGACGCATCGATCAGTACTTGTGCCCCTCGTGGATCAGGTCGCGAATGCGGATACCCTCCCCCAACGTCAAGCGATGCTTTTCTGCGAAGGCCAGCATGTCCTGTACGGCCTTGCGCCGCTCGTCATCGGTGCGGGGGTAGGCGTCTTCGGTAAGGGCCTCCAGGGCGCTCACCACCACCTCTTCGGCAGAGTGGTAGCGGCCTGATCGAAGCTGCTGCTCGATCAGGTGCTCGCCTCGCGAATCGAGATGAATGTCCATACCGATCCTGGCTTCAGTATATCAGCAGGTTACAAACTCCAATGAACGAAAAGCCCACCACCACTACCTCGCACTCCGACGAATGACGGACGCCGTCAACGTACCAAGCAGCGATCGCCCGGACCTGATCATCTTCCACGCCCCGAGCGCTTTCGTCGAATCAGCACCGCCATTCAACAGCGTCACGATCATTCGAATTCAAACGACCCGTCAGGGACGACTACAACGACGACGACAACCCGATCAGCCAGGTCTACTCGTACATCGACACGATCCGCGACGGAAACGCCAAGGACCGACACGGCCGCCCCATCACCATCCCCGACCGGACGCCGTTCTTCGCGTACATCGTGTGCGACATCACCCCAACCCTCAAGCGCCAAGCCAAGACCGCAGGATTCCGACAGACCGCGGACGCCGCAGGATACTTCGGGTACAACGACAACTACGGCGTGTACGTCGACATCGTCTCGTTCGACAAGCTCCTCGGGGACGCAAAAAAGCGGAACGCGATCCTCTTCGACAAACTCGGGCTCACACCATAAAACCGCGAATGGAGTCTTCCGGAGTCACAACGACTTGGGGCTACCAAGGATTGCGTGTAAAGCGCACAAACTGAAGGGATTCTGGAGCGGGAGACGGGACTCGAACCCGCGACGTCCAGCTTGGGAAATTA
>JACOTZ010000258.1 GCA_016178155.1 Acidobacteriota bacterium
TAGACCTCGGACGTGCTGGTCAGCAGGAACGCGGCGTCGTGACGGCGCGCCAGTTCGAGCATGTTCTTCGTGCCGGCCGAGCCGCTCTCGAGCGTCTCGAGCGGGTGCTCCAGGTAGTCGACCGGGCTCGCCAGCGAGGCGAGGTGCATGACCACGTGCACGTTGCCTCCCACGGCGACGGAGCGCGTGACGTCGACCTCGTGGAACTCGAATTTCGGGTGATCGCGGAAGCGCTCGAGGTTCTCCACCGACCCGGTGATCAGATTGTCGAGGGCCGCCACGCTGTGGCCTTCCGCGAGCAGCAGTTCGCACAGATGGGAGCCGATGAACCCCGCGCCCCCCGAGATGACGTATCGCAAGCTTGCTCCTTCGCCGCGCGGCCTTCCCGCGGGCGATTGGTGTTTCCTCAATCATGTTACATTCGGACTGGGCTACACATCGTGCATCCCACTTTCGTGGAAGCCATCCTGTTGATTGCGCTCGCGCTCGCCTCGTTTTTGCTCTTCCTGAGATCCTTTCTTCCAGTTGTGCGCACCATCCTGCGCGCGCGACCCGAGCCCGGCTACAAACTCGGGCCCATCGGCCGCCGCATTCGCGAGTTCGTCTGGGAAGTGCTCGTTCAGGGAAAGGTCATCCGCGAGCGCCCTCTGCCGGGACTCGCGCACGCATTTGTTTTCTGGGGCTTCTGCGCGTTTGCGCTGGTCTCGCTCGATCACCTGGCGCGCGGCGTGGGGCTGGAGCTGCTTTCGCCCGCTGGCGCTTTCGGCCGATTCTACTTCGGATTCGCCGCGCTGTTCGCGATCGCCGTGGGCGTGTCGATTGTAGGCCTGGCAGCCCGCCGTTTTCTCGTGCGGCCGAGCTGGCTGGGCGCCGTGTCGGGTGAATCGGGGCTGATCGCGTTCCTGATCTTCGCCCTGATGGCGACCTATCTGCTTACATTCGAGCTTCCCGGCGATACGACGTCGGGTCGGATCAACTGGTGGGCCCACACGCTGTCGCTTTTCGTATTCCTGCCGCTGATCCCGCGCACCAAGCATCTGCACCTCGTGCTCAGCCCGGTAGCGATTTTCTTGGAGCGGCCTCGCTTCAGCCAGATTCCCCCGTTGGCCGGCGACGAGGATTTCGGCATCGAAACGGGCAAGGACCTGACGCGTATCATGGCGCTGCAGGCGTTCTCCTGCGTCGAGTGCGGCCGGTGCACGGAGCACTGTCCCGCGAACAACACGGGAAAAGTGCTCGACCCGAAGAAGATCGCGCTCGGCGTGCGCCAATACCTGCGCGA
Source organism: Acidobacteriota bacterium (assembly GCA_016178155.1). Lineage (GTDB taxonomy): Bacteria > Acidobacteriota > Terriglobia > Bryobacterales > Bryobacteraceae > JACOTZ01. Next base: position 1,283 of record JACOTZ010000258.1, read on the forward strand.
TCACGGACCGCGTGGCGACGAGCCGCTGGTGGGGCGCTACATCTCCGAAGAAGCGCTCTTCCAGTGCACCACCTGCGGCGCCTGCGAATACCAGTGCCCGGTCGGCATCCAGCACGTTCCCATGATCCAGGGGCTCCGGCGCGGGCTGGTCAATACCGGCAAGTGGGAAGACGAGCACGGCCACAAGCTCTTCCACAATCTGGAGCGGCAGGGCAATTCGCTCGGCTTTGCCTCGAGCGAGCGCGACCGCTTCGTGCAGAAGAGCGGTTTGCCTGTCTACGACGGCACGCAGGAGTACTGCCTGTGGCTGGGCTGCATGGGCGCCTACGACCCGCAGGGACGCGAGATCATCCTGGCGCTGGCGCGCGTGCTGCGGTTTTTGGGCGTGAGCTTCGGAGTCCTGAAGCGCGAGCGCTGCACGGGCGATCCCGTGCGCCGGCTGGGCAACGACTACCTGATCGGCCAGCTCGTCGAATACAACCTGGAGCAGCTCAAGGCGGAGGGTGTGACGCGGCTGATCTCGATCTGCCCCCATTGCGTTCGCACGATCGGCCAGGACTGGGCGGAGTACGGGGAAACTGTAAGCATCGAGCACCACAGCGAGTTCCTGGCGCGCCACATCGCGCGCTTGCCGCAGCTCGGTGGCCGCGAGCGCATTGTGTTTCATGACCCCTGTTATCTCGGGCGTTACCGGGGGCTATACGACGAGCCGCGCGAGCCCGCCGAACGGTCGCTGGCAGTCATCGATCCGCCGCGGGCACGGCAACGTTCGTTCTGTTGCGGAGCCGGGGGCGGGCTGGCGTTCCTCGGAGAGGAGAAGGGCAAACGCGTGAACATCGAGCGCGCCGAGGAGCTGGTTGCGACGGGCGCCGACGCGATCGGCGCCGCCTGTCCGTTCTGCCGCACGATGTTCCGGGACGCGCTCGCGCGGGTGGCGCCGAAAGGGCCGCGGCTGCTCGATATCGCCCAGATCGTCGCGGATTCCCTGCCCGTCGAAGAGCCGCAGCCGCCCGCCTCAGGCTGAATTTTTTCCCGGTCGCGCAGCCGCTTCGCCCGATGCCTGGCCCGCAAACCCATGTCTTTATGGCCTTTTGTTGGCCGGGGTTTTTGGCCCGGCGGTTGCAGCGATTTCTTTCGGAGGTGACGTATGGGCAATTTCTTCCTGGGCCTGGGGACCGGTCTGATATGCGGCGTCCTGTTCGCCCCCAAGTCCGGCAGCGAGGTCCGGCACGATATTCGCCGGAAGGCGGATCAGGGGGCCGGCTACGTCAAGGGCCGCGTGGACGCCCTCGGCAGCCAGGCAAGTCACTTGATCGAGCGAGGTAAGGAAGCGGCAAGCGAAATAGTGGGGCGCGGCAGGACAGCAATGACTACGCCAACCACCAGCGCGATACCTCCCATGTAACCTGCCAAAATCGCCGCCGGTCAGTCCATGTGGGCTGGCCGGCGGTTGCGTTCACACCCAAAATTACCCCCGCCGTGTGGTTTGCCGCGAGTCCGGTTGAGGCGCGTCAGGCCACGGGAATAGCGAGCTTCTTCTCCAGGTACTCCTTGCTCATTCGCGCGCTCTCTTTGGGTGGACGCCAGGGGGAGGAGTCCAGCTCTACTGTTAGCCAGCCGCGCCACTGAATCGAGTCCAGGTGGGCCTTGAGGGCGGGAAAGTCCACTCCGCCGTGGCCGAGCGGGAAGAAGAACGGGCTGTTCATCGCGTCGTGTTTCGGCTCGCGGCGTTTGGCGCCGCCGCGAAACTCGGGGCGTGTGTCCTTCATGTGGAACTCGACAATGCGGTGCCCGAGTGTGCGCGCCAGCTCGACGGGGTCGATGCCGGCCATGGTGATCTGACCCGTGTCGAGAACGAAGAAGACGTGCTTCGGGTCCGTGTGCCCCATGATGTAGTCGATCTCGCGGCGGTTCTCGAACTGCGACCACATATGCGCGTGTGGCGCGAACTTGATTCCCTCGGCCGTGGCCCGCCGGCCGATCTCGTTCAGCACTGTGGCCATGTGCCTCAGGTCCTCTGAGCTGGTGCCCTCGGGACGGCGCGGCCCGAGATTGATCTTCAGGTGAGTACAGCCGAAGCGTTTGATAAAACGCACGAGACTCACGTGCTGCTCGACGATCCTGTCGTGCCTGGCCGGATCCTGGAAGTGCATGTCCATAGGGCCACCGTTCGAGATCGTGACGAACCTCACGCCGATCTCGTCCATGCGCCGCTGCAGATCGTCGGGTTTCTCGAGGAAGTCGACAATGTAGTGATAGAAGGTTTCGACGTTGCGGTAGCCGACCTCGCGCGCCTCGCGGAACGAGAGAAATACGTCTTTCTCCCAGCCGCCCCGGGTATTCGTGGTGATGCCGACCTTGTAGCGGTCGTGGGCAGCGGAGGCAAAGGGCGCCGCGGCGAGCGCGGCGATAAATTCGCGCCGATTCAGAAGCATGGCGAAGGCAATTTACCACATTCATGGCGCGGCCGGGGACGGAGCCTCGGCGAGCGGCGTAACGGTGAGCCACAAGGGGCAGGCGGCCGTGTACCTGAATCGGACGACGGCATTCACGGCCCGCGAGGGAACGCGGCAGCCGGGCGTCCGCGCCGTAATTCTACGGCTCCTTCCAGAGCAGCTCGGCGTCGGAGCGGCGGACGTAGTTCGCATCGGGTCCGGCAGGATCTTGCGCCTGACCAGCGGCGAGCCGCGCGGCCGCGATGCGCGCGAGTGCTCCCGCGATGGCTTGCTTCTCCGTCACCGCGGTTTCGGCGAAGGAGGTCCCGCGCAGCGCCGCACGGAAGGGGGCAAAGCCGGTTGAGACGAATTCCAGCGGCTCGCGCGGCAGCGAGCTGAGCCAGGCGCCGAAGGGTGTCACGACTTCGCCTTGCACAAGGCGCAGCTCCGCGTCATATACGCCACCGTAAATCTCGCCCCGGCGCGCATCGATCACCGCGGCTCGCAGCGGCGCCGATCCACACGCGGCCAGCGCTTGCAGGTTCGACACTGCGACCACCGGCTTGCCGAGCGCATCGGCCAGCCCTTTCACGGCCGCGAGCCCGACGCGGACGCCGGTGAACGAGCCCGGCCCCGCGGCCGCCGCGAAGCAGTCGATCGATCGCACGGTCCAGCCGTGCCGGCACAGCAGGCCCGCAACCTCATCGAACAGCGCCCGGCTGAATCCCTCGGGTGCATGCAGGAGCAGTTCCTCGATGACGCGGCCCTGCTCGAGCAGCGCGATGCTGCCGGACTCCGCTGTCGTGTCCAGTGCCAGGATGCGACTCACTGAGCGACCCGGTAGACGCGGTCCAGCACGTACAGCTTGCCGAATGCGTTCAGGCCGTGCAGCCTCAGATTCAGGACGGCGGGAGAGCTGTGGATCAGGCCGCGAGCAATCCGCAGTGTGCCGGCGGCGCCGCTGCCGGCCAGGCGATAGCCCTGGCCCTCCGAAGGCACCTCGAGCGTCCACAGGTACATCATCCTGCGGGTGCCGCGGGTCTGTTTGGTCAGTTTCGCTTCATACATCGGCGGGGGCGTCACCCGGATCTCATCGCCCGCGGGCAAGGTGATCTGAAACGGTATCTTGGACACGACGTTCTCGACTTCCTGCATGAGAACGCGCCGGGATTCGAACTTGTACGAGCGCAGCATGCTTTGCTTGCGGCCCTCGCGTGAGATGTGCAGCACCCAGTCATGCTCGCGATCGGGCGGCTCGGCGACAATCTTGTCGCTGTTCATCTCTTTGCGGGCCGCATACTCGCCAGTAACCGGGTTGAACCAGCGCACGTCGTACCTGTGCTTTTCCACGCGTACCTCGACCGGGCCGGATGGCTTGTCCACATAGATGATGTACTCGGTGCCCGGCAGCGCCACCGCGCGCCCGCCGTCGAGGTCAAAGTACGGCTCCAGCTCCCAGTAGCGGGTTCCCGCGAAGAAGTTGAACCACACGGTCATCTGCAGGGCGCCGGGCGCCTCGAGATACTTCGGATCGAAGACCCCGCGTCGGCCGCCGTAGGTGCCCGTGTTGCCGTAGGTGGGATACTGGCCGTTCATCGTGCTATTCCACAGGCGCCGCCGGAACTCGCCGGTATCGACGTGATGGGGATGCGTGCGGCCGGCGCCGCTGTCCTCGTAAGCGAATTCGGTGTTGACGGCGGGAACGGTGTAGATCTGCCGCTCAACGGCGCCCAGGTTGTCATCGGAGCTCTGGTAGAGGATGTGATCCATCCAGCCGTCGCCGAGCAGCGGCGCGGAGGTCGCCACGGTGTGGGTCGAGCGCGGGTGCTGGTAGGCATCAAGCTGCTTGATAAGCCCGCCGAGCTCCTTCATCAGCTCACGCCCGTCCTGGTACTCCTCGAACTCCTGGACGATCTGCCAGGTTAGATTGAACGGCGCGTAGCGGGACACCATGTACCGGATGTAGCGCTCGCGCTGTGCCGGCTCAGGGAAGAGTTTGCGCAGGTGGTTCTGGTCCGAGCCAAGGATCAGGTCGACGATGATGCCCTTGGTGTTCATGTAACGGATGCGCTCGTCGAGCTCACGGAAATACGCGGCATCGGGCTGGTCGGGCGTGGCGAAGCCCTTGGCGGCGTCGTGATTGCCGAGAGCCAGCCCGCGGATGTGGGTGAACTTCTGCTCTGCCCGCACATCCACGAGGTGTTGAAACGCATCGCGCGGAACCGTGGCGAAATGGTACACAGTATCGCCCATCCACAGATGGGGCCGGTCATTTTCCGTGTAGGACCAGTGGTGGACATTGCGGGCGAAGATGAATCCCGGCGCCTCCGATTCCGTGGCCGTCACCTTACCCTGGACATTGTCGAAGCGCGGAAGATTCGAGGAGATGCGGTATTCCCACTCGCCGGGATCGATCGGTGAAAACCGGACGACGATTCTCACGCCGCCGTCCCAGAAGCCGTGCAGCAGCAGGGTGCGGTGACGCGGCGAGCGCATCTCGGCGCGCAGATCGACGGTGGCGTAAGGATTCGGGTTCGCCTTGCGCTCGGCCTCGTCGAGCTCGAAGACGAGCTCACAAATGCTGTAGACCGGGGTTGGAGCGCACGGAGTCTGGGCGCACACCGATGCGGCGAGCGACGCCATCAGCGCGAGGCCTTTGGCACTCTCCCGCAAGAGCGAGCCCGGTCGCGCCCGTCCGGCCGCGCGTTGTGGTCTCGATGCGCGGCAGCCGGGGCTCAGGCAGCCCGCTCGGCGAATCGCGGCTGGCCCGCCGGTTCCTTGCCTGGTTGCGTAGGGGTGTGGGATCCCGTCGTACACGCATTTCCGCAACATCATTTCCAGTGTAGTGTGGGCCGCGCGCTATGATGACGCCGTGAAGATCGTACGTGTGGATTGCCACGTCCTTCTCGATCCGGACTACCAGATCGGATCCACCAGTTCCGCGCAGGACGACCTGCTGGTGGAGATTCACACGGATGAGGGCATCAGCGGCATCGGGGAAACGGACGTGAACCCGTGGATCGCTCGCGCCTGCATCCAGGCTCCCGGGACACACACGATGGGTCAGAGCCTGACCGATCTGCTGATGGGGGAAGACCCGCTGCGCGTCGAAGAGCTGTGGGACAAGCTCTACATCGGTTCGGCGATGAACGGGCGCCGCGGCGCGGTGATTCACGCGCTCGGAGCGCTCGACATCGCGCTGCACGACCTGCGGGGCAAGGCGCTGGGCAAGCCATGCTACGAGCTGTTGGGCGGACCCGCGCTGCATGACAACATCACCCCGTATGCCTCGCTGCAGCCCGAGGTGTCAAGCTTCGAGGCCTATGTCGAATCGCTCACCGCCTGGGCGCTCGAGGCGAAGCGCCGTGGCTTTCGCGCCGCCAAACTGGAGATTACGCCGGCCGGTCCGTATGCGCATATGGGCTTTCACGAGAGCCTCGATCGCATGGCGGAGGTGATCGCCGCGGTTCGGCGCGCCGTGGGCGATGAGTTTGTGCTGATGGTCGATTCCCAGTATGCCTTTCCGGACGCCGAAACCTGCCTCGCCGCTATCCGCGGCTGGACGCAGTTCAACCTTTACTTCCTGGAGACGCCGCTGCCGTGCGACGACATCGCCGGCTACGCCCGCCTCGCCCAATCCCAGCCCATCCCGATCGCGTCCGGCGAGTGGCTGGCGACTCGCTGGGAATTCCTGGAGTACATGGACCGCGGCAGGATTAACGTTGTGCAGCCGGACATCGGGCGCGTGGGCGGGCTGACCGAAGCCATGCGGGTGGTGCGGCTGGCGCGCGAGCGCGGCCTCACGGTCGTGCCCCACTTGTGGAAGACGTCGCTGTCAATCGCGGCCGCGGCGCACCTGGCCGCGGTTACGCCCGAGTGCGCCTACATCGAATATCTTCCGGCCGACCTCTCGGAATCCGCATTGCGCAAAGAGCTCGCGAGCGATGTGCCCCTGGTCGACGGCCGCATTCCGCTTCCCCGCCGACCGGGCCTCGGGGTTGAGATCAACCGGGATGCGCTGGAGAAATTCCGCCGGGCGGCGGCACAGGTGGCGGCGTGGTGACGTGGAAGTGACAGCGAAGGCGCGGAGCACGAGGCGCAATGGTCCGCGCTCGGCCGCCTGGCCCGCTCACGACAGGCCTGCCGGCCTATCCGCGCCCGGCTTCAGCCTCTCCCGTTGGTTGACGCGATGCGTGTGCCTCCTACTCGCCTCCGCGGCTGTCGCCTGCGCCCAACCTGCTGAAGTTCCGCCGCCCGTCCGTGCGCTTCTCGACCGCAAACATCCCGCCTGGCGCCTGGCGCCAGCCGCCCCGCAGATCACTTCCTGGTTTCGGGAGTACGGATTCGCCTTCCATCCGAGTCTGGTCCGCGGCGACTTCGACGCGGACGGCAACAGCGACTACGCAGTCCAGATTCTCGAAGGCGGCAAGCAGGTCGTAGTCGCGTTGATGAAGCGCGGCGGCGCGTTCGAAGAGCACGTGCTTGCCCGCGATGCCGCCGACCCGTTCCGCTACCTTCTGCTGTTCGAGAAAGGCTCGAAAGACATCGATTTCGAAGTGTCGCTGAAGCCGTTCCGCTATCCCCGGGACGCCATCGGGCTGATGTACTTCAAACGTACTCCGATCATCTATTCCTGGTCAGGCGGCCGCTTCGTCAACAAACGCTCGCTTGGCGACGAGGAGGCCGAGAGCGAGCGAAAGTGAACAGCGTGCGACCTCTGGCACCGCCATCGTCGGCTAATCCGGCTTCATCACCGCCAGGTACGGCAGGTTGCGGTAGAGCTGGCGGTAATCGAGCCCGAAGCCGACCACGAAACGCTCGTCGATCTCGAAGCACCGAAACTCGACGGGCACCTGCACAATGCGGCGGCAGGTGCGGTCGAGCAGGGTACAGATGGCGAGCGAGTTCGGGCCGCGGCCGGCGAGCGTCTGCAGCAGGTAGCGGGTGGTGAGGCCGGTGTCGACAATATCCTCGATCAGCAGGACGTCTTCGCCCTCGATCGTGTCATCCAGGTCCTTCGCGATGCGGACCACGCCGGGAGCGCCCTTGCGCGCGCCGAAGCTCGAAATGCCCAACAGGTCAACTTTGATCGGGATATCAATCCGCTGCGCGAGCGCCGTCAGGAAGAAAATCGATCCCTTCAGCACGCCGATCAGCTTGAGATCGCGCCCGCGGTAACGCTCCGCGATACTCTCGCCGATCTCGCAAATGCGCTCCCGGATCTGTTCCTCGCTGAACAGGACCCGCTCGATGCCGGGCGGCGCGGCAGGTGCGCTCATGCCCGCGGCTCCGCCCGCCGCGCGTGCCGCCCGCTCCGGCGCGCCGTGGCGGGCCGAAACTCAGTCATACCGCGGTCGCGGTTCATGGCTGCGGCTGAGGCGCGCGTTCAGCCAGCCCGTGCTTGAAGATGAGGTTCTGAATGTCTTTCTGGTAAAACACCTGAATGTTTACGTGAGGATACATTTGCCGCAGAAGCTTCACTTTCCTGTTTTTTCGGGTTACGTGCGCCTGTTTCATCGTGGTGAGTTCGACATACAGATCGAGTTCGGGAAGATAAAAATCCGGGGTGAACGCCTCCAGGACCCGCCCCCCCTTGTCCCACTGAATCGGGAAACTGTGCGGCTCGTATTCCCAGGCGATACGGTAAAAATCCAGCAATGTCGCGAAAATCTCCTCGCTCGGGTGGCCGAATTGCGTCTTTTTGAGCGCAACCTTTCCCGCCGGAACGATGCCGTGCCGGGACAGCTTCAGCCGGATCTGGAACTGCCGCTGCGCTTCCGCGCCCGCGGGCAGCAGACCCAGCTCCTTCAGGCCAAGGGCGCTGACTGCCTGCTCGACCACCGCGGCAATCTGCTGGGCGTCGAAAGTCGCGGCATTCACGAAGAGACCGAAACGCTCGGGCGTGGGGTGGACTCGGCCGAAACGGCGCTTGCGTGCCGCCCGCTGGTCGCGGTCCATTTCGCCGAGCAGTTTGCGCGCCGCCGCCCGGTCGAGTCCGCGGTCGATCATGATGACGCCGACGCGGCTCGCCTCAGGCGCGACCACGTTGACGCACAGCGAGGCGGGAAAATCCGCCACCACCAGCTCCGCGTCCGGCGTGGAAAGGACAAGGTGATGCTCCATGGCGAGCCGCGTGACCAGCGATGCGATTGCGTGCGGGTAGGCGCGGTCGGGAATCTCGGGACCGAACTCTTCGTCGAGCATGGCGCTCAGACGCGCGTCGTTGAGGAACTCAAACTGGAGATGCTGGGCGGCAATGCGCGCCATCTCGTCCACGCGGCAGCCGGGTGCGCCGGAGAAGGTGATGACCGCCATCCGATGTTATCGTACCAGTAATGCTCCTCATGGGAGTCGATATTGGCGGCACGAAAACCGCCTGCGGGCGGGTGCGCGCGGACGGCGGCAGGCTCTCGATTGAGCAGTCGGTCATGGTGCCCACGTTTCCAGAGCCGAATTTCGAAGTTTCGCTGCGCCAGGTGTTCGCGGCCATCGACCAGTGCTGGTCGGGCGCGGTCCGCGCCATCGGCATCTCCGCGCCGGGACCGCTCAATCCGCACGCCGGCATGATGCTGAACCCGCCGAACATGCCCGGCTGGCGCGACGTGTCGCTCGCCCGCATGGCGGCCGAACGCTACGACGTCCCCTGCGTGATTGAAAACGACGCCAACGCCGCCGGGCTCGCCGAGTGGCGGATGGGCGCGGCGCGCGGCTGCGGCATCGTCCTTTACCTCACAATCAGCACGGGTATCGGCGCCGGCCTGATCGTGGACGGCAAGATCTTCCAGGGCCGCCACGGTCTCGGCGCCGAGGCCGGCCACGTTTCCATCGACTACCGCTACCCCGAGCCGTGCAAGTGCGGGTCGCGCGGCTGCATCGAGCAGCTCGCCTCCGGCGCCGCGCTACGGCGCCGCGGGCTGCGCGCCGAAGCGCTGAGCGAAGATCAACTCGACGAGATCGCGCTCATGCTGGGCGCCTGGCTGGGCAGCCTGGTGAGCCTGTTTGACCCCGACATCATCGTGGTTGGCGGGGGAATGTCGAACATCGGCGATCCCCTGTTCGCGCGGCTGCGCCGGATCGTGCCGCTGCGCACGATCAACCCCTTCGCGGAAGAAATTCCCATCGTTCCCGCCGAGCTCGGCCCGGAAGTCGGCATTTACGGGGGCGCCGCGGTGGCGCTTTCGCATTCGGACCTATGAATCTCCCGCGCCGCCTCTTCCTGCAGCTCATGCCGTCGCCCTTGCTGGCCGCGCGCGAACTTGGCTGCGATGTGGCCGTGATCGGCGGGGGAGTCGGAGGGTGCGCGGCCGCGCTCGCGGCTCTGCGCAACGGTATGCGCGTGGTGATGACCGAAGAGACGGACTGGATCGGCGGACAGCTCACCTCGCAGGCAGTGCCGCCCGACGAGCATCCCTGGATTGAATCGTTCGGCGCCACGCAGAGCTACCGCGACTACCGCAATGGGGTCCGCGACTACTACCGCCGCCATTTCCCGCTCACGCCCGAGATCCGCGCCCGCGCGCACTTGAATCCCGGGGGCGGCCTCGTCTCCCGCCTCACGCACGAGCCGCCGGTCTCGCTCGCCGTGCTCGAAGCCATGCTCGCTCCCTGGATCGGCGGCGGACAACTGCGGGTGCTGCTCCGGCACCGTCCGGCGGCGGCTGAGGCGGCCGGCGACCGCGTGCGCGCCGTCACCGTCCGCTCCAGCGAGAGCGGAGCGCAGCGCACGATCCACGCTGCGTATTTCCTCGACGCCACCGAGCAGGGCGACCTGCTCCCGCTCAGCAAAACCGAATACGTCACCGGCTTCGAATCCCGCCGGCAGACCGGCGAGCCGCACGCCCCGGAGGAAACCCAGCCGGCGAACATCCAGGCATTCACCGTCTGCTTCGCCCTCGACTACCTGGACGGTGAGGACCACACGATCGACAAGCCCGCCGAATACGGCTTCTGGCGCGATTACGTGCCGCGGCTGCGGCCGCCGTGGCCGGGCAAATTGCTGAGCTGGTCGATGAGCAACCCGGTCACGCTCAAGGAGCGCGAGCTTTTCTTCGACCCCCGCCAGGACGAAAGCAGCCGCGGCCAGCCGCTGAACCTGTGGCTCTACCGGCGCATCGCACGGCGTAGTCATTTCACGCCCGGCGCGTACCGGAGCGACCTCACGCTCGTGAACTGGCCGCAGAATGACTACTGGCTCGGCAACCTCCACGAGGTCTCCGTCGAGGAGGCGGCCCGCCATCTGGCGCGCGCGAAACAACTCAGCCTGTCTCTGTTGTACTGGATGCAGACCGAGGCGCCCCGGCCGGACGGCGGTCAAGGCTGGCGCGGCCTGCGCCTCCGGAGCGACCAGACCGGGACCGACGACGGTCTCTCCAAGTACCCCTATGTCCGCGAGTCGCGCCGCATCCGCGCCGAGTTCACCATCACCGAACTGCATGTCGGCACCCAGGCCCGCGGGCACCCTGCCGCCGCGGAATTCCCGGACTCGGCCGGGATCGGCAGCTACCGCATCGACCTGCATCCCAGCTCGGGCGGCGACAATTACATCGATATCAGCTCGCTGCCGTTCCAGATCCCGCTAGGCGCGCTGATTCCGCAGCGCGTGGAGAACCTGATCCCGGCGTGCAAAAATCTTGGGACGACGCACATCACCAACGGCTGTTACCGGCTCCACCCGGTGGAGTGGAACATCGGTGAATCGGCGGGCGCGCTCGCGGCGCACGCGGCTGCGACGAAGAATCCGCCGCGCCGCATCCGCAACGACGGGAAACTGCTCCGCGAATTTCAGGCGCGGCTGCAGTCGCAGGGAATCGAGATCGCATGGCCGAAAACCACGCCCCGGTAGTTCGCTTTGCCCGCCGCTCCGACGCCGGCGAGATCCTCCGGCTGGTGGACGCGCTGGCCGCCTACGAGCACCTGGCGCCGCCCGAGGCGGCCGCGCGCGCGCGCCTCATCGAAGATGTTTTCGGCCCGCGGCCGCGCATCCGCTGCCTGCTCGGCGAGGTCGAGGGGCGGGCGGCAGGCTACGCCTTCACCTGCGAGACATACTCGAGCTTCCTGGCGCTGCCGACGCTCTACCTCGAGGACCTGTTCGTCCTGCCTGAATTTCGCAAGCGGCGCGTGGGCTATGCGCTGTTTACCGCCTGCGTCGCCGAGGCCCAGCGCGGGCGCTATGGAAGGCTGGAGTGGACAGTGCTCGACTGGAACCGGCTGGCGATCGATTTCTACGAGCGCCTCGGCGCAACCCACATGCGCGAGTGGCAACTCTGGCGGTTGACGCGGCCCGACTTTGAGCGAATCCTGGGAGGAGCCGGCGGTGTATAGCGTGCTGTCCCGCTTCAGATTCAAGTACCGCTCCCTCAGAAGGTGTGAAATATTCGAAAAAACCATTTCCGTCCTCCAATGTTTGCATTCGGTTAGCCTGTGGAGAAGAGGCCCGAAATCAATTTTTCACACCTTCTCACGGTCGCGGCTCAGGATGGACACTTCCGAGCCGCGCGCGTGAGCAAGCGGTATGCTGGAGCCACACTGGCCGCAATACCAGGGCGGCGCGGCTGCCGTGGATCCTGCGAATGAGAGTTCCTATGAGACGAATGCTGTTCCTGTTGTTGACCGCCGGCCTCGTTCCGGCCCAGACGCCGCAGCCTGACGTGCTGAAGCAGGCCGCGTCCGAGATGGTGGAGGCGCGCCGGGTTTTCACGCAGCGCATGGTCGACTCCATCTTTAGCTTCTCCGAGCTCGGCTATCAGGAGACGGAGACCGCCGGGTACGTGACCGGTCTGCTCGAAAAAGAGGGATTCAAAGTCACCCGCGGCATGGCCGGAATGCCGACGGCCTTCGTGGCGGAGTGGGGCTCCGGCAAACCGGTGATCGGGTTTATGGCGGACATTGACGGCTTGCCCGAGACCTCGCAGAAGCCCGGTGTCGCCTATCATGCTCCGCTCATCCCGGGCGGTCCGGGTCACGGCGAGGGTCACAACGCCGGCCAGGCGGTCAACGTCACGGCCGCCATCGTAGTGAAGAACCTGATGCAGAAATATAAGATTCCCGGGACGCTGCGGGTTTACCCCGGAGTCGCCGAGGAACTGCTCGGCAGCCGCACATACATGGTGAATGCAGGGCTGTTCCGGGATCTCGACATCATGTTCAGCTCGCACATCAACAGCTCGTTCACTACGCATTACGGCGCGAACGGCTCGGGTCTGGTCTCGACCGAGTACAGCTTTTTCGGAACCAGCGCGCATTCGGCGGGGTCTCCCTGGCGGGGACGCAGCGCGCTCGATGCCGTCGAACTGATGGACATTGGCTGGAATTTCCGGCGCGAGCACCTGCACCCGGACCACCGCTCGCACTATGTCATCACGCACGGCGGTGATCAGCCGAACGTCGTGCCGCCGCGCGCCACAGTCTGGTATTTCTTCCGCGAGTGGGACTACGAAGCCATCCGCTCGCTGCACGAGATTGGCACGAAGATCGCGAACGCAGCGGCCATGATGACGGACACCACGATGAGCGAGCGCGTCCTGGGGGCCGCCTGGCCCGGGCACTATAACAAGCCGATCGCCGAAGCGCTGCACGCCAACATCAAACGCGTCGGCATGCCCAAGTGGA
>JACOTZ010000259.1 GCA_016178155.1 Acidobacteriota bacterium
CCGCTGGATCGCAGGTGCGAACTGGCAGGTGGACTTTTACGGCTACGACGCGACGGGCAGCGTGCGGCAGTTGACCGACGCGGCCGGGGCGGTGACCGACACCTACGCCTACGACGCGTTCGGCAACGTAGTCGCGCGCACGGGTTCGACGCCGAATGCGCTGCTGTATCGGGCGGAGTGGTACGACGCCTCGCTTGCGATGTACTACCTGCGGGCGCGCTGGTACCGGCCGCAGGTGGGGCGATTCGTCACGGCGGACACGTACGAAGGGGAGGAAGACGAGCCGGGAAGTTTACACCGCTATCTGTACGCCGGCGCGGACCCGGTGAACCGCATCGACCCGAGCGGGCTCGCCAACACCATCGAGAACGCGCAGGCGACACAGATTAGCGGAGTCACCACACAAACGGCGCTGCGGCCGGTGAACACGCGGATCGCCTCACGCACGCTCGGGCAGGTACGGCGGGGGGCGGACATTGCAAACGATGTCGCCTGCTGTCTGGACAAGACCTGGTCGGTGCTGGACCTGGCGGTGCACGCCGCAGGCGGAATACATAACCCCGCGCTCGATCTGATTGACGAGGCGTGTCAGCTTGGATCTTGCGGGACGAGGCGTGGGGGAGAAGGCAGAGCTACCGCGAAGGGCAGGGCAGCGCACAAGAAATACCGCGATTTGAGATTAGCTGGCGATCAGTATGATTATGAAAAACGCTTCCCAGATCTTCGCATACGACCGGATGCCGTTGACCTTGTTAACCGAATCATCAGAGAGCTAAAACCAGACACCCCAACAGGCAGACTTCGAGGTGCACGGCAGTTGCAGTGCTATAAGAAGAAGCTGGAGGATAAGTTCGGTGGTCAATGGTCCACAATCCTCGACCTCTACATACCTTAGTTGCCGCCGGATTAACAATCTGCTAAAACAGCGACTTGGCGCGTTGCTGAAGCGGCACGGATTCCATTGGAATCGCGGACAATGGGAGCGCGACTATGAGCACGGTGTCTGTTTCATAAGTCTGTACAAGTCGAACTTCGGGTGCTCTTTCTATATTGACTTGGGCCTCGGGCTCAAGCCCGCGCGTGGCGAATCCTTGAGAGAAGACATCGGGGCTCGCCTGGATCGTCGTGTTCCCGACCGTTATCAATGCGAAGAAGCGCTGTGGTTTGATGAGGATCAGGAACGCGAGATTACCAAAGTCGAACAGAAAGTCCAGACGATCGAGCATTTGCTGGAACGGTATGGCCTGCCCTGGCTCGGCGCACTGGATTCAATGGACGCGATCAAACGGGCTAAGGCGTCGGGCCTTCTGGACGGGCACGTCCTAATCAGCCTGGACGCTCAGAGGCTTTTGAAAGGTTGATTAATTAACCGCTGCCGGGCATAGGTCGTTGAATCCCGCGGAGGTGGACGAAGTTCCGAATCGCGCATCACTATGTCTCGCAATGTCTCGCGCAACACTTCGGTGCTCAATCACATAGCCATGCTGGAATTGATCCTTCTGCTGGCCGCTCTAATGCCGGGGACGGAAAGCGGAGCAAGCAGACCGGCCTACACCATCGCCGAGCCCGGTGTCTACGGCACGCTGACGGCCGACGGCTGCCCGGTGCTGGTGAATTCGCAGGCGGGCTTCCTGTGCTTCCCCGACACGGTCTCGCCATACCAGCCGGCGTACGACGCGAACGGCTTCCGGACGTCGGTGAAGGACCCGTTGGGGAATACCTGGAGCGCTGCGTACAACTTCTTCGGCCGGCCCACCAGCGTGACCAATCCGCTCGGGCAGGCGCAGAACGTCACGGATGACGCGACCTCGAACCTGGCGGCGATCAGCGACACGCTCGGGCAGGTGGCCGCGTTCACTTACAACGCGCAGGGCCTGCCGCTGACGCTGCGCGACGCGCGCGCTAACACGAGCACGTACGGATATGACGCTTACGGCAACCGCACCAGCTATGGCGATCCGCTCGGACGGACGACCACGAGCGTTTACGACACGCTCGGGCGGCTCACCAGCCGGACCGATCCGCGCGGCAACCGCACCGGCTACACTTACGACGCGCTGGGCCGCCGCCTGACCGCGAGCGACGCGCTGAACAATATCACTCGATTCGAGTACGACGCCGCCGGCAACAAGACCGCGGAAGTGGACGCGCTCGGCCGGCGCACCGCTTTCACGTATGACTCGGTCAATCGATTGACGCGGATCACCTACCCGGACCTGACGACGGTCCAATACACTTACGACTTCCGGGGCAATAAACTGAAGGAATCGACCAGTCGGGCCGCACGACGAAATACGAGTACGACCTCGCCGGCCAGCTCAAGAAGGTGACTTATGCGTTCGGCACGGCGGATGCGGCGAGCGTGAGTTACACCTACGACGCCGCCGGCCGCAGGCTGACCGAGACCGATGCGCTGGGCAACACCACGACGTTCGGCTACGACGACGCGGGCCGGCTGACCAGCGTGCGGGACGCGCTCGGGAACACGACCACCTACGGCTACGACGCGAAAGGCCAGCGCATTCGCATGACCGACGCGAAGGGCCGTATCACGACCTACACCTACGATTCGCGCGGGCGGCAACTCACAACGACGTATCCGGGCGGCAGGACCGTGGCGAACACCGTTGACGGGCTGGGGCTGGTGCTGAGCGTGACGGACGAAGAGGGCCGGACGGCGGCGTTCGGCTACGACGCGGCGAGCCAGCTCATCTCGGTCACCAACGCGCTCGGGCAGGTCACGCGCTACGGCTATGACGCGGCGGGCAACAAGATCAGCCAGACAGATGCAGGCGGGCGCGTGACGGCGTTTGAGTACGACGCGCTGAACCGGCGCACGAAACGCACGCTGCCGCTGGCAATGTTTGAAACACTTTCGTATGACGCCGCCGGCAACGTCGTGTCGCGCACCGATTTCAACGGCAGGACGGCCGCGTACACTTACGACCCGCTCAACCGGCTGCTGCGCAAGACGCCGGACGCGAGCTTCGGCGCGCCGGCGGTTGTCTTCAACTACACGCCGACCGGGCGGCGGGCGAGCATGACGGACGCGACCGGCGTCAGCACTTACACCTATGACAACCGCGACCGGCTGCGCGCGAAAGCGACGCCGCAGGGCACGCTCAGCTATGGCTACGACGCGGCGGGCAATGTCACGTCGATGGCGTCGTCGAATGCCGGCGGGGTGAACGTCGCCTACGGCTATGACGCAGAGAGCCGGCTGGCGAGCGTTACCGATAGTCAGGCGGGTGGCGCAACCAGCTACAGTTACGATGCGACGGGGCAAGTAGCCTCGGTACTGTACCCGAACGGGGTGCGGCACGGCTACAGTTATGACGATCGCGACCGTACCACCGCGGTGGCGGTAACCGGGCCGGCGGGCGCGCTCGCGAATTACGCGTACACTTACAGTTTTTCAGCCGCAGAGTAAGTGCGGCGGAGGCGAACGGGCGCAGCGCGAGTTATGGCTACGACGCGGTGTACCGGCTGCTGGGCGAGACGATCGCGGGCGATCCGGCGGCGGCCAACAACGGCTCGCTCGGCTACACGCTCGATGCGGCGGGCAACCGGCTGTCGCTGGCCTCGACGCTGGCGGCGCTGGGATCGCAGGCGCACAGCTACGACGC
The DNA here is from genome assembly GCA_016178155.1 of Acidobacteriota bacterium. Classification (GTDB taxonomy): domain Bacteria; phylum Acidobacteriota; class Terriglobia; order Bryobacterales; family Bryobacteraceae; genus JACOTZ01. The sequence continues at coordinate 3,627 of JACOTZ010000259.1, forward strand.
TAACGACCGCATGAGCGGGGACAGCTTCGACGCGAACGGCAATACGCTGGCGAGCGGGGGCACGAGCTACAGCTACGACTTCGAGGACCGGCTGGCGAGCGCGGGCGGCGCGGTGCTGCTCGCCTATGACGGCGACGGCCACCGGGTGGCGCGGGCCGAAGGCGGCGTGACCATCCGGTTGCTGGTCGATGATCTGAGCCCGACCGGCTTTCCGCAGGTGGTCGAGGAAGTGATGGCCGGGCAGGTGATCCGGCAGTACAGCTACGGCCTGAAGCCGGTCAGCCAGCGCCGCTGGATCGCAGGTGCGAACTGGCAGGTCGACTTCTACGGCTACGACGCGACCGGCAGCGTGCGGCAGTTGACCGACGCTGCCGGGGCGGTGACCGACGCCTACGCCTACGACGCGTTCGGCAACGTAGTCGCGCGCACGGGTTCGACGCCGAATGCGCTGCTCTACCGCGCCGAGTGGTACGACGCCTCGCTCGCCATGTACTACCTGCGGGCGCGCTGGTACCGCCCGCAGGTGGGGCGATTCGTCACGGCGGACACGTATGAAGGGGAGGAAGACCAGCCGGGAAGTTTACACCGCTATCTGTACGCCGGCGCGGATCCGGTGAACCGGATCGACCCGAGCGGGTTCGCCAACACGATCGAGAACGCGCAGGCGACACAGATTAGCGGGGTCACCACACAAACGGCGCTACGGCCGGTGAACACGCGGATCGCGTCACGCACGCTCGGGCAGGTGCGGCGGGGTGCGGACATTGCAAACGATGTGGCCTGCTGTCTGGACAAGACCTGGTCGGTGCTGGACCTGGCGGTGCAGGCCGCAGGCGGGGTCCACAATCCCGCGCTCGATCTGATTGATGAGGCGTGTCAGCTTGGATGTCCCACGCGAGGAGAAACAGCGGCAACCCGGGGGGCCGGGCAGCTCACAAGGAGTATAGAAACCAGCTTCCACCGCGATATCGGTTTGAGTACACAGATCCCCGTGTCCCCGGTATTCGCGTGGATGCTATCGATCTCGTCACCAAGATCATCCGGGAGCTGAAACCGGATAGTCCGACTGGTCGAGCTCGAGGTATGAGGCAACTCACCTGTTACAAGAGCAAATACGAAAAAGTGTACGGGCCGGGTTGGGCCACTATACTGGATCTATATGTCCCGTAGTTCCCAACGCAGCACACATGTAAGGAAGGCTGTTTTGAAAGCGTTTGACGACATTCTTAAGCCACTTGGCTACCGGCGGCAAGCAAGCACCTGGAGTAAGAACTTGCCGCATGGACAGGTTTTGGTCAACTTACAACGATCACAATGGGGACTGTATTATTATGTGAATCTGACGTTGGCCTTTCGAGGAGGTCGCCCAGCGTTTGTAACTGCCCGTTTGGGAGAACTGACTCCTGAGCGCGAAGGTGACGCGGCAGGTGATTTTGAGGATGTTCCGGCCGCACAAGTCCAGGAACACAGCACACGCTTCGCGGAACTCGCGCGAACGTATGCAGTTCCTTGGCTCGCAGTAATGGAAGACCTAACCCGCCTAAGAGAGTACTATAGAAGCTCCCGGTTCGTCGGTGTTCCCGATCTTAACGCTAAGGCGATCCTGGAGGGCGACTTTTTTCCGAATGCGGAGGGCGAGTGACGGGCGTGCGCTGACAAATGGCGGCTTGGGTCTTGCGGAACGAGGCGTGGCGGAGAAGGCAGAGCTACCGCGCAGGGCAGGGCAGCGCACAAGAATACGGCGATTTGAGATTAGCTGGCGATCAGTATGATTATGAGCGACGGTTCTCAGATCTTGGCATACGCCCTGACGCGATCGATCTTATCACTCGAATCGTCAGAGAGTCAGACACCCCCCGCGAAGCGGGTGGCTTGATGAGTTGGACCGCCTCAAAGGCGGTTGGTCCATGGGTCTAGGCGTCGCGCGTTGCGCGCCTTATGGTTTGCTTCAGAACTGTCCCTCTGCTCCATCCTCCGCATCCTGTTCGCGGATGTAGTTCCGGACCTGC
>JACOTZ010000297.1 GCA_016178155.1 Acidobacteriota bacterium
AAGCATGCACGTTGTCGCGGCCGGTGAAGACCTCGCCGTTGATCAGCACCACGTCGCCAACCTGCAGCGCCCGCACCTGTGCTTCCGTGAGCGGCGGGGCCAGCACGACCTCGCGTCCGGTCAGCGGCAACCCCGTGGACCGCGCCATCTTCTCGACCGCGCGCTCCGGGTCGCGATACAGCCAACCCGTAATCGCGCCCGTCGAGGCATCCAGCCGCACCCCCAGGCGCCGGAAGGCCCAGCAGTCGTACGCAACCGAGACGAAGAAGCTCGCCGGCAGCCGGTTCGCCGCCGCGATCTTGCAGCCGATCAGCGATACATTTCCGCCGAAGCCCATCGCTCCGATGCCGAGACGGTTCGCTTCCTCCATGATCTCCGCTTCGAGCTTCGCCAGCACCGGGTCCGGATTCACGTCGTCAAGCGTGCGGAACAGTTGCTCTTTGGCGAGGAAGTAGCCGTGCGCGCGGTCGCTGCCGATGCACACCCCGAGCGCGCCCGGCGCGCAGCCGTGCCCCTGCGCCTGCCATACCGCGTGCAGAATGCACTTGCGCACCCCCTCGAGCGTGCGGTCGGCGCGACCCAGGTGGTCCAGGGCGCACGGCAGCGAGTATTGGATATTCTTGTTCTCGCAGCCACCGCCCTTCAGCACCAGCTTCACTTCGATCTCGTCTTCTTCCCACTGCTCGAAGTGCATCACCGGCGTCTCCGTCCCGAGATTATCGCCGCTGTTCCGGCCGGTAATGGAATCCACCGAGTTCGGGCGCAGCTTCCCGCACCGGGTCGCCTCCGCCACCGCCTCGCGAATCGCCTGCTTGATGCGAATCTGGTTGACGCCGACCGGCGTGTGCACGACGAACGTCGGCATGCCCGTGTCCTGGCAGATCGGCCCTTCATCGTCACACGCCGTGTCGATGTTGCCGGCGATGATGCTCAGCGCCTGCGCCGATTGCGTGCCGCGCATCTCCCGCTCCAGTGCCCGCGCCATCGCGGCGCGCACGTCGGGAGGAAGATTGGTCGAAGTCTGCGTGATGACTTCGGTCAGTGAGTCTCGTAGGAATTGCATTTGGAAAGGACCTTACCCGAACCGCGCAACGGCTCAGAAGCGGATCCGCACCTGCGCGCTCAACCCGGGCTTCACCAGCGGGTTCGGATTTCTGAAACTGATGATAACGCGGCCTGCCTCGATGGCCTTGACCGTGCCCGCGAGCGGGTCGGGGTTTTCGGCGACTGTCACCAGCGCGCGCTGCCCGCGCTCGATCCGCGCCAGCACGGGCGGAGGCGGCTCCGCGGTCACTTCGAGCGCGCCCAGGTCGGTGGCGATCCGGAACAGGTCCTTGATCGAGCGATTCACATCGGTGCCCACCTCGCCGTACCGCGCCACCACGATGCCGTCCACCGGCGACCGGACTTCGCCGGCGGCCGCGTCGGCTCGGGCCTCTTCGAGCTCACGGTTCCTCTCGTCAAGCGCCTGGCGCGCCGTCTCGAGGTCCTTGCGCAGCGACTCGGTGCGCTCCTCGGCTTGCCTGGCCAGGGTGTCGGTGGCCTCGAATTCGGCCTTGGCCGCCAGGTACTCCTTCTCGGCTTTCTCAAAAACCAGCCGCGGCGTGGCGCCTTCGGCCACCAGCAGCTTCTGCCGCTGGTAGATTTTATCCGCTCGCTCCAACTCGCCCCGCGCCCGTGTCGCATCGGCCCGGGCGCGCGAGTCCTCCAGCCGTGCCGCGATCAGCGACGATTCGAGCGTGTTCAGCCGCGACTGCGCCCGCTCGGCCGCCGCCGTCGCAGCTTCGAACTGCCCTTCCAGGGACTCGCTGCGGATCTTCACCAGCAGCTGCCCTTCGTAGACTTCCTCGCCGCTCGCCGTGTGAAATTCCTGGATCTTGCCCTCGATCGGCGCCTCCACCTGCACAATATTCCGCGCCTGGATCGTGCCCTCGAGGCTGACTTCATCACCCTGAAAGACCGCGGCCGGCTGCTGTGGCTTCGCCTGCGCTTTCTGGCGCGCCGCATTGTGCCGGTAAAGCAGGATCCCGCCCGCCCCCGCCGCGCTCGCGATCAGCAGCACGGAAGCCACGACAAGGCGGACGCGTTTGCGTTTCAAACGTTAATTCTCGCATCGCATCTTCGCGTGCCTGGTCTGATATACTGCCCAAAAGCTGCATGGAGACGTTCCCGAACGAATTGCGCTTGGGCGACGTGGTCGACGACTACTGCATCAAGTGCAAACGGATCACGAATCACTCCATCGTATCCATCGTCAACGGCGAAGTGGCCAAGGTCCGTTGCCGCTCCTGCTACCACGATCACAATTACCTGAAGGCGCAAATTCCGCCTTCGAAAAAAGACTTGAAGAAGCAGGAGCTTTTCAACGCCGTGCTGTCCTCGGTCGATTCGGCCGCCCCCGGCGTGCAGGCGGAAGAGGCGGCGGCAGCCGAGACCGCAAAGAAAAAGAAAAAATAGACGGAGCAGCCGGTCAGGTTGCTCTGAGAAGCCCGCGCGGATGCGCGGAGCCCGGTGGCCCGGTCTCCCGGCCCGCCGAACCGCGGCCGGCGCGGCGGCCTACGGCTTCGCCCGAGCCGCCCGCCAGCCGGCCTCGAGCACCGCGCGCATCCGCGTCAGAGCGCTTTCCTGCTTCGGATTACGAGCGAGATTCGTGAACTCGCGCGGATCGTTCTCCTCGTCGTATAGCTCTTCGCCGGGATGCGGACCGGCCCAGCGTATGTAGCGATAGCGGTCCGTTCGCGCCGAACGGCCCACGATTCCGTTCGGCCCCGACACTTGGGTGAAGGCCGCCGTCTTCCACCGCATACCAGGACGGTCGAGCACGGGCACGAAACTCTGCCCTTCAAGATCATCGGGAGCCTTGACTCCGCACAGCCCGGCGATGGTGGGATAGAGATCCACCAACTCCACCAGCGCCCGTGATGGAGTGCCGTTGCCCTTTCGCCCGGGCGCCGCCACCAGGAGCGGAACGCGCGCCGATTCCTCGAACAGGCTGCGTTTCTGCCAGCGGAAATGCTCGCCGAGATGCCAGCCGTGATCGCTCCAGAAGACGATCACGGTGTTGTCCATTTGCCGGGCTTTCTCCAGGTGGTCGAGCACGCGGCCAACCAGCGAGTCCATGTAGGAAATGGACGCGTAATAGCCGCGGAGCGCCTCGCGCTTATCCTGGTCGCTGGTCATGCCCATGTCGTTGCCGCGGTCGAGAATGACGCGCTCGCTCGCCAGCGGAATGTCGTCACGATCGTTAGACGGGTTCAGAACCGGATCCATTTTCGACAGCGGGTAGAGATCGAAGAACTTCGCGGGTGCGACGTGGGGCACGTGCGGCCGTAAGAAACCGAGCGCGAGGAACCAGCGGTTATTGGGATTCTTATCGATGGTCTCGATCGCGCGCTCGGCAGCGAGCGTGTCCGCCTGGTTGCGGCCGTCGCCCGAAAAGGGAATATAGTGCAGCGCGTTGCCGGCGCTGTGCCCGGGCGTGATGTTACGGCCCGGGCCCGGCGTCTTGTTCTCAAGCCCCGGCGGGCTCACCGCAAGGTCCCACGATTCGGGGTCATCCCACAGGTTGGTGCCGACCGAGCCCGGCACGTTCATGTGGTACATCTTGCCGTAGCGCGCCGACAGGTAGCCGCTGCGCCGGAAGGCCTGGGGCAGCGTGACAACGTCAGGGAGCGTGTCGCGCACGGCGACCTGGTTGGCCCAGATTCTGGTGGTGTCGGGACGCATGCCGCTGAGCAGCGACGTCCGGCTCGGGCCGCAGAGAGGAAAGTTGCAGTAGGCGCGGTCGAAGCGCACGCCGCGGGCGGCGAGACGGTCGAGGTTGGGCGACTTGACAATCGGATGACCGTAGCAGCCGAGCGCGTTGCGCAGATCGTCGGACGCGATGAAGAGTACATTGGGCCGAGCGGCCGCTGTCTTTTGCCCGAGCAATAGCGCGGGCGTGGTTCCGGCCGCCGCGGCAAGGAAGGATCGTCGCGAGATCGAGGGCCATGGGCTTCAGTCTATCGCGACCGGAGGCCGCCGCCCGCAGGGTCCTGGAAGCGTGCGGCGATCTTCGCGGCCCTTGCGCCGTGCCTCGGGCCACGCGCTGGACGGGGCCGCGAAAGCTTTCCATTTCTGACTGGTTTTCAGGTTGCGGACGCCCGCGGCACGGCCCGCGAGGCGTGCCGGCTGAGACGGTTCGCGACCGGCACGAGACGGGGCGCCGGGTGTCCGATTTTGGGAATGGGTTCGTTCCGCCGACTTCGGGCGTGGGCTGCCATGCGGCTGAATCGGCGGCAGTTGCCGGCTCGGGGGGCGGCGCGGAGTCCTCGGGCGGCTGGGGCGGGGCGAGGTCTTCCGTAGGTTCGGTCCAGTGGGGATCGGGCTCGAGCTGATCGAGCCGGCGCAGAGTACGAAACAAAGCCAAATCGACGCGGGCATCGTAGGCGGAGGCCTTCATGAGGACGCCCTGGTCATAGCAGTCGGCGCGGAAGAGGAGAGCCTGGCGGGTGGGAGTGGAGGCGTCGCTGAACCGTTTCTGAAGGTCGGAATCGAGCTTGCGCTCGGCGACGTAGAAGGCGCCGGCCTCGATGTTGGCGATGCGGA
>JACOTZ010000298.1 GCA_016178155.1 Acidobacteriota bacterium
GCGCGAATACGACGGTCGCCGCCGGCCGGCCGGCCGCCTACTTGCGGCTGCGAATTACGCCCACCACATCCAGATCATAGTCCGTGTAGGCCCGGTACGTGCCTCGCAGCCAGATCACCGCCACCTGATCGCTCTTCCAGATAGGCACGATTGGCCGTATATTATCCGCGCTGGAATTTCGCGTCAGCGGCGTCCAGGCCCAGCTCCGTCCCCCGTCGGGGGTCGCGCCGCGGAAGATCTCGTAGTGCCGTTTGTGATCGGCGGCGCTCGCGAGCGGCTGCCCCGTGCGGGGATCGACGTCGGCCGAAATATAAACCGTGTTCGGGTCCTGCGGATCGAGCGCGATGTTGCCCGTGTAGTCGTCTTCGCCGGGATACAGCCGCCGGCCGGCATGGGCAATTTCGAAGTCCTGCCACTTCGAGCCGTCCCAGCGCGCATAGCGGTAGCGATGGTCCTCGCCGCCCTGCCGCGGCGGAATCCCGGCCGAGTCCTTCTGGACGGAATACGCGACGTAGGGACGGCCCGCGCCGTCGAGGTGAATGTCGCTCACCCAGGCGACGTTGTTCGCATCGCCCTGGAAAACACGTGTGCCCTCCTCGGGCTGCTTCAGCCCTTCGGCCAGGCCGCGGATCACCTTGCCGTCCGACGTATGCAGCTTGCCGCCGCGATAAAAAATATGGTGCGCGCTGTTGTCGAAGTTGCGCGGATGGCCGTCGGTGTAGAACATATGCACCGTGTCCGCGCCGTTCGATGCATACTTCACGTACGGCCGATGCTTGAACCGGGTGGGGACGTCGATGTACACGTTCCCCGCCTTCCAGCTCTCGCCTTCGTCCTCCGACCAGGCGTAGGACGGCTTGAAACTGTTGTCCAGCCCGCGGAAGAAGTTGTAGATCCGGCCTTCGCGGCTGAGCCGGTGCAGGTTCGAATACGTGATGCGCGAGGTTTCGCTCGGCACGAACGGGCGCTCGGGCCGCCATGACCGGCCCTCGTGCGGGCGCTCGGTGACGCGGCAATAAAACCTGTTCTCCGGCCCGTGCTTGGAATAGACCGCGAGCAGCCGCCCGTCGGGACGCACCAGCAGCGCCGGCGAATTGTGATCGTCGTATGCCGACTTGCCGGATGCGAGCTGGTCGTGCAGCTCGGCCCGTGTGATCGCGCCGCTCGCCAGGTCATAGCTGGTCACCTCGATATCGCCGCGGCGGGCAGGATCGGACACGCCTGCCGCAACCGACCCGATGATCAGCCTGCCTTGATCGACGATCGCACGCTCATCCTGGAACCACGACCACCCGCCATCATCATTGAAAACGACAACACGCTCCGTCTCTCTGCCGGAGCCGAGCGCGGCGGCGCATACGAGCGCCGCGCCCGCGATCACCTCGAACCTCATCGCGGTTCAATCATATCGCGGACCCAAAGCAACCACGGTGCGGGCGCGCGCCACAGAGACGGCGCCGAGGCGAGCTAAAGCCCCGCTCGTGCGGGATGCGCCGGTCGATTCCGGTGAGAACCGCGGGCAGCGCCCGGGCAATTTCCGGCTGTGCTACAAATCCAGTGTGCCTTTTTCGCTCGATGGTAAGTCGGCGCTGGTGACCGGCGCGGGACGAGGAATCGGACGCGCCATCGCACTGCGGCTCGCCGCGTCCGGCGCCGCCGTCATGGTCAACGATCTTGACAGCGAGCCGGCGGCCGGGACGGCCGGCCTGATCCGGTCGAGCGGCGGCCAAGCCGCCATGCTCGCCGGCGACGTGACAGATCCCGCCTTTCCCCAACAACTCGTCGATGCCACCCTCGCGGCGTCCGGCTCGATCGACATCATTGTCAACAACGCCGGCTACACCTGGGACAACGTCATCCAGAAAATGACCGACGAGCAGTTCGACGCCATGATTGCCGTCCACTTGACCGCGCCCTTCCGCATCCTGCGTGCCGCCTCTGCATACCTCCGCGAGACCGCGAAACGCGAGCTGGCGGAGGGACCCCGGGTCATGCGCAAGGTGGTCAACATCACGTCCATTTCGGGAACCGACGGCAATCCGGGCCAGGCGGGCTATTCTTCGGCAAAGGCGGGCATTATTGGCCTGACGAAGACGCTCGCCAAGGAGTGGGGCCGCTACAACATCAATGTGAACGCCGTCGGCTTCGGCCTCATCGAGACGCGCCTCACGCAGGCGCTTTCCGGCGACGCGAGCATCGACATCGCGGGCCGCAAGATCGCGGTGGGTGTTCAGCCGAAGGCCCTCGAGGCCATCCGGCAGACGTGCCCCCTCGAGCGGGCTGGAACGCCGGACGAAGCCGCGGGAGCGGTGCTTTTCTTCTGCTCCCCGCTCTCCGATTACGTGACGGGCGAGGTGCTCCTGTGCAGCGGCGGCCTGCACTTCTGAGGGGTGCGCGATGCTCTATACTGCTCCTGGCCACCCACGACCAGGGCGCCGTCTACCCTGCCGTCAATCGTGCAAAGTTGGTGGTCGTGGCGGCGGCCAGCTCCCCGGCATCTTCGCCCCGCAGCTCGGCCAGCTTGCGTAGCGTGTGGACGGCGAACGCGGGCTCGTTGCGTTTACCCCGGTGCGGGACGGGCGCGAGATAGGGCGCATCGGTCTCGATCAGCAGCCGGTCGCGCGGCACGAGCCGCGCCGCTTCTTGCACGGTTACTGCCTTCGGGAAAGTGACCACGCCGCCGAAGCTGATCCAGGCTCCTAACTCGAGTGCCCGCCGGATCTCGGAGGGCCCGCCGGTGAAACAGTGGAAAATGCAGGGCTGGTTCGACCCCTTCCAGTGCCGCTCCAGAGTCTCGAACGTGTCCTGCCAGGCCTCCCGCGTGTGGATCACGACCGGCTTGCCCGCGTCCCGCGCCAGCTCCAACTGCTCCAGGAACACGCGCATCTGCACGTCACGAGGCGAGAAGTCGTAATGATAATCCAGCCCGATCTCGCCCAGCGCGATCACGTTCGGATGCCGCAGCAGCTCCCGCAGCCGCGGCAGCGTGTCGCGATCGGCCTTGGATGCGTGATGCGGGTGTACGCCGGCGGTCGCGGATACGGCAGGGAATCGCTCGGCCAGCCGGATGCCGGGCTCGAGATCGGGAGGACCATCTCCCGTCCCAATCACCACCATGCGCGCCACACCCGCCTCGGCGGCACGATCGATCACCTGCTCGCGGTCGGCATCGAACTGCTCATCATCAAGATGGCAGTGCGAATCGACCAGCGTCATTTGAGCCGCGCCCCGGCCGGGATGTCCTCGGCAAATGTCGCGAGCACCGGCCAGCCGCCTTCGACCGACGCCGCCACGATCATGCCTTGCGATTCGATGCCTTTCAGTTTGCGCGGCGCCAGGTTGGCGACGATCACCACCTTCCGGCCCACCAGGCTCTCGGGCGCGTAAGCCTTGGCGATGCCCGCGACGATGCTGCGCGGCTGCGGCTCGCCGAGATCCACCTGGAGGTGCAGCAGCTTGTCGGCGCCTTTCACCGGCTGCGCGCTCAGCACCACGCCCACCCGCAGGTCCACCCTGGCGAATTCATCGATCGTTATCGTCTCCGCTATCGGTGCGGGCGGTGGCGTCTCACGCTCCGCGGTTACCTCGGCGGCCGGGGGCGGGGGCACGGATCCGGCCGGCTTGCCCAGCAGTATCGCCTGCCGCAGGGTTTCCTCGATTTCCAGCTCGCGCATGCGCGGGATGGCCTGCTGCGCATCGATGCGCGGAAAGATTGCGGAGACTCGCTCGACGCGCTGTCCGGCCGGCAACTGCCCCCAGGTCAGCTCTTCGAACCGCACCGCCTCAATCGGCTGGAGCATCCCGAGCTGCCGCCAGATGCGCCGCGTCGAGCCGGGGATCGCCGGCCACAGCAGTACGCATACGATCCTCAGGGCCTCGGCGGCTGTATACAGCGTCGATTCGAGCGCCGCCTGCGCGTCGTCGCCCTGCTTCTTCGCCAGCGCCCACGGCGCCTGCCGGACGATATATTTGTCGACCGCGGAAATCAGCCCCCACACCGCCTCCAGCCCGCGCGAGAACTCGAAATCGTGGAATGTCTTGATGGTCCGCGCAATGGTCTCGCGAGCCACATCCGCGATCTCGGAATCCGACACCGCGTCCGGCACGTAACCATCCCGGTATTGGTGAATCATGCTCAGCGTGCGGCTCGCCAGGTTGCCCAGCCCGTGCGCCAGGTCGGAATTGTAGCGGCCGACGAGCGCGTCGTAGCTGAAGTTGCCGTCCTGCCCGAACACGATCTCGCGCAACAGAAAATAGCGCAGCGCGTCAACCCCCATCACCTGCTGGATGGGCGTAGCGCGCACGATGTTCCCGCGCGACTTGCTCATCTTGTCCTGCTCGAACAGCAGCCAGCCGTGCGCGAACACGCGCTTCGGGAGCGGCAGCCCGGCGGCCATCAGGAACGCCGGCCAGTAGATCGCATGGAAACGCACGATCTCCTTGCCGATGAGATGCAGATCCGCCGGCCACAGGTCCTCGCCCTCGACCGCGCTCATGTATGTCGTGAGCGCGTCGAACCACACATAGAACACGTGCTTGTCGTCGCCCGGGACCGGTATCCCCCACTGGATCGAAGTCCGGCTGATCGAAAGATCGCTCAGGCCCTGCCGCACGAACGCCATCACTTCATTACGGCGGCTCTCCGGCTGAATGAACTGCGGCTGCTCTTGGTAGAGCCGGAGCAGCGACTCCTCGAATGCGGACAGCCGGAAGAAGTAATTCTCTTCGGTGACGGTCTCCGTGGGCCGGCCGCACAGCGGGCACGGATCGCCCGGCTGCGCTTCGTTCGCGTAGAGCTCGTCGAACACGCAATACTGCCCGGTATAGGAGCCCTTGTACACGTAGCCGCGTTGCTGGCAGCGCAGAAACAGGTCCTGGACCACCGCGTGATGCTGCGGGCTCGAGGTGCGCTGGAACCGGTCGATCCCGAGATCGAGCGCCCGCCACTGCTCGCGAAACTCGCCGGCGATGATATCGGTGAACTCCTGCGGCGTTTTGCCCGCGGCCCGCGCGGCGCGCTCGATCTTCTGGCCGTGCTCGTCGGTCCCCGTCGTCAGCACGGCCTCGTGGCCCTGCAGCGTCTTGAAGCGTTTGATGGTGTCGGCGGCGATGGTCGTATAGGCATGCCCGATGTGCGGCGCCGCGTTGACGTAATAGATCGGAGTGGTCAAGTAGTATTTCATCGGATCGATTTCAAATACGCCAGGCTCGCCTCGTGCATCACCTGGCGCAGCGGCAGACCTTTCTCCGCGGCGATCCGCCGGCAGTCCTCGTACTCCGGTGTGAACGAGCCGGAGGCCGCCACCTTGATGCGCACGCGCCCATGCGGCGTCTCCATCTCGACGAACTCGCGCGCCTGCACGCGCCGCTCGGCCGTGTAGAGCCGCAGCCCCAGGCTCGAAGTCTCGGCGAGCAGCAGTTGCGCGAGCCTCTCCTGGTCTTCCACTTGCGCGATAACCGTGATCATCGTGCCCGGGCGGTTCTTCTTCATCACCAGCGGCGTCAGAGTGACATCGAGGGCGCCCGCCTCGAGCAGCCGCTCCATCGCGTACCCGAGCACCTGCGGGCTGGCGTCGTCGATATTCGACTCGATGACGGCGACCGTGGTGGCCTCGCTCACCCGCTGCGCCTCGCCCACCATCACGCGCAGCACGTTCGCGTGCTCGGGGAAATCGTAGTCGCCCGCTCCGTAGCCGGCCGCCGTGATCGACATGGGCGGCATCGCGCCGAACCCGCTCGCGAGGGTCACGGCAAGCGCCGCGCCCGTAGGCGTCGTGAGCTCGAGCGCCGGGCCCCGCGAGTACACGGGCTTGTCGCGCAACAGTTCCGCCGTCGCCGGCGCGGGCACCGGCATTACGCCGTGCTCCGTGTTCACCGTCCCGCTGCCGACATTGACGGCTGAGCTGTAGATAGCCTCAATGCCCAGCGCATCCAGGCAGAAGCAGGCGCCGACGATGTCGCAGATCGAATCGACCGCGCCGACCTCGTGAAAGTGTACTTTTTCCACTGGCGTGCCGTGTACCTTTCCTTCCGCTTCACCCAACCGCTGAAACACGGCCACCGCGTCCCGCTTCACGCGATCCGGCAAGCCGGATTCCTCGATCATCCTGGTGATATGCGGCAAGTGCCGGTGGCCGCGCGCCTCGCCCCCGTCAACGTAGAACTTGCTCGCCGCGATCCCGCGCCGCCGCGTCTTTTCGACCCGAAACGAAGCGCCCGTGCCGAGCGAAGCTAGCGCCTCGGCCAGCGCGGCGAAATCGGCGCCGGCATCGAGCAGGGCGCCGACGGTCATGTCGCCGCTGATTCCCGAGAACGCGTGGATGTAGCAGATCCTCATTGCGCCAGTCGCGGCAGAATCTCTCCCGCAAGGCCGCGGAGCGTGCAGTCTACCGCTGCCGTAAGCGGAGTTTCGCCGGCGTTGATTTCGACTACCCGAGCGCCCGAGGCCCTGGCGAGCGGTGCAAGCGACGCGGCCGGATACACAACAGCCGATGTGCCGATGACAAGCAGCAGATCCGCGGAGCGAACCGCCTCATGAGCATTATGCCAGACTTCAGGCTCGAGACCCTCGCCAAACCACACCACGCCCGGCCGCAGCAGCCCGCCGCAATCGCAGTGCGGCGGTAAGTGAGGCAAAGGTACGCGATCATCGCCGTGCTCGCGCGAGCAGCGCGTGCAGCGCAATTTCCAGATGCTGCCGTGCAGTTCGATGGGATTGCGGCTGCCCGCGCGCCGGTGCAGGCCATCCACGTTCTGCGTGATCAGGGTGAAGCGGGGCAGGCGTGACTCGAGCGCCGCCAGCGCATGGTGTCCCGGGTTCGCCCGCGCACCGGCCACGATTCCGCGCCGCCAGTCGTACCATTCCCAAACCAGCCGCGGGTCCCTCGCGAATGCCTGCGGAGTCGCCAGCTCTTCGGCCCGAAACTGCCGCCACAATCCGCCTGCGCCGCGGAAGGTCGGGATCCCGCTTTCGGCCGAGATGCCCGCGCCGGTGAGCGCGCATGCATGGCGCGCTCCGGCGAGCCAGCCGCGGACCCGATCCAGAGAATCCTGAATTTCAGCTTCCATGCGTCACAGCGCGGCCCGCCAGGCGCCCGCGGGTCGCCGCCCCCGCGGGCGTACTTGACCGTGCGTCGAGCCAAGCGCGCGGGCGCGGCACCCTCCCCCGCGGACTTTCGCGAGGAGAGCGCTAGTGAGATTTGCGGATCAGTAGGCGTGCGTTCAGGATACCGCCGCGTCAGGCGGCCTGGATGCGCCTGCGGGACACTTCGGATTCGGCGCGGAACCAGTCACCGTCGGCATCGCCGGTCTCGCCGTTGCGGTTCCGCTCCTCCCAAAGCTCGTAGGCGCGCCGTGCGATCTTGTCGTAATCGCCTGCTCTCTGCACTGCTGCGTAGCCTTGCAGGGAACTGTCGGCATTGGCGGCGTCAGGGAGATTGCGCGCCGGCGACATCTCGCTGGCGACCGCCGGAGGTTTAGAGTTCTTGCGAGCCATGAACGTCCTCCCGTTTTGATCCCCGGTGACATCCCGCGGTTTCATAGCCTCAGCCGCACTTCACCGTTTCGGCACTCCACCGCGTAGGTACTCACCGGCTTGCCGGCGGGCCCCGCTTTCACGGCGCCCGTCTTCGTGTCGAACTGCGACCCGTGCCACGGGCACGCGACTGTTCCGCAGATCACTGTTCCACCCGCCAGCGACCCGCCTTTGTGCGTACAATGATCCTCGAAGGCTACGTAGCCCTCTTCGGTGCGGCCGAGCACGATTCTGCGCCCCCCGACGCGCAGCAGCTTCATCTGGTTCGGCTCCAGCTCATCCACTTTGCCTACCACCAGTTCACCCGAGGTCTGCTCGATCGTTGCCTCCCTCCATTTGCCGGACCCGGCATAGCGGTGATCGACCCCGATCTGGTTGCGGTAGGCCAGCGTACCGCCGATGTATCCCCCGGCACTGACCAGCACCGTCCCGAGCACTTCCAGCCCAATGACTGCGACTCCCGGCGGCGCGCTTGGATCGGCTGGCCGCGCCATCCAGGCGGCTAAGAACATCCCCATCGCCGAGACATTCGCCAGCAGGTGCCTGGTGGCACGCTTCTTGCCCGAGCTGTTCGGCGGCACGGTCCTGAAGTAGTCGATCAGCCCGGGGACGGCTGCCACCAGCCCCGTGACGACGCCGGCAATCTCGATTGTCCCCGCCGCCGCCCACCAGCCTTGCCACCCTGCAAGTCGCCCGGCCAGGTCGGCGACGGTCGCGGCGTAGAAGAGCGCGAGCGGAAACGGGACCAGCGCCGGGTGTATGGGATGTCCGTTAGGAAGGCTGGCGGCACTGCGCATCGCATTCTATAGACAGCCCCGCCCACCTCGTGATTGCATGCTTTCTTCCGTCCCACGCACGCCCCGCAGCCGCATTCTCCAGACCAGATTGCCGGGCGAATCGCATCTATTGAGAGGGGGTCACTGTGAGAACTGTATGAGCAGGACAAAGGAAACGGCGGCGCCTGAGATCAAGACGTCGGCCCGTGAGGCCGCCGCCGCGCGCACCTACGATCCCCAAACCTTCCCCAAAGAGCGCGTCCTCACCATCGCGCTGCTGGTCGCGACAGTAGCAGCCCTGGGGCTGTGCTATTGGATCTTGCAGCCGTTTCTCCCCGCCGTAGCCTGGGCATTGACGCTGGCAATTATTGGCCATCCGATCCATCTCTGGTTTGAGCGGCGCATCGCCAACCGCGACTTCGCCGCGGGTCTGGCTGTGGCCGTCGTCACCATCGCGCTGGTTCTGCCCGCGGTGTTTGTCGGCCACGAGCTGGTCACGCAGGCCGTTGAAGGCTATGGGAAAGTGCAGGCGCAGCTCGAGAGCGGCGAGTGGCAGCGAAGCGCGAGCCAAGCCCCCGTGATCGGCAGAGCCGTGGAATTCGTGGCCTCCCGCGTGGATCTGCGAGACAGCGCGCAAACGCTTGCCCAGGGGGTGAGCAGCCGTCTCGGCACATGGGTGAAAAGCTGGATCTGGGGCATTGTGCTGCTGTTGGTCACGATTTTCACCCTGTTCTTCTTCTTCCGCGACCGGGCCCGCACGCTCCGGGTGCTCAAATCCGTGGTGCCGCTCTCGCCGCGAGAAGCCGACCAGGTCTTCAAGCGCGTGGAGGATACGATCAAGGCGACCGTCTACGGCACCATCGGCGTGGCGGCCCTGCAGGGTTCGCTCGTCGCAATGATGTTCTGGATCCTGGGCCTGCCCGCGCCCGTGGTCTGGGGCGTGGTCATGACTGTGCTCGCGACCGTACCCAATCTCGGCACCTTCATTGTGTGGGCGCCCGCGGCCCTCGTGCTCGGACTTCACGGATCGTGGACGAAAGCGCTGATCCTCACCGGCTGGGGGCTGGGTCCGGTGGCCCTCATTGACAACCTCGTTTACCCCTACATTGTCGGTCAGCGCATGCGCATGCACACGCTGGCCGTGTTCTTTTCCGTCCTGGGCGGGCTGATGGCCTTCGGCGCCTCGGGACTGATCCTCGGACCGGTGGTGTTCGCGCTTACCGTGGCGCTCGTCGATATCTGGCGCCGCCGCACGGCCGGCTAATCCCCGTGCGTCTCGGCAGGTTGCATTCCGTGCGGGACCACCGCGTCGCGCGCCACCGCCTTCTCGGTGCGCGCCTCGAACATCGCGTACACCACCGGTACCAGGATGAGCGTAATCAGCGTC
Source organism: Acidobacteriota bacterium (assembly GCA_016178155.1). Classification (GTDB taxonomy): domain Bacteria; phylum Acidobacteriota; class Terriglobia; order Bryobacterales; family Bryobacteraceae; genus JACOTZ01. The sequence goes on from JACOTZ010000298.1 coordinate 9,698, forward strand.
GAGCTGCTGAGCCCGCCGATCACGACCCTCGCCAGCGGCGCCTGCAGTTCCGAGCCTTCGCCCACCCCGAGCGCCATTGGAAGCAGCCCAAGCACCGTCGTTGCCGTGGTCATCAGCACCGGGCGCAGCCGCCGGCTGCCGGCCGTCACCACCGCTTCGCGCACTGAATAGCCGTGGTCGCGCCGCAGTTGATTGGTGTAGTCGATCAGGATGATCGCATTGTTCACCACGATTCCGGCCAGCATGATCAGACCGAGAAACGCCTGCATATTGAAGGTCGTCTGCGTCAGCACCAGGATCGAGATCACCCCGATGGCCGCCAGGGGAATGCTGAAAAGAATGATGAAAGGATCGCGCAGCGATTCAAACTGCGATGCCATCACCATGTAGACAAGCACGATCGCCAGAATGGCCGCGAAGGTCAGCTCGCGAAACGCCTCCTGCTGCTCCTCATACTCGCCGCCATATTTAAACTCGAAGCCGGGCGGCCGCGGGATGGCGCGTAACTTTTCGTCGAGCTCCCCCACGATGCTGCCCAGGTCGCGGTCGCCCACCGTCCCCGCCACGGTGATGATGCGCTCCTGGTCGGCGCGCTCGATCGAGACCGGGCCTTCCTGCCGCCGCATCTGTACCACCGTCTGCGCGGGTATGGTCTCCCCTGTCGGCGTAGCCAGCGGGATCTGGCCCACCTGCGAGAGATTGATGCGGTCCTGCTCCTGCAACCGCACCAGAATGTCGTACTCATCTCCCTGTTGCCGGTACATCGAGGTGCGCCGCCCGCCGATCGCCGTTTCCATCGCGTCGGCGATGTCGGACACGTTCAGCCCCATGGTGGAGGCCTTCAGCCGGTCAACGCTGATCAGCATCTCGGGCATGCCGGGTTGGCGGCTCACTTGCACCTCAGGTACTCCCGGGATTGTCGCCATGGCGGTGCGCACCTGCTGCGCCAGCTTCTCCAGCGTCGCGAGATCGTGGCCGCGGACCTCCACCTGCAGCCGGTCGCCCCCGGAGCTGCCCGTCCGGCTGCTGCGCATGAACATGCCGCCGCTGATCCGCGTGCGAACCGTCATGCCGGGGTAGATCGACATCTTCGGCCGGATCGCCGCCGCAATCTCTTTCGCGCTGCGCCGGCGCTGATCGTGCTCCACCAGGCGGATCCGCATCTCGCCCGTGTGCTGCGCCGAGGTGCGCGAGAAGCCCGTCGACCCCGACTGGATCATCACGTTCCGGACTTCGGGGACGTTCGCCCGCACGATGCGCCCGAGCTGCTGCATGATGTTGTCGACCACCTCGACCCGCGTGCCCGGCTCCAGCTCGACATCCACCCGGACCTCGCCCTCGTCCGGCTCGGGACTGAGCTCGACCCCGACCAGCGGGACCATCAGCGCCGCGCCGCACAACAGCGCCAGCGCCGTGCCAACCACGCTCCAGCGATGATCCAAGGCCCAGCCGATGCTTCGGCCATACATAGCCGCCAGGCCGTCCTGCCAGCGGCCGGCCGCATCCGAAAGCGCGCTAACGACCGGGATCCGGCGCCCGCCCCCCACTCCCGGCCGCAGGAACCTTGAGCACAGCACCGGCACGATTGTCAGCGCCACGATCAGAGAGCAAAAGAGCGCGAAAGAAACCACGTAGGCGAGCTGCTTGAAGGTGACCACCGACACGCCGCTCAGGAACATCACGGGAACGAACACGGCCACCGTGGTCAGGGTCGAGGCGATGATCGCCGTCCCGACCTCCCTGCTCCCGATCACCGCGGCGTGCTGCATGCTTTTGCCGGACTCGCGGTGGCGGAAAATGTTCTCCAGCACGACAATCGCGTTGTCCACCAGCATGCCGACGCCCAGCGCCAGCGCGCCGAACGAGATTGTGTTCAAGGTAAACCCCGCGAAGTACATCAGCGCGAAGGTGCTGATCACCGAGATGGGAATCGCGGTGCCGATGATGAGCGTGCTCGAAAAGCTGCGCAGGAACAGCAGCAGCACGAGGATCGCCAAAAACGCCCCCAGCAGCGCGCTTGATTTCACGTTGTTGATCGCCGCGCGGATGAACTCCGCCGTGTCGCCGGTCGCCCCGATGTGGATGTTCGGGTAATCCCGGTGAATGCGCTCGACCTCCTTCCACACCGCATCGCTGACGGTCACCGAGTTCGTTCCGGACTGTTTGTATACGAAAAGCCGGACGGCGGGCTTGCCCTCGACGCTCACCATTTGCCGGATCTCTTCGTGCGAGTCCTCCACTTCCGCCACGTCCCGCATGTAGACCGGCACCCGGTTGCGCGTGGTGACCACCAGGCTGCGGATCTGGTCCAGGTTTTCGTATTCGCCGTGGGTGCGCAGCAGGACTTCGAAGCGGCCCTCGCGCACCGGGCCGATCGGCCGGTTCAGATTCTCCTGCCGCACAATCTGCACGATCCGGGAGACCGGCAGGTCGAGCGACCGTAGCTTATCCAGCGCCAGATCGACATGGATCTGCCGGCGCAGGCCTCCCAACACCGTGAACTGAGCCACGCCCGGCACCCGCTCCAGCCGGTATTGGATCTGCTTCTCGACAAAATGCCGGAGCTGCTTGGAATCCATGCCCGTCGCGGAGACGGTGAGGAACATGATCGGAAACTGGGAGACGTCGAACTTGTATATGATCGGCGGCTCCATTTCGTCCGGCAGGTTGCGGCGGCGGCGGTCGAGACGCGAGCGCAGCTCGTTGGCTGCTTCATCCAGGTTGGTCCCGTAGCTGAAGGAAACGCGGATCTGCGAAGTCCCTTCGGTCGAGGACGAGGTGATCTCCTCCACGCCCGGCGTGGCGCTGAACGCCTCTTCCAGCGGGCGGGCGATCAGCGTCTCCATTTCTTCCGGAGCCACTCCGGGGTATTCGGCGCGCACACTGATGGTCGGGTAGACGAGCTCCGGCATCAGGTCCACCGGCAGGCGCACAAACGCGATGCCGCCGAGCAGAACCGCGATCAGGCAGGCCATCAGGACGGTTACGGGACGCTTGATGGAAAACTCAGGCAAACTCACCGGCGCTGCTCCGCCGCGTTAGCGGTTCGCGGCACTCTGTTCTCGGCCTTCTGCGGGGGCCCCGCCTCGCGCGCGCCCCGCTCCCCTTCGCCCACGATGCGGATCTGGTCGCCTTCGCTGATCATCGTGGCGCCGCGCGTGACGATGCGCGTGCCCGGCGCGAGGTCGGTCAGCACCTCCACCCGGTCCCCCTGCGTCAGA
>JACOTZ010000149.1 GCA_016178155.1 Acidobacteriota bacterium
GCGCCCGAGCGCCTGGGAAGCGCTGAGCCGCGCGATTTCCGGATGATTGTTGTGCTCGCTCAGATGTCCCAGCAGGAGCGTGCCGAGCGCGCGGTCCATGCCCTCGAGGATGAAATCCGAGACCAGGTCGTTCGAAAGATGCCCTTTGCGTCCCATGACGCGTTGCTTCACCGGCCAGGGATACGGCCCGACTTTGAGCATTTCCAGATCGTGGTTGGATTCGAGCAGGAGCAGGTCGGCGCCTCTGAGGTGATAGCGGACCGAATCGGGAAGATAGCCGAGGTCAGTGGCAATGCCGATCGTGACCCCCGGGGCGCGGATCGAAAAACCCACCGGGTCGGCCGCATCGTGCGGGATCGTGAAGCTCGAGACTTCGAAATCGCCGATGCAGAAGCGCTCTCCCGCCTGAAACGCCTCGAGCTGAGGCGTGTACTCCCCCCAGGGGATCGAGGGCGCAGTCAAGCGGCTCATATAGACCGGAATCTGGAGCTTCTTGAGCAGCGGCACCAGGCCGCAGACATGGTCGCTGTGCTCATGCGTCACCAGCACGGCGTCCAGCCTGGCCGCATCTTCGCCGATGCGCGCCATCCGCTGAAAAACCTCCTTGCGGCTGAGGCCCGCGTCGATCAGAATGCGGGTGTTATCCGTGGCGACGAAGGTTGCGTTGCCCGCGCTGCTGCTGGCGAGGACACAGACTTTGACGATGGCGCCTCCGATCTCCTCTGTTCTAGCACAACCTGCAACAAAATGGGCCAAAAATGTTTTGCACAGGATTTCCGCGTCATCTCCACAAGCCGGCGAGGCGGTTCACCCTGGCCACGCGGCAGCTCGGCCGGGAGACCCGGCCCGACGTGCCTCAAGCACGGTTGCGAGTTGCCGCACGGCCAGCCCGATGCCCGGCTGCCGTGGCGAGCGGACACGCCTGCCTCTGAGCCTCTTATCGAATGAAAGGCCGCGGGTGTTAGTCTCATCAAGCCGGCTTCCGCGCGGGCGGATCCACCGGGGGCGGCAGTCACCGGTATAGAATGAGGTTTCCCTCATGAAAGCCCGAGTCTATGTGTCGCTAAAGCCGACGGTGCTCGATCCGCAGGGTCAGACCATCCGGTCGGCGCTGGCGGGCCTGGGTCATGCCGCCATTGCGGAGGTACGACAGGGGAAATTCTTCGACCTCACGCTGCAGCCGGGCACGGCGCGCGAAAAGGCCTCCGCCGAGATCGAGCGGATTGCGCACGATATTCTTTCAAACCCCGTCATCGAGGATTACCAGGTAGAGTTCCTCGACTAGCTGGGCGCGATGGCGCGAGAGGCGCGTCACCGTTTACGGCCTCCCTCTAGAATGAGAGTAGAGACGCTCCGGCGGGCGAGTTGCTTCGAGTTTCGGCGTTCAAGCGAGACAAATTTATGTGCGGCATTGTAGGGTACATCGGGAGCCGCAAAGCGGTTCCGATCATTCTGGACGGGCTGCGGCGCCTGGAATACCGCGGCTATGACTCGGCCGGCATCGCCGTGCTGGACAATGGCGCCGGTCTCGCGGTGCGCCGCGCCAGCGGCAAGCTGCGAAACCTCGAAGAAGTCATCCGCACCAATCCCTGCGACGGCACCTATGGCATCGGCCACACGCGCTGGGCGACGCACGGCCGCCCCACCGAGGAGAACGCTCATCCGCACCGTGACTGCAAGGGCGATATCGTCGTCGTCCACAACGGCATCGTCGAGAATTACCTCGCGCTGAAGCGCCAGCTCCAGGCCGAGGGCCACACCTTCCAGACCGAGACCGATACCGAGGTGATCGCACACCTGATCGAGAAGTATTATCAGGGCAACCTGGAGACCGCGGTACGTCTGGCGGTGAAGGAGCTCGCAGGGGTTTTCGCCCTGGGCATCATCGCCAAGTCCGACCCCAACAAGATCGTGGCCGCGCGATCGGGCCCCCCGGCGGTCATCGGGCTCGGCTCCAACGAGTACTTCGTCGCCTCCGACGTCCCGGCGATCCTCAGCCACACCCGCGACATGTTCTTTCTCGCCGACGGCGACCTGGCCGTGCTCACGCCCGAAGGCGTGCACCTCAGCGATTTCGAAGGCCGGCCCGTGAGCCGGCAGGTCTCACACATCCTGTGGGACCCGATCATGGCCGAGAAGGGCGGCTACAAGCATTTCATGCTCAAGGAAATTTATGAGCAGCCGCGGGCCGTACGCGATACGCTGCTGGGGCGCGTGGGCCGGGAGTCGGGGCGCGTGTTCCTTGACGAGATGGACATCGCGCCGCGCCAGTTTCGGGAATTCAGGCAGGTCAGGATCGTCGCCTGCGGTACCAGCTGGCACGCGGCCCTCGCCGGGAAGTTCATGATCGAGAAGCTGGCGCGCGTTCCGGCCGAGGTCGACTACGGCAGCGAGTTCCGTTACCGCGATCCCATCATTCAGCCCGATACGCTGACTGTCGTCATCTCGCAGTCCGGCGAGACGGCCGATACGCTCGCGGCGCAGCGCGAGGCCAAGCAGAAAGGCTCCAAGACGCTCGCCATCTGCAACGTGATGGGCTCCATGATTACGCGCGAAGCGGCGGGCTCGCTGCTGACCCACGCCGGGCCGGAGATCGGCGTGGCCTCGACCAAAGCCTTCACTTCCCAGCTCGCGGCGTTGTTCATTCTGGCCATGTACCTCGCTCAGGAGCGGGGCGAGCTCGCGCCCGAGGAGGGCCGCACGCTGGTGCAGGAACTGTTGCGGCTCCCCGGCAAGCTCGAGACGGTGCTGTCGAATGACGATCACTACGCCGAATTGGCGCGCACTCTCTCGCGCGCTCGTGATTTTCTGTTCCTCGGCCGCGGCGTGCACTTCCCGGTCGCGCTCGAAGGCGCGCTGAAGCTGAAAGAGATCTCCTACATCCACGCCGAAGGCTATCCGGCCGGGGAGATGAAGCACGGACCGAACGCGCTCATCGACGAGAACCTGCCCGTGGTCGTGCTGGCCCCACGCGACCCCGGCAGCCCGGACAGCCGCGTGCGGTACGAGAAGACGCTGTCGAATATCCAGGAGGTGAAGGCGCGCGGGGGCATTGTCGTGGCGGTGGTCTGCGAGGCCGACGAGGAGGAGGTTGGGAAGCTCGCCGACCACCTCATCCGCATTCCGGCGTCGCACGAGCTGCTGCTGCCGGTGCTCGAGATCGTACCGCTGCAGTTGCTCGCCTATCACGTCGCCGTGCGGCTTGGCTGCGACGTGGACCAGCCGCGCAATCTGGCCAAGAGCGTCACCGTCGAGTGAAGCAGTTCACCCACCAGATTGAGGTCCGAACGCGCGGCAAGGGACTCCACGAGTTCACCTCCGAGCTGGAGCGGTGGGTAGCGGAGTGCGGCCTGCGCAGCGGCCTTCTCACCGTGTTCCTCCAGCACACTTCGGCATCGCTGGTCATTCAGGAGAACGCCGATCCGGGTGTGGTGGCCGACCTCGGCGATTTCTTCGAGCGGCTGGCGCCGGAGGATATGCGGATGTACCGCCACACCGTCGAGGGGCCGGACGACATGACGTCGCACATCCGCTCGGCGCTGACCGGTGTGCAACTTTCGATCCCGGTGCTCTCCGGACGCATGGCGCTCGGGAGCTGGCAGGGCGTCTACGTGTTCGA
>JACOTZ010000150.1 GCA_016178155.1 Acidobacteriota bacterium
GCTTACAGCATACCGCGCTTAATGCAGGCTGTCAAGTGTACCAACAGACAATTACATGCCTACATAGATGAAGGGTCAAAACCGCTTGGCCCATCAAAACAAACAACCTTCCACTTATTCAGAGTCAGAACTTCGGGCTAGAGGAGCGCGGGACGCCCATAGCGGCGGGGTAATCGAGACTCTAAGCTGAACACCCGAGGCGCGGGCCAACTCTGCCGGCCTTCAGGTTCGGACAACGAAAGCAGCGCAACGCTGTAGCCGTCTGTGTCTCAGGTGTGTCGATTGTACGCAGGGAGCGAGGCAGGCATGCCGCCGGCCGGCTGCGCGGCCGCGGAAAATGTCAGGTCCGGGGATGCCAGGAAATCATTGCGAGGAAAAGTCCCAGGATCACAAAGCCGAGGATGACCGCCGAGAGGATCATAATCTATCGCCCCACTCTCCAAGATTCTTTGAGCAATTGAAGGACCGCAATTTCGGCGCCGTCCGACTCCGCGCCAAATGAAAATTCGGGAGACCGCAAATACGGAACCCGGAAGACGGAATACGGAAGACGGAAGCGGATGACGTCCTGAGTCCCATACACTGTGGTACGTTGTGCGCATGAGGGTGGATTTCGCGTTCGGCAGCGAGGGGCTGCCAATCGAATTGCCGGCCGGCTACCGGTACCGTGTTCTGGAGGCAAGGTCGGCGACGCCGCTCGCGGACAGCGCGCAAGCGATCGAGGATGCGCTCGATGCGCCGATCGGTACTAAGGGACTTCGGGAGCTGGCGTTCGGTAAGTCGAGCGCCGCGATTTCGGTGTGCGACATTACGCGGCCCGCGCCGAACCGGCAGACGCTGCCATCGCTGCTGCGGCGGCTGCAGGAGGCGGGCGTCCCCAGGGAGGGGGTGACGATTCTGATCGCCACGGGCTTGCATCGTCCCGCCACGGCCGAGGAGATCGAGCTGATCGTGGGTCCGGAAATCGCGCGGAACTACCGGGTGGTGAATCACGACGCGCGCCAGCTTTCCGAGCACCGGCTGTTGGGAAACACGGCCTCGGGTACCCCCGTCTATGTTGACGAACGCTTCGTGTCGGCCGGGCTGCGCCTCACCCTGGGGTTCATCGAGCCGCACCTGATGCTGGGTTTCTCGGGCGGGCGGAAACTGGTGGCGCCGGGCCTGGCGGCGCAGGAAACGATCAAGGTGCTGCACAGCCCGAAGTTCATGCGCGATGCGCGCGCAGTGGAGGGGTCGGTGGAGGACAACCCGCTGCATCGCGAGCTGCTCGAGATCGCCCGGATGGCGCGGCAGGATTTCATCCTGGACGTGGCGCTCGCCCGCGACCGGCGCATCGCGGGCGTGTTCGCCGGCCACGCCGAGCAGGCCCATGCCGAGGGCATGCGCTTCGTCTCGCGCGTGATGCTCGAACAGCTTCCCGGTCCGGCGGACGCCGTCATTACGAGCTCGGCGGGCTATCCGCTGGATCTGACGTTTTATCAGGCGATCAAGGGCATCACCGCGGCGCAGCACATTGTGAAGCCGGGCGGCCGCATCCTGCTGGTCGCCGAGTGCCGAGAGGGCGCGGGTGCGGCGGAATTTCGGGACATGCTGAAGTGGACGCCGTCCTGTTCGGAGTTCCTGCAGAGAATCGGCGGCACGCCGGTTGTGGTTGACCAGTGGCAGCTTGAAAAACTCGCACTGGTGGCGCGCCGGGCGGAAGTGCTCTTTTATACGCCCGGGCTGCCGGCGGATTATCACGAGACGCTTTGGGGCAAGGCGTTCGGCAATGCCGAAGCGGCAGTCAAGGCGCTGTTCGAGGGACTGCCGGCGGGGGCTACGGTAGCGTTGGTTCCCGAAGGTCCATACGTGCTCGCCAAGGCCGAGGCGGCGGAGGCGGCGGAGGTTCTGGTATGAGCCGCGTGTTTTTCCTGGTTCTTTGCTCGGCGCTACTGGCGCGAGCCAATCTGAGCGATGCCGCGCGCAAGCAGATCGATGCGGCCACCGGCGCGCGCGGTGTCTATACTGCCGCCGAAGACGTTCACAAGGTCAGCTTTCCACGTAGGGATGTCGCCGTCAGCGTCGACGGCTGGAAGATGCACCCCTTCATGGGGCTGACGTCGTGGGCCGCGTTCACTTCAGCCACACACCAGGAGGCGACGGTCATGGGCGACCTGGTGCTGTTCGAAGACGAGGTCAATCCCGTGCTCTCGGCGGCGCTGGGCAACGGCCTTGAGGTCACGGCCTTGCACAACCACTTCTTTTTCGATCAGCCGCGGGTGATGTTCATGCACATCGGTGGAGAAGGCCCGGCGGCGGACCTGGCGCGGGCGGTCCGCAAATGCCTGGACAAAGTGCGGCAGATCCGGGCGGCATCGAGCACACCGGCCGCCGCATTCAGCGGCGCGGAGACGCCGGCGGGGAGCAGCATCACGGCCGCGGCGATTGACCGCATTCTCGGGGTGAAGGGGCAGTCGAACGCGGGGATGTACAAAGCGGTGATCGGGCGCAAGGCGATGATGCACGAGCGCGAAGTGGGCAAGGAGATGGGCGTTTCCACCTGGGCGGCGTTCGCCGGCACGGACGGCGACGCGCTGGTCGACGGCGATTTCGCCATGCTGGCGAATGAGCTCCAGGGAGTGCTGAAGACGCTGCGCAGCGCGGGGATCAATATTGTCGCCATCCACAACCACATGACCCAGGAAGAGCCGCATTATGTCTTCCTGCACTTCTGGGGCAAGGGGCGGGCGGCGGACCTGGCGAGAGGTGTCCGCAAGGCGCTCGATACGCAGGCGGACGCGCGCACCCACCACCTGGGCCACCAGAGGCACTGACGAGCAACCGGATACCGGGTACCGCGACGATCGCTCCGCGGGCGGCCGCATGCAGCGAGGCGAAGCGCCGGGGCCGCGGGTGAGTACGAAGAGCGCGGCCGAACGAAACCCAACCGCCCATATTTCTCACCCGGAACGCCGGAGGGGCAGCGGAACAGCCATCCGGGTATGTTGCGGGAGCTTTTGCGGCTTGCGGGAAGGCCCATTTGCCCGGTAGCGCGCGCCCAAAAAAAAGCGTGGCGCCTTCGCGCGCATCTCTCAAATTTGCAGATGCGCACGGGATCGAAAACCGCGACGGACGCTCAACGACACGGGTTCCGGATGAATACCCATGGTTGACACAGCATCCGACCCTCCGTTATCCTTCTGAAGTATCACGGTATCAATGGTTTGTAAGTAGTTTGACGAGAATATTTCCGGATCTCAGAGGACGCGCACTTTCGAACCCTTGATCGCTGTTTCAGCCAGGAGCAGATGAGTCCAGCAGACGGCGATTACGCGCAACTTCTGGACGACTACAGCCATTTCGCGCCGCCTGAGGAAGGGGAGATCCTGCAGGGACACGTGCTGAAGGTCACGGCGACCGAGGTGATCGTCGATTTCGGCTACAAGTCAGAGGGACTGGTTCCGATTCACGATTTCCAGGACGCGAGCGGACAGGCGGCGGTGCAGGTGGGCGAGACCGTGGACGTCATGGTGGACCGGTCGGGCGGCACGGTGGAAGGCTACGTTCTGCTATCTCACCGCAAGGCGAGACGCATCCGCGCCTGGGAGAATCTCGAGCAGGCATTCAGCAAGGGTCTGACGATTTCAGGACGCGTGCTGGGGCGCGTGAAAGGGGGGCTGGCGGTAGACGTGGGGGTACAGGGGTTCCTGCCCGCTTCCCAGGTGCACACGCGTCCGGTACACAACCTGGACAGCTTCGTTGGCCAGGATATTCCAGTCAAGCTGATCAAGATCAATCGGCGCCGCGGCAACGTCGTGATCAGCCGGCGGCTGGCGATCGAGGAGGAGGAGAGCGCCAGGAAGGGCTACATTCTCGACCAGCTCTTTGAAGGGGCGGTGCTGCAAGGCGTGGTCAAGAATCTGACCGACTACGGCGCGTTCATCGATCTGGGCGGCGTAGACGGGCTGCTGCACGTGAGCGACGTGACGTACGGACGCATCAAGCATCCGGCGGAGGTCCTGCAGGTGGGCGAGGAAGTGGCAGTAAAGGTTCTGAAGTTCGACCGTTCGAAGGAGCGGATCTCGCTCGGCATGAAACAGATCGCCCCCGACCCCTGGGAGGCGGCCGAGGCCACCTTTCCGATCGGCTCGCGCGTGGTGGGCCACGTGGTGAGTATCACCGATTACGGCGCGTTCGTGGAACTGCATGCGGGCGTGGAAGGGCTCATCCACATCTCGGAGATGACCTGGAGCCGGCGCATGAAGCACCCGTCAAAGGTCGTGCGAGTGGGGGACCAGGTGGAGTGCGTGGTGCTCGAGGTAAAACCGGGGGAGCGCCGCATTTCGCTGGGCATGAAGCAGCTCGAGGCGGACCCATGGACGACGGTAGGCGACCGGTATGCAATCGGCTCGGTGGTAGAGGGACGAGTGCGCAAGCTGACCGAGTTTGGCGCATTCATCGAGATCGAGGAAGGCGTCGACGGGCTGGTTCACGTTTCCGACCTGTCGTGGACGAAGCGGGTGCAGCATCCTTCCGAGGTGGTGAAGAAAGGCCAGCTCGTGCAGGCGGTTGTGCTGCACATCGATCCGGTAAACCGACGTCTTTCGCTGGGAATCAAGCAGTTGCAGCCGGACGCCTGGGAAGCCTATTGCAAAGCCCACCAGATCGGCGACATCGTGCACGGGCGGGTGTGCCGAAACTCGCATTTCGGCTCCTTCGTCGAGCTTGCGCCCGGCGTCGAGGGGCTCTGTCATCAATCGGAGATCGCACCGCAGCGGGAGCGGAAGAAAGGCGAGGGCCTTCTGCCGATCGGGGACGAGTTCGACTTCAAGATCGTGAAGATGAACGAAGCTGAGAAGCGGATCGGGCTGAGCCTGCGGGCCGCCGGGGATGAAGTGGAGCGGACGCGGCTTGACGCGTATCAGCGCCATGCGGCGGCCGCCACGCTGAGCATCGAAGAAGTCATGAATACGCGGGGAACCACGGAGCGTTGACGATGAAAGCGGCTCCCGCCACGGAGCCGCGGGATGCTGGAAGCGAAGCAGAGGAAACAAACGAGCATAGCGAACGCAGCGACGTGCGGCGACCGCGGCTCACGTTGGGGCCGGCGCGGCGGCGCCTGGCCCGGCGATTACGCACTGGCCGGAGAGAATTAGAATTGGTGGAGTGGAAGAACAGATGACTAAAGCCGATCTGATCGAAGAAGTCTCCCGGGTAGTAGAGATGACTCGCAAGGACTCCGAAGTGATTGTCGAGGCGATTTTCGACAGCATCGTTCGCTCGCTGCGGACCGGCGACAAGATCGAAATCCGGGGATTCGGCAGCTTCCGCACCCGGCAGCGGCAACCTCGGGTCGGCCGCAACCCGAAAACGGGCACTCGCGTCGAGGTTCCTTCGAAGCGAATCCCGTATTTCAAACCAAGCAAGGAACTGAAGGACCTGGTCAACGCCTCTTCCGCGCAGCCTGAGCCGGCCGGTGTCGCGCCGGCGCCGGCACCCACCGCGCCCCCGGCCGAGGGAACTCCCTTCCCTCCCAGCGAATAGATCCCGGCTCATATGGACCGCCTGTGGACTCCATGGCGCTACGCGTATGTCGCTCAGGGCGGTCCGGATGGCGGCTGCATTTTCTGCGAAAAGGCGGCAGACAACGACGATGCGGCCAACCTGGTGGTGCATCGAGGCTCGAAGAACCTGGTGCTCATGAACCTGTACCCCTATACAAGCGGGCACGTGATGATCGCGCCTTACCAGCACGTCGCCAGCCTGGAGGAAGCCGATGAGGCGACGCTCGAGGAGATGATGTCACTCGCGCGGCTTGCCGAAAAACACCTGCGGGCGATATACGGAGCGCCGGGGTTGAATATCGGGATGAACATCGGCGAATGCGCGGGCGCGGGAGTGGCGGGCCATATCCACATGCACGTGTTGCCCCGCTGGGTGGGCGACACGAATTTCATGACAACCACGGGCGAAACGCGGGTGCTGCCGGAAGACGTGCGGACGAGCTACGAAAAAGTCCGGCGGGCGTTCACCGGCGAGACGGCCGCCCGCCCGTCCAGCATTCCGGCGCCCCATGCCGCAAACGCACGCAGCCGGGGAGGAGAGAAATGAGCCGCCGCTTATGGCCGGAGTTGATCGCCGAGATGTTCGGAACGTTCGTCCTCATCCTGTTCGGCACGGGAGTGGTCGCGATGGTGGTGCTGTTCGGACGCGGCATACCGGGCGAACTGGTGCATGGCGGTTTCACGAACATCACGTTTGCCTGGGGACTGGGCGTGACCATGGGGATTTACTTGACGGCGCGAGTTTCCGGAGCCCATTTGAACCCGGCTGTCACCATCTCGCTGGCCGTCTTCCGCGGCTTTCCGTGGTTCAAGGTGGGCCCGTACTGCCTGGCGCAGACGGTGGGCGCGTTCCTTGCCGCGGCTTTGGTGTATCTGAACTATCGCCCGGCGTTCCTCAGGACGGACCCGGACTTATCGCACACCGCCGGGGTCTTCACGACGTTCCCGGCCTTCCCCGAGCTGCCCATGGCCGGTTTTCTCGACCAGGTAGTGGGCACGGCGCTGCTGTTGCTGATGATCTTTGCCCTGAGCGATGAAGACAACCTGCCGCCGGCGGCGAACCTCGCACCGGTGCTGATCGGACTGGTGGTGGTGGCGATCGGGATGGCTTTCGGGGGGATGCACGGCTACGCGATCAACCCCGCGCGCGACTTCGGCCCGCGCCTCTTCACTGTTCTGGCCGGGTTTCGAAACAACGGCCTGACGGAGGGCACGGGTGTCTTCCTGGTACCGATCGCCGGGCCCATCCTGGGAGGGCTGCTGGGCGGCGGCGCTTACGATCTCCTGATCCGGCGGTATTTGGAGCCCAAGGCGCTCTAGCGTGACACCAACGCGGTTGACTTAACCGTGAAAATTAGTAGAATCGACTAACGGTGCGCCCCGTCCGCGCGAGTATGCGAGAGTTGTAGATCTGCTCACAGCCACAGCATCGCCATGCCAGGAACACCTGTCACGATCCTTATGGTGGAAGATAATCCGGGGGACGTACGCCTCGCGCAGGAGGCATTGCGCGATGCCCGCATCGTGAACCCGATGCACGTTGTGCGCGACGGCGAAGAGGCCTTAGCCTTCCTGCGGCGGCAGGGCAAATACTCCGGGATCGAACCGCCGGGAGTCGTCTTTCTCGATATCAATCTACCCAAGGTGGACGGCATCGAAGTTCTGATGGAGATGCGCAGCGATCCGACGCTGAAGGATATCCCGGTTGTGGTGCTGACCGCGAGCGTAGTGGACCAGCAGGTCCTCCGTCAGAACAGGGTTCAGGCGGACTGCTTCGTGGTGAAGCCGCTGACAGCGGATGGGTACATGGAGGCCGTGCGTTGTTTCCCCAGTCTCGCGCTGGGCATTCTGCGCGTGGATTAGGGCGCGCCGCGGCAGGGCGGTGGACGAGTCAAATTGTTGGAAAACAGGACAATTAGGACTTGCCGGCGATCTGCCCGGGAGCAGTCCTCACCTGCTATACTGATACTTTCATCACCCCCGGGACAATCGGATGCGGGGAGGTGTGTGTTGTTCTTCAGCATTCGAGAACTTGAGTTGCGGAAGGTCCGGTTCAGCGTCGACTTTCCGCCGGGCGAGATCGCCTTCGAGGGCCGGGATATCCGCCAGATTTCACCTTTGCACGCGGAGGGGATGGCGGAGCTGCTGAACAACACCCTCGGCGAGATCCGGATCCGGGGCCGGTTGAGCGTAAAGTTCGAAGCCGAGTGCGACCGCTGCCTGGAGCTGACGACGGTTCCGCTCGAGACGGATTTCGATCTGTTCTACCGGCCGTCGCCGGAGGACCTGCCGGGCGAGCTGGCGCTGTCGCAGGGTGAAAGCGAAATCGGCTTTTACGAGGATGGCGGGATCGCGCTGAGCGACATTCTCCGCGACCACATCTTGCTCTCACTGCCGATGCAGCAGGTGTGCAGTGAAGCGTGCCGGGGCATGTGTCCGATCTGCGGTCAGAACCGGAACCTGCGCGGCTGTGATTGCGAGGAGAAGGTGGTGGACGAACGCTGGTCGGCGCTCCGGCAGTTTAAAGAGAATCTGACCGGCTAGGCGGCGACCGGCACGTTTCTCCTGTCTCGCGGGAGCGTGCGCGCGGTGAAGTTGCAGGCCTGCTCCGCTGAGTTGCGGACTGTCCGGACCGGGACGAGTAAAGCAGAACAGGTTAGAGGGAAAATGCCGAATCCAAAACGACGACATTCCAAGAGGCGTACGTCTAATCGAAGGGCGCATGACGGGCTGGGCCGCCCCGGCCTGGCTGAATGCCCGAATTGTCATGAACCGAAGCTGCCGCATCGCGCCTGCCCGAAGTGCGGCCAGTACAAAGGCCGCGAAGTCATCGAAGTCGCTGAGCAGTAAGCGCCGGCGGAGTCTTGTGAGCGGCGCGCACCCGATGCTGACGATCGCCGTCGACGCCATGGGCGGCGATCACGCTCCGCAATCGGAAGTCAGCGGAGCCATCCAGGCGGCCAGGAGCCTGGGCGTGAAGATCGTCCTGGTGGGGCGCGAGGAGATCGTCCATCGCGAGCTCGAGGCGCACGGCGGCTGGGAGGCGGACCTGATCTCAGTCCGCCACGCGAGCGAGTACATCACCATGGAGGACAGCGCCGCCAAGGCTGTTCGCAACAAGAAGGACAGCTCGATTCGGGTGGCATCGCGGCTGGTGAGGGAAGGTGTGGCGCAAGGCCTGGTATCGGCGGGCAACACCGGCGCGGTGATGGCGACGGCCAAAATGGTTCAGGGCATGATCCGCGGGGTGGGCAGGCCCGCGCTCGCTTCGGTGTTCCCTACCATGAAAGGCACGCCGACGGTCATTCTCGACGTGGGCGCGAACGTCGATTCCGACCCGCATATGCTCGCCCAATTCGCCGTCATGGGCGATATCTACTCGCGGGTGATCTTCCATACCGCGCGGCCGCGTGTGGCGCTGCTCTCGATCGGCGAGGAGGAGCACAAGGGCAACGAACTGACCAAAGCCGCCATCCCGCTGCTGAAGTCGCTCTCGCTGAACTTCATCGGCAATGTCGAGGGGCGGGACCTGTTCACCGGGGCCGCGGACGTCATCGTATGCGACGGTTTTGTGGGTAACGTCGCGCTGAAGGTGAGCGAAGGAGTAGCAGACGTGCTGAAGCACATGCTCCACGACGCGCTCGCCCGTACCGTGACCCGCAAGATGGGTTATCTGCTCTCCCGCTCGGCCTACACGGATTTCAAGAAGCGCATTGATTACTCGGAATTCGGCGGCGCGCCTTTGCTGGGCGTGAGAGGCGTCTGCATCATCTGCCACGGCCGCTCGAACAGCAATGCGATCAAGAACGCGATCCGGGTGGCCCGCGAGTTTGCGGCCGGTCAGATCAACCGCGAGATCGAGGACGAGCTGGGAGGCGGGGTGCTGGCCGCGGAAGCGTGAGACCCATGCGGGTGATTGCGATCACGCTTCTGGGGTGTTCCTTGACGTTTGCCCAGAAGCTGAACCCAGTCAAGTGGACGCTCGCGTTCGAGCCCGGGACAGCCGCGCCCGGCGGCACGGTCCTCGGCAGGCTTACCGGCAGGATGGACGGCGAGTGGCACATGTACTCGCTCTCGACGCCGAAAGGTCCGATTGCCACGACGATCACGCTGGCCGAGAATCCCAATATCGCGGCACTCAGGATCTATCAGCCTCAGCCCGAGCGCAAGTTTGACCCCAACTTCGGCGTCGAGACGGAAACTTTCGGCAAAGAGGTCACGTTCCTGCTGGAGATCGCGCTCGCCGCAAACGCGCCGTCCGGACCGCTGGCGCTTACCGCTCAGCCGCGGTACCAGGCGTGTACCGACAAACAATGTCTGCCGCCGAGGACCGTCCCGGTGGCCGGCACGCTGCTGATCGATCCGAGCGCCCAGGCGTCGACGCCCGCGATTCCGGCGGGCTATACGGAATTCGATCCCTCCAAGCCCGCGGCAGCGGCGCCGGCGCGGGCCAACGCCGCCGCCCCCGCGGCGGGTGGGGCGGCGCCTTTTCTGCTGCTGGCATTCGGATTCGGACTCGCCGCCATCTTCACGCCCTGCGTGTTCCCGATGATCCCGATCACACTGTCGTTCTTTCTGAACCGCGAGGGCGTGACCCGAGGTCAGACAATCCAACAGGCGGCGATCTTCTCGCTGGGTATCATCGTTTTGTTCACGGGGATCGGGACGGCGGTTACGGCGGCGCTGGGTCCGTTCGGCGTGGTCCAGCTCGGGTCGAATCCCTGGGTGAACGGATTTATTGCGCTGGTGTTCCTGGGGTTCGGGTTGAGCCTGCTGGGCGCGTTTGAGATCACGCTGCCTTCGGGTCTGTTGACGCGGGTGAACCAGGCCTCGCAGCGCAGCGGCTTGCTCGGAACGCTGCTGATGGGGCTCACGTTCGCGCTCACGTCCTTCGCCTGCGTGGGGCCGTTCATGGGCACGCTGCTTGCGGCCTCGGTGCAGGGTGGCGGATGGAAGCCGACGCTCGGGATGTTGACGTTCGCGACGGGACTGGCATCGCCATTCTTCCTGCTGGCGCTGTTCCCGGCGTATCTCAAGCGGCTGCCGCGCAGCGGGGGATGGCTGGCGCGGGTGAAGGTCGTGCTCGGATTCATTGTGCTGGCGGCAATGCTCAAGTACGCCAGCAGCATCGACCAGGTGCTGCAGTGGAACCTGCTGACGCGCGAGCGCTTCGTGGCGGCGTGGTTCGTCCTGTTCGCGATGCCCGGTTTGTACCTGCTCGGCATGCTGCGGCTGGAGGGTGTCGAGGCCGGTCAGAAGCTCGGAGTCACGCGCCTGCTGGTCGCTTCCGTCTTTCTGATCTTCGCCTTCAGCCTGCTGCCGGGGATGTTCGGCGCGCGGCTGGGTGAGCTGGACGCGTATGTGCCGCTGGCGGCGAATACCGGCGGGGCGGGATCGGGCGCGGCGGCGGAGGGCTGGCTGAAGAACCAACTCCCTGAGGCGCTCGATCGGGCCCGGCAGCAGAACAAACGGGTGCTGGTCAGTTTCACAGGTTACGCCTGCACGAACTGTCACTGGATGAAGGCCAACATGTTTCCGCGTCCCGAGATTGCGGCGGCGCTGAAGGAGATCGTGCTCGTCGAGCTTTATACCGACGGCACCGATGCGACGTCTGAAGAGAACCAAAAGCTGCAGGAATCGCAGTTCGGGACTGTGGCGATTCCGTATTACGCGATCCTGGACGCAAACCAGAAAGTTTTGGCGACCTTCCCCGGCCTGACGCGGGAGACATCCGAGTTCCTCAAATTTCTGAAGACGGGCGCCTGACGGCGCGAACACGACCATGCGAGTCCTGATTCCACTGCTGGCCGCTTCGGCGGCGTTTGTCCTTCTTGCCGCCGAGCCGGCGCCGCCGCTGCGCGGGTTCAGCGGGGACGGCGCCCGGACCCAGCGAGCGCTGGAACAGCAAGCGCGCTCGATCCCCGATCCCATGCGCATGCGGAGCTACATGCAGCGGATCGCGGCCGAGCCGCACCATGCCGGCTCTCCCGCCTCGAAGGCGGTGGCCCAGTACGTCTTGGAGTTGTTCCGCGAATGGGGGCTGGAGGCGAACATCGAGGAGTTCGAGGCGCTGCTTCCCTACCCTACGAAGCGCGTGCTCGAGCTGGTGGCGCCGGTGAAGTATCGCGCCAGGCTGCAGGAGCCGGCAGTCAACGCGGATCCGGATTCGAGCGACAAGAACCAGCTTCCGACCTACAACGCGTACTCGGCCTCGGGCAGCGTGACGGCGCCGCTCGTGTACGTGAACTACGGCATTCCGGAAGACTACGAGCAGCTCGCGAAGCTCGGCATCGACGTCAAGGGCAAGATCGTGATCGCCCGCTACGGCCGCAGTTGGCGCGGGACGAAGCCGAAAGTGGCGCAGGAGCGGGGCGCAGCCGGCTGCATCATCTACTCGGATCCACGCGATGACGGGTATTTTCAGGGCGACACCTATCCGAAAGGGCCTTTCCGGCCGCCGCGGGGCGTGCAGCGCGGCAGCGTGATGGACATGCCCGTCTATGTCGGGGATCCGCTCTCGCCGGGCTGGGCATCGGAGAAAGGCTCGAAGCGGCTCACTGTCAAAGAGGCCGAAACGCTGATGCGCATCCCGGTGCTGCCGATCTCGTATGAAGACGCCCGGCCATTGCTGGCGGCGCTGGAAGGTCCGGTGGCGCCCGAGTCCTGGCGCGGCGCCCTGCCGCTCACCTACCATGTCGGGCCGGGGCCGGCGACGGTGCGGCTCGAGGTTAATTTCGACTGGACGACGAAGCCGCTGTACAACGTGATCGCGACCATTCCGGGCAGCGTCGCCGGGGATGAATGGGTCATCTACGGCAACCATCATGACGCCTGGGTGAACGGCGCGCACGATCCGGGGAGCGGGGCCGCCACGCTGCTCGAAACCGGTCGTACGCTCGCCGAAATGCGGCGCAACGGCTGGCAGCCGAAGCGCACGATCAAGCTCGCGCTGTGGGATGGCGAGGAGTTCGGCCTGGTCGGATCGACCGAGTGGGCCGAGAAACATGCCGAGGACCTGAGCGCGAAGGCTGTCGTCTACATCAACTCCGACACGACGGGCAAAGGCTCGGTTGGCGCGGGCGGGGCGCCGGTCTTAGAGAAATTCATTGCAGAAGTGCTCGATGATATCAGCGATCCGGTGAAAAAAGAAAGCCTGCTTAAATCGGCGCGCGGTAGGACGGGGTCGAACTCCACGCCCGGCGCGGGTGCGCGCGAAGGGGGGCGCGAGTTCCACCTCGGCCCGCTGGGAGCAGGGTCGGATTACGTGGCTTTTTACCACCATCTCGGAGTCGCGAGCCTCAACCTGGGTTTCTCCGGCGGCGACGCCGGCGGCGTCTACCACTCGATCTACGACTCGTTCCACTGGTACACGACGTTCTCGGACGGCGATTTCATTTATAGCCGCACGCTGGCGCAGGTGATGGCCACGGCACTGATGCGACTGGCGGACGCTTCTCTGCTGCCGTTCGAATACACGGCGGTCGCCGGCGCGGCGCAACGGTATCTCGACGATCTGCGCAAGCAGAAGAATGCCGCCAAAGTGGATCTGTCGGCGGTGGCGAACGAAGTATCGCGCTTAAAGGCCGCCGGGGCGCACTACGCCGAGCAGGCGCGCCGCGGGGCGTGGGCGAAGGCGCCGGCGGCCGCACTCAAGAGAGTGAATGAGACGCTGTACCGGTCCGAGCGATCGCTTGCGCCCGCGCGCGGTCTGTCGCGGCGCACGTGGTACAGGCACGTGCTGGCGGCGCCGGGCCTGTACACGGGCTACAGCGCGAAGACGCTGCCGGGGATCCGGGAAGCGCTCGAGGCGGGCAAGCTTGACGAAGCGCGTCTCGAGGCGGTGGAACTGGCGTCGGCACTGCGGGAATTGCGCGGCCGGGTGGAAGAGGCGTCGCGCCTGTTAGGCGACGTGTCGCGGTAGTCCGGGGGGCCCGATCCTTGGTAGCTGTGGCCCGTTCGCGAGCCGGATGCTGAAGGCGGCTGCGTGCATTGCGGATCCGGCCGCGGCCGCGCTATGCGCGACCAGTTGGCGTGGTTTGTCGAAGATCAGGAACGTAGCGCGACGGCGGCAACCGCCCGGCGGCGGCTCACAGCCGCGGCGAGGCGGCCCGAACCGGCGTGCGGAGCTCGCCGAGGACCCAGAGGGTCGAGAGCAGAATACCGAACATGAACATGGCGCCGGCCGGGTTCGCGAGCATGGCGGCGGCGGCAAGACCGAAGCCGCAGCGAGCCAGCGTTGCATTCGTAAGCGCGATGCGGCGCGAACCGGCGTGCGGAGCTCGCCGAGGACCCAGAGGGTCGAGAGCAGAATACCGAACATGAACATGGCGCCGGCCGGGTTCGCGAGCATGGCGGCGGCGGCAAGACCGAAGCCGCAGCGAGCCAGCGTTGCATTCGTAAGCAAGACCGAAGCCGCAGCGAGCCAGCGTTGCATTCGTAAGCAGAGTATTTCGCGCCGGTTTGTTTGCGTGTGATCGCTGGGAGGACAACTGAGCGTCAAGACGGCGCAGGCTCTCCAAAGCGTCCTCAGCGATCAGCACGACGAGGCGGTCCCGTCCGTACTGTTGCGATAGATCGCTTACCAGGGCGGCGCAAGCGGCCTCTCCCCTGCGAATGTCCTTAATCGCCGAATTCATGCTAGTAATACCTCCCTGCATGTCTTCGAGGATGACGCACCACGCCTTCTCGGGCAATAGAACGGCTGTACCAGGACGTACAAATTACAGCCGCGAGTTCTAGCCCGCCTTTCCTATCCCGATCGGCGGATGGCACAGCCGCAGATGTGAACAAGCAGTCTAGCCGAAGTTCGTCACCGACAGGATTTCGAACCGCTTGCTGACGCGCGCGGCTCAGTAAGTGCCGTCAAATCAGCGGAAGCGTTCTGAGCCACGACCGTCAGAAGGTGTGAAATATTCGAAAAAACCATTTCCGGCCTCC
>JACOTZ010000192.1 GCA_016178155.1 Acidobacteriota bacterium
AGCAGGGCGCTGATCCCGCGCACGGAGAGACCGAGCATCACCGCGCCGGAGTGCTGCCGCTGCCGAACCGCGGGCGGCAGCAAGCGGTGTGCGGGACGGCAGATTACGTGATCGAATTTGCGAGCGTGCTACCCGGCGTGCACGAGGACCCCATTGTTCGGCGCAGGTGCGGGATGCTGTTCGGGTCGCAGGTTCGGCAGACGGCCGGCGGGTGCCACGCCGGACGGGATCGCGCACCACTCTCGAGCCGCGCCTCCGCATATCACCGGCACGTTCATCAGAGAGCCGCGGAAATTGTCCAGCCACGACTCGAAGCGCGGGTTGGGCGATGCGGAGTCGAACCTCAGGATTTCCATTTCACACTTGTAGACGGGATCGAAATACGATGGTAGTTCCACGCCGTCGTCCAACAACGATCGACCACCCAGGCGGCGCAGGATGGAGCAGGAGTGGTGACGCGTGGTGACGGTCGTGATTCCCAGCGCCCCGTTCAGGAGCCGCGCCAGAGTGTACATGGAGAGGGCGATTCGCAGCGCCTCCGTGGTGCACCTGACATCGCTCGCGAGTGCCCAACCGCCAACCTCCACGTAGGACAACCTGCGATGGTGCGCATCGGTAATATCCGCCTGCACGGCCGCACGTAATCTCTGACCCCAGAGCGGCGAGCGCGCGAGCGCGGAGCGGGAAACGGAAAGTTCGTCAAACTGGACATGGGGTGCGTGAGGCCGGTAGCGGGCACATCCGACGACCTCCGCCGCTCCCCGTACGGTCAGCACGAACCAGCTTTTATCGTCAGCGTCCTGGACGTGCCGGCCGTCCTGCGAAAGATCCCGCTGCTCGATGGCGCCGTCACTCAGGTACACGTGCCCTCGCAGGCGTTGCGCGCCGGCAACGAGCGACTGGTGGAGGGTCTTGTGGACCTGGACCTTGCGAAACACCTCGGGCACAAAACCGGAGCCAGGGGCCAGCAAGACGATTCGTCGCCTTTCGACCGCGAGAGCCGGGATAAGTTGCATAAATCCTTACCTCTCCAAGCCGTAGTAGCGGCGCGGCCGGTGCGACGCTCTCGGCTCGGTCCCGGTTCATCAATCGGACATATGGGCCGCAACAATTACCTCCAAATCTTAGTAATCTATGCAGGCCGGTTCTAGTACCAACCCGGAGGCGCCAGCGGCATAGAACTCATACGGAAAACACTGACCGCAACCGTGTTCAATGTGCACGGCGGCGGCTTCGCGCAGCAGCCAGTGCGCCGTCAACGGGTCCGCCGGGTGAGAGGTGGTGGCGCGAGACAGACCAATGTGCCGCAGTACGCCGCGAGGCGGGACCTATCCCGAATTCTGAGAAGAGCCGCGAATCGCGGGATGAGGCGCGGTCCGTGCAAGCAGGCGGCCCGGGTTCGACCGGCACCAGTTCGAGCCGGGGCGCCGCCGAGTTCAGGCGCTTCGCCTGTGGGATAATGCTTGAAAACAAACGAGGAGTAGGTGAACAGCCGGATTCAGCGGTGTTGTTGCTATCGGCAGCGTGTGGCACGGTCTTAAGCAGCCGCGGCGTAGGTACTAAAGCGCTGCCGCAGGATGCCGAATAACAGGTGAGCGGCCAACCGCCGGGCAAGCCGCGGTAGCCGGAAGTTTACGCCGCGGTTACCGAGGCGGGTCCGGTTTTGGAGAAGTTGATCGGGAGGTTCAAATGGCAGCATCGATTTGGGCTTGGCTGCCGGCCGCATTGCTGGTGGTATCGTTCGGCAGTTTCGCCTGGGGAATGCAGCGCTTTTTTGCGCGACCCGCCGGCACGAACCCCGGCATGACTGCAATCAAGCTCTGCAGCACGGTTTTCTTAGCCATCCACTTCACCGCCCTGGTTTGGCCGCGTGAGGTCAACCCGCAAGCAGCCGGCGCCGGCAGTGGACTGTACGTTGGCGCGTTGCTGCTATTCTGGTGGGCGATTTTCACGAACCGGAGCAAACCGCTGTCAGCCGCTTTCTCACCCGACCTGCCCCACCACCTGGTTGAACAAGGTCCGTATCGGGTGATTCGCCATCCCTTCTACTCGTCCTATCTGGTGGCCTGGCTCGCGGGAGTCATTGCCTCGGGGCAGCCGTGGCTGGTGGTGACGGCCGTTGTGATGACCGCGCTTTACACCAAAGCGGCACTGAGCGAGGAGGCGAAGTTCTCGCGCAGTGCGCTCGCCCAGCCGTATGAACTGTACCGGGCACGTACCGGCCTGTTCCTCCCCTCGCCGCTGAAGCTGCTGAGGGGCACGCATTTCCTGGCGCAGCCGTCGCGCGACGCGGCAGAGGCGCGGCCCGTTCGCGAGGGACTCAGCAGCCCACCGGCCGAGTCCGTGCCGGATGGAAGTCAAGCGCAAGCGGCCGATGCGGTCCTACCGCGAGCCGCTGTGGATTGCTAGTCAGAAATGCGGGCTAACCATTTACTACTCTCGCGCGACTGGTGAACGGGCATGCGTCTCGCCTGTCTCAATCTCAGGCACGCCGCCGGCCGCTTCCTGGTCACGGCCGCGGGCGTGGCCGGGGCGGTATTCCTCATGACGCTGCAAGGCAGCATTCTTGTCGGCTTTCTCCGAGCCGGATCGAAGTTAATTGACGCGGCCGGATCCGACCTGTGGATCACGGCGCGCGGCATTCCATGCTTCGAGTTCCCGGCGCCGCTCGAGAGCCGGCTCGCGGACATCGCTCACAGCGTGCGCGGGGTCGCGTCCACCGCCCGCATCTGTGTGCGAACGGCGCAATTCAAGCGGCGAGACGGCAATCAGCAATTGGTGACCATAGTGGGAGCGGAGGACGGCGTGGACAAGAGCTTCCCCGTGCCAGGCGCGCAGGACGCTCCCGACTCGACTTATCCCGAGGCGGTCTTGATTGACCGGAGCAGCGTGGAAGCTCTGGACGTGTCCACTCTGCCGGCGGACGTGGAGATTAACGGACGGCGTGCCCGCGTCGTCGGCGAGGCATCGGGATTCAGCACGTTCCTGGGAACGCCTTACGTGTTCAGCTCGTACCGGAATGCTGCGCGGCACCTCGGCCTCGATGCCGAGCAGACGATGTATATCCTGGCCCGGGTGGATCCTCCAGCGGACGTCGAGAGTGTGAAGCGCGCGCTTCAGGCGCGGCTGTCGAACGTAGACGTGTGGACGCGGGACGAGTTCGCCCGCAGGTCGCGCCTGTACTGGCTCACGCAGACGGGGGCCGGCGGGGCGATTCTGACCGCGGCTCTGCTGGCCTTCGTGATCGGGCTGGCGATCGTTTCCCAGGCGCTGTTCGCGTCAACGATGGAACACCTGGAGGAGTTCGCCACACTGCGAGCCCTCGGGGCCTCGAAGGCTTTCATTGTGCGCACGATCCTTTTTCAATCGCTGATCTGCGGTGTGGCGGGATATGGCACGGCCGTGCTGGCGGCCATGGGCCTTCTGCAACCGCTGCAAGAGGCGATCCCGTGGATCTATACGCCCTGGTGGCTGCCCATGTTGATGTTTGTACCGACTTGTGTGATGTGCGGGCTGGCGTCTGTTCTTTCCGTGCGGGCCGCTCTGACCGTCGACCCGGCCCGCGTGTTCCGAGCCTGACATGCATCTTGCTCTCAATAATGTCAGTCTTGGCTATGGCAACGGACGGGTTCGCGTGCAGGCGTTGGACAATGTATCCATGAAGTTCCAGCCGGGGACGCTAAACCTCATAGTGGGACCGTCGGGCAGCGGCAAGACCACCCTGCTGTGCGTGCTCGGGTGTATTCTGACTCCGGACAGCGGTTCGGTGTACATCGAGGGAGCAGACGTGAGCCGGCTTGCCGAGGCCGCCCGCGCCGATCTGCGCCGGCGGCACATCGGGTTTATCTTTCAGGCATTCAGGTTGCTGCATTCGCTCTCGGCGCTGGAGAACGTGCTGGTCACGGCCGCGATTGCGGGCGAGCGCGGGGAAGAAAGTCGCCAGGCCGCCGTCGGGCTGCTCGCCGAGCTCGGTCTCGAGGACAAGCTCGCGTTGAAACCGGATGCGCTGAGCGGGGGCGAGAAGCAGAGGGTTGCGATCGCCAGGTGTCTTCTGAAGAACCCGACCATTCTGCTCGCGGATGAGCCGACGGCCTCGCTGGATACGAACACGGGACATCAGATTGCCGCAATCCTGCGGCGCCTTGCCGAACAACAACAGCGTACAGTCGTGGTTGTGTCCCATGATACGCGCTGGAGAGACTTGGCGCACCGCACCATCGAGCTTCGTGATGGCCAGGTGAAAGAGAAGGGAGATTGCAGTGAGTCGTAGGATTTACATTTCCGGAGGCGTGCTGTTGCTGATGACGGCGGCTTGCGCCTGGCTGTATGTCGAGCCGCGGCAGCCGGTTCATGTGGCCGCCTCGGCGCCGCCGCGGCCAACGGCGCAGAGCGCCGCGCTTGCCAGCCCGGGCCGGATCGAGGGCCGCAGCGAGACCGTTCTCGTGGGCGCCGCCGCCGATGGCCTGATTCAATCCGTCGAGGTCGCCCAAGGACAATCGGTGAAGCGCGGAGACATCCTGGCGAGACTGGCCTGCGCCGACCTGTACGCGGAAATGCGGGCGGCCAGCGCGGAAGCCGAAAGCATGCGGCAGGCTCGCGCCCGGCTCCTGCGGGGCAGCCGCGAGGAGCAGAGACAGGTCGCCGTCCAGAGGACCGCCTCCGCGCGCGCGGTCCTCGAACA
This sequence comes from Acidobacteriota bacterium, assembly GCA_016178155.1. GTDB lineage: Bacteria > Acidobacteriota > Terriglobia > Bryobacterales > Bryobacteraceae > JACOTZ01. The sequence goes on from JACOTZ010000192.1 coordinate 4,682, forward strand.
GGCGACCACTCACCTGGAACGGATGTCCAAGCTGCACGCGTCGGCGGC
>JACOTZ010000193.1 GCA_016178155.1 Acidobacteriota bacterium
GCGACGCTGAGAAGAAGTTCCGGGGCAGGGACACGGTAATTCTGGGCGTATCGCCGGACGCTCCGGAAAAGCAGGCGAACTTCAAGCGGAGGCACGGCCTCAACTTCACGCTGCTTTGCGACACCGATCATTCCCTCGCCGAGGCTTACCAGGTGTGGAAGCAGAAAAGCTTCCTGGGCAAGAAGTACATGGGCATTGAGCGGACCACGTACCTGATCGGCAAAGACGGACGGATCGCGAAAATTTTCCAGAAAGTGAAGCCGCTCGGTCACGCCGATCAGGTGTTGGCGGCCATGGGCGCGTGAGCCCCTCGGGCGCCGCCGCGGATTTCGTTCAGCTCCCTTTCAGTTCAGCGATGGTCGCGCCCGCACCGCCCTCATCGGGGCCGGCGGTGTGGAACTTCTCCACGTGAGGATTGCGGCCGAGCAGCTCGGCGATCGCCCTCCTCAGAACTCCCATGCCGTGGCCGTGGATGATGCGGACGCGCGCAACCTGGGCGAGGGCCGCGCGGTCGAGGAACTTGTCGACCAGATCGACGGCCTCTTCGGCGCGCTGGCCGATAACACTGATTTCCTGATAGGGCGAGTCCCAGCGCGGGCCGGAGTGGAAAGCGACATTGGTCGGCAGGCGCGGCTTCTCCTCGGCGGCGGGAAGGACCTCTTCCACGTCTTCGAGCGACACCTGCATTTTCATGAACCCGGCTTCCACTTCGAGCCGGCCGCCGTCGAGAACGCGCCGCACGCGCGCGGGCGAACGCACTCCCTTGAGCATCACCCGGCTGCCCTCCTCGACGGCAGAACGCGCGGGGCCCGCCGAGGGCCTGACTCCCCGGATTTCAGATTCGAACGCCTGGTCGAATTCACGTCTGGTTCTCGCGACCCGGCGCTGCGCCTGAGCCGTGGTTTTCCGCTGCTCCGCGGAGGCGGCGATGCGCTCGATCGCGGCCCGCGCCTCGGTCTCGAAGCGTTCTGCCAGGGCGGCATAGCGTGCTTCCAGATCGCGTGTCTGCGCCGCCAGGCGTTTGTCCGATTCCCTTTCGAGCGTGGCCGCCTGTGCGTTCACCTCGGCGACGCGGCGCTCGAGCTGCTCTTTGAGCGCAATGTTTTCAGCGAGCCTGCGATCCAGCTCCTCGAGCAGGCGGGCGATATCCTGCGCCGCCGTTCCCAGAGCTGCCCGCGCGCGCTCGATCAGCCGTCGCGGCAGGCCGAGCCGTGCGGCAATGTCGATGCCGGCTGATCGTCCGGGGGCGCCGACGCGCAGCACGTATGTGGGCCGCAGCGTCTCGGCGTCGAATCCCATGGATCCATTGAGCACGCCAGACGTGCCGGCGCCCCAGGTCTTGAGTGCGGGCAGGTGCGTGGAGGCGAGCGCGAAGGCGCGCTGCTCGCGGAAATGCTCGAGGATGGCGACGCCGAGCGCGCCGCCCTCTTCGGGATCCGTGGCCCGCCCCAATTCGTCCAGCATGATGAGCGACCAGGGGCTCGCGCGGTCCAGCATCTCGCGGATCGACGCCATGTGCGCGGAGAATGTACTGAGGCTGTGCTCGATCGACTGCTGGTCGCCTATATCGGCGAGCACTTTGTCGAAGAGCGGAAACTCGGCGACCGCGGCCGGAACCGGGACCCCCGACTGGGCCATGATCGAAAGCAGCCCGACGGTCTTGATGGCGACGGTCTTGCCGCCGGTGTTCGGGCCGCTGATGAGCAGTGTGTGCGTGTCGCCGTCGAGCACGAGCGAAAGCGGGACGATCGGACGCTTCTCGCGGCGGAGCACGTCTTCGAGCAGCGGGTGGCGGGCGAGCTCGAGATGCAGACGCCGCGCGCTCTCCAGACTGAACTTCGGGATTGTGCAATCGAAAGCGGCCGCGAATTCCGCCTTGGCGAAGAGCAGATCAAGCTCTCCGGTGACGTCCAGGGCGGCCGCGATCTCGGCCAAGTGCTCGCGCAGCCGCTCGGTCATCTCGCGCAGAATGCGGTGTATCTCGCGCAGCTCCTCTTCGCGCAGCCGCACCAGCTCGTTATTCATGCCGATCGTCTCGAGCGGCTCGATGAAGATGGTCTGGCCCGTGTTGCTGACCCCGTGAACGACCCCGTCGACGCGCCGCTTCTGCCCGCTCACTACCGGGACCACCAGGCGGTCGTTGCGAATCGTGATGTAGTCCTCCTGCAACACGCCATCCTCACGGTGCGCGCGCACGAAGCGGTCGAGGTAGTCCTGAATCTGCTTCTTTAGCTTCTCGATGTCGCGGCGAAGAGTGTGCAGCGCGACGCTGGCGTGGTCGGCCAGCGTGCGGTCGGGAAGCAGTTTGCCCGTGATCTCGCGGATGATGCCGCGGAATTCGCCGATGCGCCCGGCCTGCGCCAGCAGCCGGGGCTGCGCCTTGGCTTCGCCGGCGAGCACTCGGCGAAGCTGGGTAGCGCGATCGAGAAAGGCGACGATGTCGGCGAGCTCGCCGGCGTCGAGCACCGCGCCCTCGATGTGCAGCTTGTGCACGATGGGCCGCGGGTCCGCCTGCAGAGAGAGTGGAAGCTTGGTGCCGGTGCGCGCGTACTCGATGGCTTCGCCGACGCCGGCAAGCGCTTCCTGGATGTGGCGGCGATCAGTGCCGGGCGCCAGCTCGTCCAGTTCCGCGCGTCCGAGAGCGTTCGAAATATAGCGGCCGAGCAGCGCTCGGAGCTGCTCGTACTCGAGTAGCTCCAGGCTCGAATGGGTCATGGGAGCGGGAATGGGCTCCACGAAATTCTCCGCTTACGCCCGCGGCGGCGCGGGTGAATTAAAAGCTTTCTCGATGACCTCCAGCGTGCCATCGGTGAGACGCACGTCCTCGAGACGCTGTTTCGAGAACCACGCCGCAGCGCTGGCGTCGTTGGCGGCTCTCAGCTCGCCTCCGGTGACGCGGCAGAGATAATCGATCAGCACGTAGTGGTACTCCGTGCGGCCCTCCGCGTCAGGGATGAGGCGCTCGAAAATGGTGACGATCTGAAACGGCGTGACCGCCAAGCCGGTCTCCTCGAGCACCTCGCGGCGGACCGCCTGTTCGAGCGTCTCGCCGGTCTCGACCACGCCGCCCGGCAGCGACCACCATCCCTTCAGCGGCTCACCGCCGCGTTCGACCAGCACGATGCGGTCGCCTTCGATGATGAGCGCACCTACGCCCAGAACCGGCCTGTCGGGGTAGCGGCGGCTAATACTGGACCGAGCCTTTCACATCGAGCCGGACGCGATAGACCGACGTCATCGCGGTGACATAGAGAGTCTGCAGATCGGGGTCGCCGAAGGCGCAGTTGCGCGGCACCTCCGCGAATTGGATCGCATGGATCAGCTTGCCCTGCGGGGTATAGACCGGCAGCGCGTTCGCCGTCACCCAGATATTTCCCTTTTCGTCGACACGGATGCCGTCAGGCGGACCGTCGATGTTCGAGATGAGAACACGCTCGTTTGAGACGGAGCCGTTGCGCGCGACGTCGTAGGCGCGAATGTTCCGCTCATCCGAGTTGGCGACATACAGGATGCGCCCGTCCGGCGACAGGGCGATCCCGTTCGGCCGTCCCACGTGCTTCGCCAGCAGCTTCAGCTCTCCTTTGGGCGTGATGCCATACACGCCGTAGAAGTCAAGCTCGCGGCCCTCGGCCTGCTCGCCGAACGCGGGATCGGTAAAGTACACATGCCCGCCTTTGCTGACCACGATGTCGTTGGGAGCATTCAGGCGTTTGCCTTCGTACCGTTCCGCGAGCACCTCGATCTTGCCTTTCTTGTCCGTGCGGGTGACGCGGCGAGTCTTGCTCTCACACGTATAAAGCCGCCCCTTCGCGTCGTAAGTGTTGCCGTTCGCGCCGTTCGAGCCTTCGCGAAAAACGGTCACACCCTCCCCGGGCGTGAACTTCATGATGCGGTTGTTCGGGACATCGCTAAACAGCAGGAATCCCTCGCGCGACCATGCCGGGCCCTCGGTGAATTTCATATTGGCCGCTACCCGCTCGATCTTCAGGCTCGAGAAATCCTGAGCGGCCGTGACGGCGGCCAGCAGGGCTGAGAGCAGCGCGGCTTTCATCACTGGTATTGTAAGCGCCTTCAGTCGGAATCCGGGAGTGGCGCCTCAAACCGCCGGGCCGGGGTTTGTGGAATAAACGGGCCCGGGCAAGTGGACCGCCCTCGCCTGAGCCATTTCCCGGAGGCAAAAAGTTCCGTGAGCCAGTCGACGCCGTGTCCCGGCGGGCTGCAACCCGCAACCGCCGGCACTCCGGCGCCGAGGCGGTGGACCAGAGCCGGTTGAGAGCCGTTCCTATTCCGGCGGCGCATCGGCTGGCGGCCACAATCTGAGCACCTGCCGGATTGCATCGACAAAGGCGTCAAACGTATCCGGCTTCTGAATGCAGAGATTGGCGCCCGCACGATACGCTTTCTCGATGGCAGCCGGGTCGGGCGATGAAATCAGGAGTGCTACCGGCAGATTGTTTGTACGGCTGTCGGCGCGAAGGCGTATGAGAACCTCGAGTCCGCCTGGCTTCCCGAGGTTTAAATCGAGCAGGATAAGACCGGGAAGGTCGCCGGCCTCCACTGCGCCACCCGGTTCGAACAGGAACCTGAGCGCGTGGGCTCCATCCCGCACAACGTGGACGCGCGCGTCCGAGCCGCCGGCGTGAAGTGCATGCAGCACCAAAGCTTCGTCGTCGGGGTTATCCTCGCCCAGGAGAATGTAATCTCGCCCCACACGATTGCATATCGGCGGGACTAGGTCGAATCAGAATGCAGTTCGCTTTCGGGGCTAACGAAGCGTCATTGGTTTTCCACCGGCCTCCCTGCTGCGCTGGGCCGCGTCCATGAAAGCGAAGATCTCGAGCGTCTCCTCGTTAGACACCGGCGGCTTACCCGTCTGGAAAAACTTCACCACCTCCCGCAGCAGCGGCGCGTACCCCGCCCTGGCCTTGGGCGGGCTCTGTACGACCTGTTTTGCGCGGAACACGACCGCGCCGTATTCCCCGTACGGCCGCAGGGCGCGGACGCTGCCGATTTTGCCGTCCTTCCAGCGGCACGTCACCTCATCCGATCGCTCGGTGTAAGTGCGCGTCACTTCCTGGCAGCCGGGGCCGAGCAGCGCGTACAGCATCTCAATCGGGTGAATTGCATACCAGGAGAGATCGAGTTTGTGCGTCGCCTCGAGCGGACCCGGACCCCAGGTGGCCGCGCCCACCGCATCGTCGAATTTCATGGTCGTTCCGATCTCGCCGAACCGGAGGCTGGAGGAGCTGAACCAGGGGACTCCGGCCGCCTTGGCCAGCCGGGCGATCTCGCGAGCGTCCTCGAGGGTGGAGGCCAGGGGCTTATCGATGAACATCGGCTTGCGGCAGGCGATGATCTCTTTCGCCTGCTCGAGGTGCTTGCGGCCGTCGACGCTTTCGAGCAGCACCGCGTCCACCTTCTTGCACAGCGTTGCAATATCGGGGACGATCTCGAGGCCCCAGCGGCTGCGGAGCTCCTCGGTGAATTTGTCGACGCGGTCGCGGCTGGACGGCAGGTCGGGGCTTCCGCCTTTGAAGGCCGCCACCACGCGCGCGCCGGCGACGTGCTCCGGAGCCGAGGGATCATTCAGGGTCCGGGTGAAGGCAATCACGTGCGATGTGTCGGCGCCAACGATGCCGAGGCGGAGATCGGCGCCGGCAGCGGCCGCGCAGGAGAGCAGCAGCGCTGCCAGCGGGGCCAGTGGAGGTCCGCCGCCGGACCCGGCAGGGACCACTAGACGGCGGGGAGGGTTGAGAAACACCGGGGATTTCATGAGCGGCATTGTACACTAGCTGCCGGGGCGCGCCATTTTCGCGGTCGGCGAGCTCCGAACCCGGTGGACCTCAGCACTCCAGTCACATACGTCAAAGGCGTCGGGCCCGCGCGCGCCGCCATGCTCGAACAGAAAGGCATCCTCACGGTCGAGGACCTGCTTTACTATGCGCCGTTTCGCTACGAGGACCGCCGCAATGTCAAGCTCATCGCGGAGCTGGCGCCCGGCGAAATGGCGACGGTCATGGCCGAGGTCCGAAGCACGCACTTGACCGAGACCCGGCGGCGCAGCCTGGGACTGTTCGAGGCGGTGTTCGGCGATGCCTCGGGGCGGACGCTGCTCGGCAAATGGTTTCATAGCCCCTATCTGAAGGACGTGCTGGCCCGCGGCCTGCGAGTCGCGCTCTACGGCAAGGTGGAATATGACACCTTTAATGGCGCGCTCAGCATGATGCACCCCGAATTCGAGATCCTGGCGGAAGAAGCGGACGACAGCGAGGCCGGCCTCCATACCGGCCGGATCGTGCCCATCTATGAGGCCGCCGGGAAGGTCACCACGCGCGTGTTTCGCGCCGTGATCCACCGCCTTCTCGATACGCTGCCCGCCCCGCCCGACCCGCTGCCTGCCAGCGTCAGCGGCCCGCTGCGGCTGATGGGGAACTGGACCGCCATCCGGGGCGTGCACTTCCCGCCCGAGGGCGAGGACTTGCGCGCCCTCAATGCCTTCCGTTCCCCCGCGCATTTCCGCATGATCTTCGAGGAGTTCTTCTGGCTCGAGTGCGGCCTCGCGCTGAAACGGGCCAAGGCGCGGCTCCAGACCGGCATTGCTTTCGAGCTGAACGATCGGGTGCGCGAGAAAATTCTGGCCATGCTGCCGTTCAAGCCCACCGGCGCGCAGAAGCGGGCTCTGAAGGAGATTGCCGGCGACATGGCGAGCCCGCGCCCCATGAACCGGCTGCTGCAGGGCGACGTAGGAAGCGGTAAGACGCTGGTGGCGGCCGAGGCGGCCATCATTGCCATCGAAAACGGCTGCCAGACCGCCGTGCTGGCCCCTACCGAGATTCTCGCGGCCCAGCACTACGTGTATTTCAAAAACCTGTTCAGCAAGCTCGGCTACGTCCCCGTGCTGTTGACCGGGTCGGCGCCGGCCGGCGAGAAAACGCAAATCAAGAAGCTGATTGCCGCCGGACTGGCGCACATCGTCCTCGGCACTCACGCACTGCTCGAGGCGGATGTCGAGTTTCACCGGCTCGGGCTCGCCATTATCGATGAGCAGCACCGCTTCGGTGTCGTGCAGCGCCTGAAGCTGATGCAGAAAGGCGTGCACCCGGATGTGCTGGTGATGACGGCCACCCCCATTCCACGCACGCTGGCGCTGACCATCTACGGTGACCTTGACGTGTCGATCATCGATGAGATGCCGCCCGGCCGCAAGCCGGTCGTGACCCGCCATGTCACAGAGGATCGTCTCGAACAGGTATATACCTTCCTCAAGAAGCAGCTCGATGCCGGCCGGCAGGCGTATATCGTCTATCCGCTCATCGAGGAGTCGGAGACCAAGGCGATGAAGGCGGCCGAAAAGGCATACCAGCACCTTTCGCGGGCGGTGTTTCCCGGTTACCGCGTGGGCCTGCTGCACGGCCGCCTGACACCGGGTGAGAAGGAAGGCGTGATGCGGCGCCTGCAATCGGGCGAGATTCAGATCCTGGTCTCGACCACCGTAATCGAAGTGGGCGTCGACGTTTCGAACGCGACGGTCATGGTGGTGGAGCACGCCGAAACGTTCGGTCTGGCGCAGTTGCACCAGTTGCGGGGGCGCGTAGGCCGTGGCGCCGAGCAGAGCTATTGCCTGCTGGTCACCGCGGGGCTGACCGACGCCGGCCGGGAACGAATCCGGACCATGGTGGAGTCGAATGACGGTTTCTACATCGCCGAGGTCGATCTCAAGCTGCGCGGGCCGGGCGAGTTTTTCGGAACCAGGCAGTCGGGCATTCCGGCGCTGCGAATGGCGAGCATCCTGCGTGACCAGGAGATTCTCGAGCTGGCGCGCCGGGAAGCCGTGCGATTCGTCGATCAGCCGCCGTCAGAGGACGAGTTGCGGCGCGCGCTTGCCTTCATCCGGCAGCACTGGCAGCGCCGCTATGGTCTTGCGCAGGTGGGATAGCATTCGGTGTGGAGTTCGGCGGCTTAACTGCCGGGCAGAGCCGCCTTGCCGGGCAGCAACGCGAGGCGCGGCGGTGGTGAGGTCCGGGAGACTTGGTGGAGAGCAACAGGGCACGGATGCTCAATCGATTGCAGCGGCGGCACGCCGGCGACACGCCCGCCCGGGCGCGGACATGCGAGTGATCGGAGGCGAGTTTCGCAGCCGGCGGCTGAAGAGCGTGCCCGGCCTCGATGTGCGCCCCACCTCGGACCGGCTGCGCGAAACGCTGTTCAACATTCTGGCGCCGGGGATCGCAGGCAAGGTGTTCCTCGACGCGTATGCCGGCACGGGCGCTGTTGGTATTGAGGCGTTGAGCCGGGGTGCGGCGCGGTGCATTTTCATAGAGCGCAACCCGGATGCGCTGCGTGTGCTGCGCGACAACCTGTGCTCGCTCGGCATCGGACCCGAGCGCGCGCAAGTGGTTGCCGCAAAGGCCGGTTCAGCGGCGGCGCGGCATGAAGCCGATATCGTGTTCGCCGATCCGCCGTACCGGCTCGAGCAGGAGTATCAGCTCGTGCTGCACTCGCTCGGCGAGCACCCGCCAGACCTGGTGATCGTGCAGCACTCGGTGCGCGTTCCACTCGCGGGCGAGTATGGGCGCTTGCGGCGCCGCCGGCAGTTGCGCCAGGGCGATAACATACTGAGCTTCTTTGCTCCCGAGGCGTGACATGCTCGCGTTCATCCCGCAAGGGGCACAGGATGCCTCGAGGCCCCGGCGTCCACGTCTGTCGAACGCGCCCGGCACATTCAAAAAAGAAAGCCCGGGGTCCGGAGGGCGGAACCCGGGCGAACGGCTCAATGGCCGGCACGGAGGCGGTGTCAGGTCATTTGACGCCTGACTGGCTGACCAAAAAATACGTGTTGGCGATGCGCACTACCCCGATGCGCGCACCCCCGGTCGTGTTCGGAGCTACAGTGAGCTGAACCGTTGCCGATCCCATGTTTGACCGGGGTGAGGTGACGGTCATCCACGAGGTCAGGCTGAACGCATCCCAGCGGCAGCCGCTGCTTGCGGTCACGCTCAGGCTGATCGTGCCGCCCGCCTTGTACAGATAGCTGTACCTGCTCGAAAGCGTGAACGTGCCCGGGGCGAAGTTCGCCTGTACCGCGGAGGGCTGGGTCATCGACAGTTGCACCTGGCTTGCCGTGGAGAGCAGGTTGGTCCAGGATGTGAAACAGTACCCCGAATTAGGCGCGGCCCTGAGCGTCACAAGGGTGTTCTGCGCGTAGTAGCCGTCGGCGGAAGCCGGCGAGATGGAGACTGCGCCCGTGCCGCTCGGGTAGACACTGGCGCCGAGCCAGAAGAAGCGCAGGTAGTCCGCATTCAGCGTCACCGGACTCAGCCCGGCGGTGACCGTATGGGTCAGCCCGCCGCCGTCACTCCAGCGGTAGAACCGGTCGCGCGTTCCCGCCGAGATCTCTTCATATGGAGCCGACACCGTGTGCACCGAGCCGGGAGCCCACTGCAGCGCGTAAGGCGTGAATGCCTCCACGCCGTCAGACTTCACCTTTTTTCCTTTCGGGTGCGAGGAAACGGTGGTCGTGGTCGTAGTCGTCGTAGTGGTTGTCGTGGTCGTGGTCGTGGTCGTGGTGCTGCCGCTCGATGCGCCATACATGGCTCTCACGCCGGCGATGTCTGCCGCGGAGAGGCCGCTACGCTGGCCGATGTAAATGCCCGAGGGGATCGTCTGAATGGTGGGCAGACCGTTGGCCGAGAAGGCATAGGCCGAATAGTGCATGATGGACCCGTAATCGTAGGTGCCCAAGTCATCCCCGTTCGTGATGTTCTGCCAGAAGTTATATTCATAGCCCGGCCGGATGTTTCCCCAGTTGATCTTCACGTGTGTATCGCGATCCTCGCGGCCCTGCTCATGCCACAATCCGATCGCGTGGCCGATTTCGTGGATCACATTGCCAGTGCCGCAGTAGTCGCCGAGAAAAACGTATTGCGAATAACCGGTCATGCCGACAGAAGACGAGCAGTTCGACGCGCTGAAGGAACGGTAGAAGAGCACGTAGGCGCGTTCGTTTGTGCGCGGCACCATGCGGATGACGCCCGACAGCTTGCTGTTCCAATGATCGATCGCGCCGGTCACGCGCGCGGGGTTCGGCACGTCGGAATTGATCACGTAGGGGACCACGCCGCCCGCCCAGCGATACTGCGTGCCGGTAATCGCCAGGCTCTGCTTGGCGCCGTTTTTCGCGCTTTCCAGCTCGGCGGGCAGCAACTCGTCAGCCTTGCCCAGGATAATGTCGCCTTCAAACACCGCGAGCCCCTCCCGGACCGTGTGCGCAAGGGCGACACCGCGGAATTCCGAGGTGCGAACCTCGGGCTCCTCAGAGTCCTTGCGATCCTGCAGCTCGCCGAACTCCGCCAGGGCCGTGGCATCCAGACTGTCGATTCCAGTCACCCGGAAAGGCAGGTCCGCGGGCATCTCACCCGTGACCTGCAGCTCGACCACGGCTTCGCCGCCGGGCAGAGCATGAGTCCAGAACTCGCCGGAATCGAGCGGCCCGGCGGTTTCGAAAGGACCGTATACCCGTTTGCTCTCATCACCCGCGCTGTACACGAACACGCGCGCGCCCGCGGGCAGCCGGAAACCTTCGAAGTGCAACCGCAGGCCTGCGCTATCCGCCGCCGCGAATCGCAGCACAAGGATGCGTGTCCCGTCCGGGGCGGTCTCGAATTCCGGCAGCGCGTTGACGTCGAGCTGTTCCAGCCGCTCCAGGCGCCCCGCGTAATCTCGAATCTCGTCGGGAGCGTCGGCGGCTTCCGTCCCGCGGAACAAAGGTGCGCGGCTCAGTAACCCGAGCTCGCCCCCGAGCGGAGCAGGCTCGGCTCCGAACGCACACTCAGCCGCAAGTGCCACGGCGATGATAGCGAAGTATGAAGGTACTCTCATCCGATCACTCCTCATTCCTACACGGGCATCACGCTCACGGCAGACTGCAAAAACGCCTAGACCTTGCCTGTGCCGTACTAGTAGAGGAATCGAACGCAGTACCGAAGTTTTATATCCCCCAGCCAAGGGAAAGCTGAGGAGGCATTAGACGGGGAGCTTAACCACGTTTGCAGGCGAAGGATGATGCGGTAAAGCCTTAGCCTCGAGCCGCGAGGTTCACCCGGGAAGAGTCTAGGGATGCACGTTCGGAACTAAGCTTTTCCAGCCACACGGTCTTCAGGTCGTGCTCCATGCAGGGGCATTGCGTTTTCCTTCCGCCATGCAGCGGCTGCCGGACATGGTTCCCCATTGGGCTACGATGAAGTCCTTACCTGTGACCCAGGCCGTACCTATGCGCGGCACCTTTGCGTATTAGCAGCTAGCCCGAAGTGACGTAGCTCGTGGTCCATGTGGGCTCCAGTCGGACAGCCCACGCACGCCGCTCAAAACCAGCCCGAAATTTACCCGGCGCTCGTGGCGGCCACTCGGGCAGCGGTGCCCGCACGAGTACTGCCGGTTCAGACGGCGGATGTATGACTACAGGTGCGCTGGTGTGCGTCTGCCGCAAACCAGACCAGCAGACCGTTGCGCGGCGCCGCCCGTCAGGCCCGGCCCGACCGCGCCGCCTCTCCACCTTCTGCGGTCGTCGGATCAATCTTGGTCCTGACCTGAGAGATCCGATTCGCGGGGAACCCGCCGCCGGCAGCGTGCTCGCGAATGAGCTTCTCATCCGGTGCGATGTAAACACAATAGATCTTGTCGTCGGTCACGTAGCTCTCCACCCATTGGATCGCGGGTCCGAGCCGTTTGAGCACGTCGCAGGACTTTTGTGAGATCGCAACCAGCTCCGCGGGCGTGAGTTTGCCCGCGCCCGGAATCTCTCGCTCAATAACGTACCGTGGCATCTTCCCTCCCCCTGTGCACCGCGGAAAAAAGAATAGCAGGCGGAGCGGCCGCCCCGCAACACGGCTGTGGGCCGGCGGCCGTGATGCTCAGAGCTCGGCGAGATTGCGGCGAGCGCGGCGGCTCGCCCGCTCTTCACCCACCTCCACCACGACGATGCCGTCGCGGTCGTCGAGGAAAGATCTCAGCTCGTCGCGCAGATGCGCCGCCGATTCCTTGCTTCGCATCGCCCACTGGTCATCGAGCACCTGGACCGCTCCCAGAGTTCGCAATCTCTCTTTGAGCGAGTCGTAACCGCCGCCCGAAAACCGCAGGTCACAAGTGATCAGATACAGCTTCAGGGACATCACTTGATTGTACCCAGGTGGGCGAACAAAAGACGAAGACCACACCGCCGGGCGCCACTCAGGCGCCCACTGCTGGAACGTACAGGCCGAGCGCTGCGTCACGGGGGCATGAGGCGATTCTTCGCTGTCGCGCTGCTCGCTGCTCCAGCGCTGGCGGCGGATTTCCACAGGCATAACTTCTGGGTTGATCTCGGCGGCGCCCGGCCAGGCGGCGATCTGAAGCCAGTATTCTCCGACAGTTTCGTCCTGGGCTTTGGCTACGGCTACCGTTTGCACGAGTACTTCCAGGCGGAGGCGGGCCTGGATACGGTATTCGGTGCAGCCGGAGTGCGCGAGTTCCTGCCCAGCTTTGTCGGCGACCTGCGGATCCGCGACTATCAGTGGCTGCTGCCCATGGGCGGCCGTGTCATCGTACCGCTTGGCAGCGAGCGCGTCCTGTTCTCCGCGGGCGGCGGCGGAGTCTACATGCGCTACGGCGAGCGGCTGCGGCAACCTTTCCAGTACTCGACCATCCGGTTCGAATGCCCGGTCTGTCTGTCGCGCGATGGCTGGGGCTACTACGGCCTGGTGGGGGCAAACGTCGCGCTCGACCGGGCGGCGCATTTCCGCGTGGGTGTCACGTCGCGTGTCTACCGGGGCAAGACGGACGGGGAACCGCTCGGGGCGCTCCCGGCTGTGCGAACGCGGGATCGCTGGGTAAACGTGGCGGGAGAGTTCGCCGTCAGCTTCTAAGCTGCGGAGCGCGCGAGAAATCCGTGTGCTACCGGATCTCCGGGCTGGTAGCCGTGGCCGGCTCCGGACCCCAGTTCTGCCGGATGACGAGCGTCTGGTCCGAATAGAACGTCCGCCGTCCCGAGCTGCCGAAAGCCTCGGGATTCGCATTGATCACATAGCCGATCGGCGTGCCCTGGAGCTGGAAGACGAAGCCGGTCTTCTTGCCCGCCGCCATATCGCCCGGGATCAGGTCGGCGGCGTTTGGCCCCGCGTTGCCGCCCGCGGGCGGACCGAGCTCGGCCAGGGAGGTGGCGTAGCGGCCGAACTGCGAGTAGTATTGTGTCTCGGCGGTGTGGATGGTCCCGATCTGCCGGATCGCCGCCGTTTCCTGGGACAGCATCCGGTTCTGGTTCAGCTTGGGGACGGCGATCGCCGCCAGGATCAGGATGATGGCGACGACGATCAGCAGCTCAATCAATGAGAAGCCGCGCTGTCGGGACGTACGGAGGCGATTCATGGTGTCTACCATCTCTTATCATGACGCACGGCGCGGCCGCGTCGTTTAGAGCGGCGTACAGCTTTCCCGCTCCCGGTGCGACGCACAGACCCGATCGCAACCGTCAGACGCGTCCGCAACGCCTGAAGCCTGGATGGCGACCAGGCCCAGGCGGCGGTTGCGGCGGTGTAGGCGCCGGCGGCAAATCACGTTGAGCACGGCCTACCGCCGCATCCGGGCGCTCCATCGCAGAAAGCGCCGCAAATCGCTGCGGTTGCGCCAGACGAACCGCCAGAAATCGCGGGCCCCGATGGAATCAGCGTGCAGGCCGGAGTAGGTCTCGATGCGCCAGAGCAGGTAGGGACTCCGCCAGGGATGCAGCCGGTAGCCTCGCGTTGCCTGCCAGAGAAAGCGGAGCATCGGGTTCAAGCCGCACGCGGGGCATTTAACGGCCGGCCGAGCGGCATTTCATCGCCGGAACGCCCGAGCCGCCGGCGCGCATCGACCCAACTGCGGGTTCTTCGAGAGAGACAGGCGCATCATGGACCGGCCGGCGGTGCTGTCTGAACCATAGCTTGGCGCGGATCGGGAGTGGCATAGTAGCCACTGCGAGTCCGCACGGTCGGCCGGCCGGGCCCATTCACCGTCACCCGCACCCGGCGGAACCTTCCGTCAAGGGTCTGGTTGGTCGGGCTGTACGCGAGGATGTACTGGTTCCGAATCTCATGCGCGATGCTGAGCGCCATGCGCTCCACCTCGCTCACGTCCTTTGGATAGACCGCGGAGCCGCCGGAGGCCTGTGCCAGCGCGTCCAGGGCGCGCTTCGCCTTCTTGGCTTCACGGCGGTCCTCTTCACTCAGCAAGCCAATGAGGTACAGAAGCACCTCGCTGTCATGGGCCTTCACCACCAGTTGTTCGAGTGTGATCGCGCTGGTGTTGTCATTCCCATCCGTGACGACCACCAGGACCTTTTTCTGATGCTTTGCCTTCTGCGCCACGTAATCGATGGTCATGCTGATGGCGTCCCGCATGGCGGTGCCGCCGCGGGAATCGAGGCGCGTCAGCGCTTCTTCCATCTTCTTGACATCACCGGTGAAGGTTGCGTCCTGAAAGGCTTCGTCATTGAAGTTGACAACCGTGACCTCGTCGCGGCGGTTGGAAACCTTGATCGCGGCGAGCGCGGCGGCTTCCACCTTCGACCGCTTGTCGCGCATGCTGCCGCTGTTGTCCACCACCAGGCCCAGCGACACCGGAACGTCCTCCCGCCGGAACGTCTTGATCGGCTGCTCGATGCCGTCCTCGTATACTTTGAAGGCTTCCCGAGGCAGCTTGGTCAGCAGCCCCCCGTTCTTATCCACAACGCTGGCGTGCAGCACCACGAGCCGCGTGTCGGCGCGGAAGTTGGGCGTGCTTTCCTGGCTCAGCAGGGCGCCGGCGGCCAGCGCCGCGGACAGCACCAGGCCGGGCTTATTGCAATGGCGCATAATATCCCAGCCGATGAAACGCCTTGAGCAGCGGGAGCCCTTTCGGCTGCTGTAACTTGACCTGAACCTTGCGGTATTTCCCATCCTTCACCAGGTTCGTCGGGGTATATCCGAGGACGTACTGGTTGCGCAGCACGATGCCGATCTTCGCGGCAACATCCGGCAGCTCGTTCGGGTTCTCCACCGGGAAGTGCCGGCCTCCGGTCTGTTCGGCGATCTCGCTCAGCAGCCCTGGTCCGGCCAGTTCCTCGGCGGTGCGCCCCCGGCCGGCGAGCGGCTCATAAATCCCGATCGCATAAACTTGGACGTCGGCCTCCCGGATCAGGTTCTTGATTTCGCTCTCCGTGTAGCGGCTGCTGTTGTCGCCCCCGTCGGAGAGGATCAGGATCGCCTTGCGCGGATTGTGGGCCTTCTTCATCAGGTTCAGCGCCATGTAAACGCCATCGAGAAGCGCTGTCTTGCCCTTCGATTGGGTAAAGGTCAAGCGATTCTGAATCTCCTCGGTGTTGGTGGTGAAGGGCACCATCAGTTCCGGTTTGTCGTTGAACTGGATCAGAAAAAACTCGTCTTCCGGGTTGGCCAGCTTAAAAAACTGCACCGCCGCCTGGCGCGATTTGGACAGTTTGCTTCCCATGCTGCCGCTGGCGTCAAATACCAACCCCACCGAAAGCGGCGCGTCTTCGCTCGAGAAGTAGCCGATGGTCTGCTCGGCCTTGTCCTCGAACAGCTTGAAGTGCTCCTTGTCGAGCCCGGTGACGAAGCGGTTGAGAGGATCGGTGACGGTAACGTTGATGAGCACAACCGTCGTGTCGACGCGCAGGCTGGGCTCGCGGCTGGTACGCGATTCGGGGGTGGGGCGGACGCGCGGCTCGATGGAAACGCGCGGCTCAGGAGACAGCGCGGCGGCTTTTGCGCTTTCCCGCTCTTCGGCCCGGAGAGGGAACAACAATACAAATACGGCCGGGAGGCCGTATGCGGCGAACTTCTTATGCCTTTTCACGACCATGATCGCCGTGGCACGCCACGGAGCCTCGCCCCCGCCGCAACCCAGGGAAACTACCGGCCACCAACCGGCCGACCGGGCAACCGATACGCTCGTACTTCGTGAGCTTCGCGCCCCTCTACTTTTCAATTGTATCACCTCCTATCGCCTGAGTTTTTCCATGCTATGATCGATCGTGCCCCCCAGAGTTCTGGGCGTGATTCCCGCCCGGTTCGCTTCGGTCCGATTCCCAGGCAAGGCGCTCGCTCGCATCGGCGGCAGGACGATGCTCCAGCACGTCTATGAGCGGGCATCCCAGGCACGATATCTTACACGAATCCTGATCGCTACCGATGACGAACGCATTCGCGAGGAAGCCGCCGGGTTCGGTGCGCCTGTCCGAATGACCCATGCCGGCCACCCCTCGGGCACCGACCGGGTGGCGGAGGCCGCCTCGAGCGAGCCCGCCGAAATTGTCGTGAACATCCAGGGCGACGAGCCGCTGATCGATCCCGCCGCCATTGATGCCGCCGTGCTGGCGCTGCTCGAGGACTCGGAGGCGCCCATGGCCACTTTGCGCAAGGCCATTGAGCATCCGGCCGAGCTCGCCAATCCGAATGTCGTCAAGCTGGTGGCCGATCTGGCGGGCAACGCGCTCTACTTCTCGCGTTCCGCCATCCCCTACGTGCGCGGCGATCAGCCCCACACCTGGTACAAGCACATCGGGCTCTACGTCTACCGGCGCGACTTCCTGCTCGCGTACCCGGATTTGCCGGTGGGCCCGCTTGAACGGGCCGAACGCCTCGAACAGTTGCGAGCCTTGGAGAACGGCTACCGGATACGGGCCGTGGAAACCGAGTACGAGTCCTTCGGCGTAGACACGCCCGAGGACCTGGAGCGTGTCTCGCGGCTGTATGAAGCTTCACTGCATCGGCTGGACGCCTGTTTTGCGCGCGCTTCCGGCGGCGCCGCTCCCCGCGACCGGGACGCTGGAACCGGCCGCGCGTTTCTCGATACGGGTATGTTGCGCAATGGCTAAGTACATCTTCGTCACCGGCGGCGTTGTTTCTTCGCTCGGGAAGGGTATCGCCGCCGCCTCAATCGGCTGCCTGCTGGAGAGCCGCGGGCTGCGTGTCACACTGCAGAAATTCGATCCCTACTTGAACGTCGACCCGGGCACCATGAGCCCGTTCCAGCACGGCGAGGTCTTCGTGACCGACGACGGCGCCGAGACCGATCTCGACCTCGGCCATTACGAGCGCTTCACCCACGCCCAGCTGACCCAGGCGAACAATGTCACCTCGGGGCGCATCTACGAGCAGATCATCGCGCGCGAGCGGCGGGGCGATTACCTCGGCAAGACCGTCCAGGTGATTCCGCACGTGACCAACGAGATCAAGGCCGCGATCCGCAAGGTCTCGGCCGGCGTCGACGTCGCGATCGTCGAGATCGGCGGCACGGTGGGCGATATCGAGTCGCTGCCGTTCATCGAAGCCATCCGCCAGGTCAGGCACGAGGTCGGGCGGGAGAATTCGCTTTTCGTGCACGTCACACTCGTGCCCTGGATCGCCGCGGCGCAGGAGATGAAAACCAAGCCGACCCAGCACAGCGTCAAGGAGCTGCGGGCGCTCGGTATCCAGCCCGATATCCTGCTCTGCCGCTCCGAGCGGCCGCTGTCGCAGGACGTCAAGGAGAAAATTGCGCTGTTCTGCGATGTTGACGTGCAGGGCGTCATCACTGCGCGGGATGTCCGCTCCGTATACGAGGTGCCTCTCGTATTCGCAGACCAGCGGGTGGACGAGATCGTCCTCAGGCTGCTGAACGTGGAGGCGCCCAGCCGCGACCTGACCCGTTGGACCGAGATGGTCGAGCGGCTGAAGAACCCCGCCCGCGAGGTCGAGATCGGGCTCGTGGGCAAGTACGTCGAGTACGAGGATTCCTACAAAAGCCTCAAAGAAGCGCTCCTGCACGGCGGTCTGCCCCACGACAGCCGCGTGAATGTTCACTGGATCGAATCCGACCACCTGCAGTGGCCCGATTGCGGAGTTTTGCTCGAGCGGTTTGATGGCATTCTGGTGCCCGGTGGCTTTGGCAAGCGCGGCGTCGAGGGCATGATCCACGCCATCCGTTACGCCCGCGAGGCCAAGGTCCCTTACTTCGGCATCTGCCTCGGTATGCAGACGATGGTAATCGAGTTCGCTCGCAATGTCTGCGGGCTCGCGGACGCGAATTCCTCGGAGTTCGATCCCGCCACGCCCAATCGCATCATCTACAAGCTGCGCGAGTTGAAGGGCGTGGATGAGTTGGGGGGCACCATGCGGCTGGGCGCCTATCCCTGTCTGCTCGCCGAGGACAGTTTCGCCCGCGCCGCCTATGGCGTCCAGCAGATCAGCGAACGGCATCGGCACCGATACGAATTCAACCGCGAATACGAGAAGCTCCTGACCTCTCACGGCCTGCGCATCACCGGCCAGACTCCGGACGGGATCTACGTTGAGATGTGCGAAATTGACGACCATCCCTGGTATCTTGGCTGTCAGTTCCATCCGGAGTTCAAGTCGAAGCCGCTCGAGCCGCACCCGCTGTTTACGGGGTTCATCGGGGCAGCCCTCCGGTTCCGCCAGGAGCGCTTTGGGCGCCGCCGCATCGAGCAGCGGGCGGAGATCCCACAGCTTGCGGGCTAGTGTGGCGCCCCGCCTTACAATTGACAACCGCTCCCTCAGAAGGTGTGAAAAAATTGATTTCGGGCCTCCTCTCCACAGGCTAACCGAATGCAAACATTGGAGGCCGGAAATGGTTTTTTCGAGTATTTCACACCTTCTGACGGTTGCGGCTCAGGATGAAGGTTTGCGAGCCTCGGCTCAGAACCAGCGCTTCCGAGCCGCGCGCGTCAGCAAGCGGCATGCGGGGGAAGCATCCTCGAAGGCCGCGGCCGCACGCAACGCCTCAGGGCGCCTCTTCGCGAGCCTGGGCGACAATGGGGAATAGCGCGGTCCTTCGTCCTGAGTTCGGGCCCGGACGCCCGCTGGGCCTGATCGCGGGCCCTTGCGTCATCGAAAGCGAAGAACACGTCCACTTTCTCGCCCGTGCGATCCGCGCCGCGGTGGGCGACTTCGTCTTC
Source organism: Acidobacteriota bacterium (assembly GCA_016178155.1). Taxonomy (GTDB): domain Bacteria; phylum Acidobacteriota; class Terriglobia; order Bryobacterales; family Bryobacteraceae; genus JACOTZ01. The sequence goes on from JACOTZ010000193.1 coordinate 18,965, forward strand.
AAAGCCTCCTTTGACAAAGCCAATCGCAGCAGTCTGGGTTCATACCGCGGTCCAGGCCTCAATGAGGGGCTGCGGATCCTGGCCGGTTTGCGCGCCGCGGGCTACACAGTCCTGACAGACATTCACGAGCCCTGGCAGGCCGAACCGGCCGCGGCCGCTGTCGACATCCTCCAGATCCCCGCCTTTTTGTGCCGCCAGACCGACCTGCTGGTGGCCGCGGGGCGCACCGGAAAGACGATCAATCTCAAGAAAGGACAGTTTGTCGCTCCCTCCGACATGCGGCTCGCTGCCGAGAAGGTCGCTTCGACCGGCAACTACAGAATCCTGCTGACAGAGCGTGGAACGTCGTTCGGCTACAACAACCTGGTCGTGGACATGCGCGCGCTGGTGATCCTGCGGAGCTTCGGCTGGCCGGTGATCTTCGACGCCACCCACAGCGTGCAGTTGCCGGGGGCGCAGGGTACGGCTTCCGGCGGGAGCCCCGAGTTCATCGAGCCGCTCGCACGCGCCGCGGTTGCCGCCGGCGTAGACGGCGTCTTTGTCGAGGTGCACGAAGCGCCCGCGCGGGCGCTGTCGGACGGGCCGAACGCGCTCCGGCTGGACCTGCTTGGCGGCTTCTGGCAGAGATTACAGGCGATCCATGCCATCGGCTGAATGCGTTCCGCCTCGAGGGCGCGCAGCTTGCTCGAGCCACCTCCACAGCTTGCAGGCTGCATTGGGAAGCTGAGCGCCGAAGCAGGACGGCGGAAGCGGCGTTTTACACCCCGCAGCCCGCTGCCGGGAACCTGGGGGCTCAGGGGGTGTCTAATCATACAGCTTTCGGTTACAATCGCAGGTGAGGCGATCCATGGCGGACGCGGCCATTTCCGTCTCCTTCGAGACCCCGGGAATAGGGGAATCTCTAGGTGTCTTCGATCACTCCGGGGATATGCTGCTCCTCGAAGGCTTGCGCCGCGGCGATGATGCCGCGTATGAGGCCTTGATCGCCCGTTTTCAGCAACCTGTCTACAATCTGGTCTATCGCCTGCTCGACAACCCCGCCGATTGCTCTGATGTGGTCCAGGAGGTATTCCTGAAGATATTCCGCAACATCGGCTCCTTCCGCGGGCAGAGCAGCCTGAAAACCTGGGTCTACCGGATCTCCTTCAATGAGGCATCGAACCAGCGCCGTTGGTTCACGCGGCACAGGCGCTGCGAAACCGGGCTGGAAGGCGATGGAGGCGAGGCTCGCGCTCCCCTGGAATTCGTGTCCGATTCCGGGCCGTCCGCGTTCGACCTGGCCAGTAACCGGGAAGTGCGGGGGTTGGTCGATGCGGCGCTGGAAACGCTCAACCCCGATTTTCGGGCAGCCGTGGTGCTGCGCGACATTGACGAGTTGTCCTACGACGAAATTGCCGACGTGCTGCACTTATCGCTGGGCACGGTGAAATCACGGATCCTGCGCGGGCGTGCCGCGCTGCGTAAGGTCCTGAGTGAACGGCTGAAGCCGGAGCCGGTCCTTCATTTGGTGTCCGAACCGGCTGTGGTGACCAGAGTATGAATCGCGAGACGATGTCGTGCCGGCGGTTTGAGCGCTCGCTTGCGGCGTACGTCGACGGCGTCCTGCCGCCCGGCGAGAGCCGTGAGGCCGCATCGCATCTGGCGGCCTGCCGCGAGTGTAATGAACTCGTGCTCGACAACGCGCGCATGCGCGAGACGCTGCGGTCCGTGCCCCCGCGGCCTGTCCCCGCCGGGCTCTCGGGCAGGTTGCGCGTGCTGGCCTCGCGCCAGGCGGCCCGCCGGCGGGCGCGCGCCAACTGGCGTTCCTGGTGCACCGGCTGGCTGCAAGGCGTCGAGCTCTGGTCGGACAACCTCATGCGGCCGCTCGCGTTGCCGACGGCCGGCGGCTTCATCTCTGCCCTGGTTCTGTTCGCCATCCTCGCGCCCACGATAGCTGTCTCCCCGAACCGCGCGGAGACGCGAGGCGACGTTCCCACTGCGCTCACGACCGAGCCATCCGTTTTGCGAGCCTCTCCGGTGATTTTCGATGCCGAGGAGATCGCGATCGAGCTGACGGTGGACGAGAACGGCCGCATGATCGATTACACGGTGCCCGAGTCGTACCGCATGCTGCTGATAAAGAAGCCGGGGCTGCGCCGGGAGATCGAGCGTTCCCTGCTGTTCACCGAATTCACTCCGGCCACCATGTTCGGGCAGCCCAAGGCGGGAAAACTCCGCCTTACGCTGCGCACCAGCAGTATTGAAGTGAAAGGCTAGCCGCCGTCCGCAAGATGCCCGGCCGCCGTCTGGGCCAGCACTTTCTCCGCAGCCAGTCCCTGCTCGAGCGGATCGCCGCCGCCGCCTGCCCGGAAAGCTGCCAGACCGTGATCGAGATCGGTCCAGGCCGCGGCGCCCTGACTCAACACCTGCTCGCACGCGCGGAACGCGTCTGCGCGATCGAGGTCGATACCGTGCTCGTGCACTATCTGCGGCAGAAGTTCCGCGACCACCCGCGCCTGTTTGTCTGCAATGCCGATGTGCTGAAAACCGATCTCGCGCAATGGGGTCCGGTGACCGTGGCGGGAAACCTGCCTTATTACATCACCAGCCCCATCGTCCAACGCGTGCTCGAGCTGAGAGGCCTGCTGCGCCGCGCCGTATTCCTGGTGCAGAAAGAGGTCGCCGAGCGGCTGACGGCCGCTCCCGGCAGCCGCGATTACGGCTTCCTCACCGTGCAGACGCAGTTCTTCTGCCACGCGCGCCTGCTGTTCGCCGTCCCGCCGGGAGCGTTCCAGCCTCCACCAAAGGTCGACTCCGCCGTCGTGGAGCTGGTGCCGCGCGCCGCCGTGCCGGTCGAAGATGCCGTCGGCTTCCTTCGCTTTGCCGGCGCCGCCTTCCGCCACAAAAGGAAAACTCTGCGCAATAACCTGGCGGGGGCCTTCGACAATACGGCAGTCGCTGCGCTCCCCGAGTCCGGCCGGCGCGCCGAGCAGCTCTCGGTCGAAGAACTCGCGGCCATCTACCGGCGGCTTCAGCCTTGAAGCCGGGTCCCGCCGTGGAGCGCGCCGTATACTTGAGTTTTGATGCGCCTCCGCTTTGCCCCGTCGCCGACGGGCTATCTTCACATCGGCAGCGCCAGGACCTTCATCTTTAACTGGCTCTATGCCCGCCGCCACGGCGGCGCCATGATTCTCCGCATCGACGACACCGACATCGAGCGCAATACCGAGGAATCGATGCGGTCGATCTTCGATGGCCTGGGCTGGCTCGAGCTCGATTGGGACGAACAGTATCGCCAGTCCGAGCGTTTGGAGCTGCATCGCCGCCTCGCGTGGACCATCTTCGAGAAGGGGCTCGCCTATCGCGATTTCACTCCCGCTCACGCGGGCGAGGAAGCCGTCTCGCGCGAGGGCGGTCCCTGGCTGTTCAATCCCGGAGCCCGCGAGCTTGCGCTCGAAGAGAGCGCGCGGCGCGCCGCCGCCGGCGAGCCGTTCGTGCTGCGTTTTCATGTGCCGCGCGAGCCGGCCCGCCCGGTCGAGTTCCATGACACGGTCTATGGTCCACAGGTGAAGTCCACGGCCGACATTGAGGATTTTGCATTGCTGCGCAGCAATGGCATGCCCACGTACCACATGGCTTCGTGCGCCGATGACATGGACCTGCGCATTAGCGACGTCATCCGCGGCCAGGACCACCTCTCCAACACTTTCAAACACATCCTGATCTTCGAAGCCGCGGGGGCGGCTGTTCCCCGCTTCGCCCACCTTCCGCTGCTCATCGCCCCCGACGGAGCAAAGCTCTCCAAGCGCCGCCATGGTTCCGTGGTCAGTGTCACCACCTATCGCGACGCCGGCTTTCTGCCGCATGCCTACGTCAATTTCCTCTGTCTTCTCGGCTGGAGCCCAAAGGACAATCGCGAGGTGATGTCACGCCAGGAGCTCATTGACGCCTTCCGGCTGGAGGGCATCAACCGCAGCAACGCCGTGGTGAACTTCAGGGAGCAGGATCCCATCGACCCCAAGGCGCTGTGGGTCAATTCCGAGCACCTGCGCAACCTGCCGGTCGCCGAGCTTCTGCCGCGCGTGCGCCGGGTGCTCGAGTGCGACGGCCTGCAGGTCCCGCAGGACGAGGCCGCCTTCGCGCGCACCGTTGACGTCATCCGATCGCGATTCACCACGCTCAACGATTTCGTCACCCGGGGCCGCGCCTATTTCTCCGACCGCTTCGAGCTCGCGCCCGAGGCGGCGCAGAAGCTCAATCAGCCGGGCGCCCGCGAGCTGCTGCACGAGCTCGGCGCCCGGCTTTCCGTGCTCGATGACTTTGACGAGCAGAGCATCGAGGCCGAGCTGCGTAAGCTCGCCATCGAGCGCAACGTCAAGGCGGGCGCGATTATCCACGCCGCGCGCGCGGCGCTCAGCGGCCAGCCCGTGGGTCCGAGCGCTTTCGCGGTGTTCACGGCCGTGGGCCGGCAGCGTGCGCTCGAAAGGCTGCGGAACGCGTAATGGTGATCCTTGGAATCGGTGGAGTGCTCAACGAGGCCGCGGCGGCGGTGCTCAAAGACGGCGAGCTGGTGGCCGCCGTTGAGGAGAGAAAAATCGCGCGCCGCCACCGGCCGGGCCACCTGCCCGACCACGCCATCCACGCCTGCCTGGCGCTCGCCAGGACTCCGCCATCGAAGATCGATTGCGTGGCGCTGGTGCGGCCTGTCGCGGTCGGCTCCGGCACCAAGCTGCATCTGGAGCTGCGCTCGCGTTTCGAGAACAGCCGGCTGGTCGTGATCGAGCACCATGCCGCCCACGCCGCCTCGGCCTACTACGTTTCGCCTTTCGGCAGTGCGACCGTGCTTACCCTCGACCGCATCGGCGACGTCCGCTGCGGGGCTCGCTGGATTGCGGAGGATAACCACCTGCGGCTCGACGAGGAACTGTATTATCCCGACTCGCTCGGCGACCTGTTTGGGCGCGTCACCGAACTGCTGGGCTTCGAGTCGAGTGCCGAAGAGCACAAGATCCAGTGGCTCTCGGCCTCGGGTGACGATCGATTCGTCGCGCTCTTCGAAGAGATTCTCGGTACGTCGGCCGCCGGCTGGCCGCGCATCGAGCGCAGCTTCTTCGATGGCGACCGCCTCAGCCACGGCGGCTTCGGCGCGAAGCTCTACGAGCGCCTGGGAGTCGAAGACGAGGCGGAGATCCCGGCCAGGCTGCGGCCGCACGTCGCGGCGGGTGTGCAACGCGCGGTCGAGCGCGCGCTGGCGCGCATGGCCGGGGACGCGCCCAACCTTTGCCTCGCCGGTGGCCTGAGCATGAACGCCCTGCTGGTGGCCGCACTCGAGCGCGACCGCAACGTCTTCGTCCAGCCTGCCGGCGGAAACGCCGGCACTGCCATCGGCGCGGTGCTGCACGCCTGGCATCAGGTCTACGGGCAGACCCGCCGCGCCGGTTTGCACGACCTCTGTCTCGGTCCCGAATACTCGGCCGAAGACATCAAACAGGTTCTCGAGAACTGCAAGCTGCGCTTCCGCTATCTGCTGACCACGGGCGAGCTGGTCGAGGCCGCGGTGCGGCAGTTGCGGGACAACCGGATCATCGCCTGGATGCAGGGCCGGATGGAATTCGGCCCGCGTGCGCTCGGCAACCGCAGCATCCTGGCCTCGCCGCTCGATCCCTACTCCACCGAGAACCTCAATACTTTCATCAAGCATCGCGAGTCTTTCCGTAAGTTTGCGGCCTCTGTTCCGGCCGAGCTGGTCTCCGAGTACTTCGAGGTCGGCCCGAATTCGCGCTTTCTCGCGACCGTCGGCCGGGTCAAGCCCCGGCACCGCAAAACCTTCGAATCGGCAATCCTCGGCGACTGCTACGTCCGCGTGCATACGGTCGAGGAGCGCGACAATCCGTTGTATTACCGCCTGCTGGAGGCCGCGGGCCAGGCAACCGGCCTGCCGGTGCTCTACAACACCTCGTTCAACCTGTTCAACGATCCGCTCGTGTGCACCCCGCGCGATGCCGTGCGCAGCTTCTACTCCTCAGGCATCGATGCGATGTTCGTCGGCCACTTTCTGCTGGAGAAATAGGGGCTGCCCCGCACCGCTGCGCCGCGTGCGATATGCTTCCCTGCATGCGACGCCTTTTCCCGAGCCTGCTCGTCCTGGCCCTTGCCGCCCTCTGCCAGCAGAGCATTCCCAAGCTCAACTACGTGGCCGACCCGAATTGGCCGCAACTTCCGGCGGGCTGGAATTTTCAGGAGACGCCGGGCGTTGCGGTGGACGCGCGCGATCACGTCTTCGTCTTTCACCGCGGCGAGCACTCGATCATCGAGTTCGACCGCGACGGCAAAGTCGTCCGTTCCTGGGGCGACGGCGTGTTCGCCCGCCCGCACGGCCTCGCGTTTGACGCCGAGGGCAATCTCTGGGCAGTAGACGACCAGGGCCATATCGTCGTCAAGATGGACCCTGCGGGGCGCGTCCGCATGGTGCTCGGCCGCAAGGGACAGAGCGGCGAATCGCATGAGGCCTTCAACCGGCCCACCGACATCGCCTTCGCCCCCAACGGAGACTTCTACGTCAGTGACGGATACGGCAACTCGCGCGTGGTCAAGTTCAGCAAGGACGGCCGCTTCCTCAAAGCCTGGGGCAGGAAGGGCACGGCGGCCGGCGAGTTCAACCTGCCGCACGCGGTCGCCATTGACCGCCAGGGCCGCGTCTACGTCGGCGACCGCGAGAACCGCCGCATGCAGATCTTCGACGCCGACGGGAAATTCCTCAAGGAATGGAAGCACGTCGGCTCGCCCTGGGGCGTTGTCGTCACCCCCGATCAGATCATCTGGATGTGCGACGGCTACAACAATCGGGTGCTGAAGCTGAACCTCGAAGGCAACATTCTCGGCGGCTTCGGCAGCGCGGGCAAGCTGCCCGGGCAGCTCGATTTCGCCCACCATCTCGCGGTCAGCCGCGGCGGAGACATCTACGTGGCTGAGATCAAGAACTGGCGCGTGCAGAAGTTCTCATCAAGATAGGAGCGGTCCATGCTCGCAATTCTTCTCCTCCTCGCGAACCTTCTCCAGGCCGCGGACGGCTTCATCGCGATTCGCGGAGGCGCGCTGCCGGGCAACGCTTCGGTGCGCGTCGACGACTTCGAGATGGCCGAGCACCCGGTCACCAATGCCGAGTACAAGCGCTTCGTCGAAGCCACCGGATACGCCGCGCCGCTGCACTGGGAGAGCGGCCGTATCCCCGCCGGCATGGAGAACCATCCGGTGGTGTTCGTGAACCGGCACGATGTCGCGGCCTACCTCGAGTGGCGCGGCCGCTCGGAGGGCCGCGTCTACCGCCTGCCGGCCGCGAGCGAGTTCGAATACGCGGCGCAGGCCCAACGGAATGCCGTCTATCCCTGGGGCGACGGCGCCCCCGGCGGCAAAGCCAATTACGATGCCGAGGGTAATCGCACGTTCGCGCAATGGCGCACTCACCTGAAAGCGGTGAAGAGCTACGCGCCCAATCCATGGGGCCTCTATGACATGGCCGGAAACGTCTGGCAGATGGTCGACAGGTATCCGGACGTTGCGCTGGCGCGCTTCAAATACCGCATCGAGCGGCCCGAGGAGCTCGAAGGCGCTCTCGCCGGCGGTTCCTGGGCGCGCGCGGCGTACTACCTGAAGACCGGCGTGCGCGGGAGCGCGTCGGCCGGCATCCGCCATCCGGACATCGGTTTCCGCCTGGTGCGCGCGCCCGCCGGCTCCACCCACTTTCTTCGCCGGCCGCGGCGCCTGATCGCCGCTCCCGCCGGTCCCGGCTCGGTCTTCCTGAGCTGGCAACTGTTGCCCGATGACTCGCATGCCGGCGGCTTCCATGTCTACCGCACGATGCGCCGCGATGCCGCCGGTGAGCGGCTGACCCGCGAGCCGGTGCGCGACTCGACCACCTTCGTCGACCGCGGCGCACCCGCCAAAGGGCACGTGTACTACCGCGTGCGGTTCGTCGGCGCCGATGGGCGGGAAGGCGCGCCGTCGGAATGGACCGGGGTCGAAGCATCGTCAGAGCGCACAGGCCTGGTCGCTGCTTTCGAGCCCACGGTCAAGCAAGGCGGGTTCGTGCCGGTCTTCGGCGATCTTGACGGCGACGGCACGCTCGACGCCGTGCTCCGTCTCGACAACGGCATCCGCGAAATGTCGCGCGATCCCGGGGTGCCGGTGGAGCTTGAGGCCTTCACCAGCCACGGCCGGAGCCTCTGGCGCCGCCCGCTGGTCGCGCATGACAAGTGCTTCGGCAACGCCAACAACGTGCCGGTCGTCGTCTGGGACCTCAACGGCGACGGCAAATCCGAAGTCATTGCACGCCTGCAGGAGGGCGACGCGCTGTACCTGGCCGTGCTCGAAGGCATGACCGGGCGCGTGCTGCGCAAGACAAAGTGGACGGACATCGTTTCGGACTTCGCCAAGTCCTCAACGCGCGTCCACATGTCGGTGGCATACCTCGACGGCCGCACGCCGGCGATCCTGACACAGACCGGCCTCTACGAGAACGAAATCGTCGATGCCTACGACCCCGAGCTGAAGCGCCTCTGGCAGTACCGGAGCTTCGCGGAGACCAACGGCAGCGGCTCGCATCACCTCGACATCGCCGATCTGGACGGCGACGGCCGCGACGAAGTGCTGCTCGGGACTACCGCGCTCAACGGCGACGGCAAGCTGCGCTGGTCCATCTACCGGGAGCATCCCGACATCGTCGCGGTGAAGCGATTCCTGCCGGATGCGAAGGCACGCCAGGTCTTCTACGCGGTCGAGAGCAGCGTGCACGCGGGAGCTTACCTGGTGGACGCGCCGGCCGGCAGGATCGTGTGGAAGGTCAACCGCGAGGATGACCCGCGCTGGACCCACGCCCACACCGGCTGGGCCGCCGACATCTTCCCGGCGTCGCCCGGCATCGAGATGCTGACCAACCGAGACGGCCATATCGCAAAGGAACTGGTGCTGTTTGCCGCGTCGGGCAAGATCCTCGCCGATCCGTTTCCCACCGGCTGGTATCCGGTGAACTGGACGGGCGGCGCCACGCGCGAGCTGATGTCGTCCGACGGCAAGCGCCTCGGCCGCTTCAATGGTTCGGCGGTCGAACCGCTGGCGCTGCCCGGACCGAACGAGCAGAGCGGTGCGTCTTGCCGCATGGTGGCCGATCTCGCCGGCGATTACCGCGACGAGGTCGTGTGCATCGCCGCGAACCGGGTGTGGGTCTACACCAACACTACGCCGGCCGCGCGCCGCCAGGTCACGCGCACCGCCAGCCGCGAGTACCGGTTGTGGATGGCGCGGAACATGGGCGGCGGCTACCCGTCATATTTCGAGTGGGAGCCGTAATTCATCTACCCGGGCCTCGCGGCTGGCCGCACGTGGTTCCGTCTGCCGCAAGTTACCGTACGAGCCGCACCACCACATACGGGGTTTCGCGGTCCATATCGGGATAGATCTTGCCGTTCCCGTGTGCGTCGATGGCTTCGATCAGGTACATGAAATCGTACTCCGGCCGGAGCTGCTCGCCCGGGATGGTGACGCGGTACTCGTTCCCCGAGGCCTTCATCCAGGCGGCCTGATAGTCGAGCGTCTGGTTCACGGCGCGATAGAGGACCCGCACGGTCTTTACGCCCGCATCGTCCGTCACCTTTGCCGTGAGGGTCAGCGGCTTGCCCGCGGGGGCGGTTGTCACCGGCGTGTGCGCCACCACGGGCGGCGTCGTGTCGCCAGCGGGCGGCGGCTCGCTGCGAGGTTTGCCAGCGGGCATCCCGGCGCGCTGGCCCTCGAGCGCCCGCAGCCCGTCCTCGAGCTTCGCCAGCTCGTCTTTCCAGTGGCCGGAGAGCTCGGCGCGGCGCAGGCCGAACATCAGGTCGTGAGCATACACGTCGCCCGCGGCCTCGACGATGCCGCGCCATGCGGCGACCGCCCGCCGCTCGTGCGCCAGCGCCTCATCGAAGTCGGCCGGATCCTTCGAGTGCTTCCAGCGCGCATACGCCAGGCCCGCTGGGATCCGCCGCGCGTGATAGAGCGCGAGGTTGGCCAGAATACGCAGATCGGTCACCGTGGAGAAGATCTCCTTGTCGAACCGGTCCACACGGCCCGCGTGTTCGGCCAGCTTCAGCACTTCGCGCGCCGTCTGCTCGAACCAGCGCGCGCTCTCCCGCGGGCGCACCTTCGCGCCCGAGACGCCGCGCACCTCTTCATCGAAGCTGGCGAAGATCTGAAGGTCGCTGGGCTCGGCTGTGGCGTAGGCCGGCAGGTCCTCGCGGCGCTGCTTTTCGGCCCAGCCGCGCGTGGTCGGGAAGCGGTTGTAAGGGAAGTTGTAGGCCTGGATGCGGGGCAGAATCCAGCTCGCTTTGTGCAGCGCCTCCATCAGCGGCTTGCCGGCCTGGCCGAAGCGGCGCTCGAACTCGCGCTCCCACACCTCGCTCGGCGTATTCGGGTTGTATCCGAGCCGCCCGAACAAAAGAAGTGCCAATAGCGCTCGAATTCGTACTCGTAGTCGCGATATTTCGGATTCAGCAGCTCGAACGGTTTCATGTCGTGCGGCTGGCCGAGCATCTTGGTGGCGAGCGGCTCGTTCACCTCGAAGCCGTCGCCGTCATACAGGTGCGTGCTGGCGACGAAGCGGCGCACCCAATCGGGGCTGCCCCACAGCAGCATGCGCGTGGTGCCGCCGTTCCACAACCGCCAGTGCATCCTGTACTTCTGCGGATAGCGCAGCAGGTCGGCGTAGCCGTGCCGGCGGTCGTGCTGGTTCTGCCGGTTGATATGCGCCGGGTGCCACGGCATCCCATCTGCTCGGCCCAATACTTGGTCGCGAGCCGGTAGTTGAGGCCCATATCGACGGCGATGTTAATCAGCTCGTCCGGGTAGTCCTTGACGCGCGCGACGAACTGTACCTGCGGCGCGTTCTCCTTCATCACCTGGTACATTCGCGTCCAGAAGTCGCGCATCTCGGACTTCTTCAGTCCCGACTCGCCGTGCATGCGGAATTGAATGGCATCGATCCTCGGCGCCATCCGGACAAACTTCTTCAGCGCCGCCACGTGATAGGCGGACAGGTTGTCCGCGTTCAATCCCCAGACCAGACCGGGAGTGGGCTTATTCGCCAGCTCGTTCTTCCCCTGCACCCCGCCGCGGAAGATGTGATCCCACAGGCCCGCGGTGAAGCGCAGCCCGCGTTCGTGCGCCATGTCGATCAGTCGATTCAGCGTGCGCAGGTTCTTCTTCTGCTGCCCCTTTGTCAGCCCGACCACGCGCACGTCCGGGAAGCCCTCTACATCGAAGAAGTAAGGATGCGCCGGCGCGAACAGGCCGTCGCACTCGTAGCCGAAGATGAGAACGAAGCTGTTGAAGCGGTCGCGCGCCAGCATGTCGAAATAGCGCCGCCAATACTTCTCATCGAAAAAGCGGCTCTCGAAGTAGGCGCGCTGCATGGTGTAGATCGATACCGCGCGGTCGGGCGCATCCGGCTTCTCGCGCACGTTGCGAACCTCGCTGAACGGGTTCGACGCGTCCTTGCCCCAGCCGACGCGGTCGGCGAGATCGAGCAAAGCGTACATGAGTCCGCGGTCGTCGCCGCCGGTCACCTCGAGCCCCTCCCTTGTACGCCGGATCTCCAGCGATTCCGGTCCGTCCAAGGGGCGGATGCGGGCGGTCACCCTGAGATCGCCGCGAGCGCCGGCCTCCCACTCGAACCCGCGCGCCTCGAGCGCCGCGCGCAGCTTGGAGAGGCCGTGGCGCGCCGCCGGGCCGGGCGCGGCCTCGCTCACCACCGAGACGCGAACCGCCGCCGATGTTACCGCGGCGAGCGCAAGTATGCTGATCAGCAGGCGCTTCATAGCTGTCGATTGTAATATGCTCACAGATAGCCCGCATTTGTAGCCGCTACCATCACGAGACCCGGCGCCGGCGAGAAATGCGGTTGGGGAGGCTTTCATGTTGCGTATTGTCGTCCTGGTCCTCGTGCTCGCCTCCGTCGCCTGGGCGCAAACCTCCACGGGCCAGATCACCGGCACCGTGTTCGACCCAACCGGCGCCGTCGTACCCGGCGCGACCGTACGCATCAGCGGCTCGGAAACCGGCGAGCTGGTCCGCACGCTCGAGACGGGCGCGCAGGGCAGCTTCACCGCGCCCCTGCTCCGCCCGGGCTCGTACACCATCGACGTCAGTAAGACCGGCTTCAAGCGCTTCCTTCGCTCCGATGTCGCGCTGCGCGTCGACGAGGTTCTCACCCTGCGGCTGTCGCTCGAGCCCGGCGCCGTTTCCGAGTCGATCACGATCACCGCCCAGGCCGAGCTGCTCGAAGAGAAGACGCACAGCGTGGGACAGGTGGTGGACGAGCGCACGCTGCAGCAGCTTCCGCTGAACGGCCGCAATTACCTTCAGCTCGGCAACCTGACCGCCGGGGCGGTGCCGAACACGCGTTCGCGCGACCGCTCGTTTTCGGCCTACGGCAACCGCGGCCTGCAGAACGCCTTCCTGCTCGACGGCGCGCGCAACCAGAACTACCTGCGCGGCCTCGACAACCGGCAGCGCGATGCCATGCGGCCCTCGCTCGAGGCCATTTCCGAGTTCAAGGTGCAGACGAGCAACTTCTCGGCCGAGTACGGCGCCTCGGCGGGCGCCGTGGTGAACGTGGTCACCAAGGGCGGCACCAATGAGATCCACGGCTCGGCTTTCGAGTTCCTGCGCAACAGCGCCTTCGACGCGCGCGACTTCTTCTCGCCGCACGACACGCCGCGCCCGCTCTACATCCAGCACCAGTTCGGCGGCGCGCTGGGCGGCCCGCTGGTGAAGAACCGCGCCTGGTGGCATGGCGCGTTCCAGCGTACCCACATCAGCGAGGACGAAACCTTCACCCCCACGGTGCCTCTCCCCGCGCAGCGCGAGGGCAACTTCGGCTCCACGCCCGTATACGACCCCGACACCACGCGCCCCAACCCCTCGGGCGCCGGTTTCATTCGCGACCAGTTCCCGAACAACGTCATCCCGGCCTCGCGGTTCGATCGCACGGGCAAGCGAATCGCCGACCTTTACCCCGCGCCCAACCTGCCGGGAGCCGGACGCAACTTCCACAATGGGCCGGTGCAGGCAACACGCGTCAACAACGCAACCTTCCGCGGAGATATCCGGCTGACCGACAACGACTCCATGTTCGGCCGTTTTTCGTTTGATCAGGGCAAGTACGACCGCCGCCCGCAGTTGCCCGAGCCCGCGAACACCGGCACGCTCCGCACCACGCCGGCCAAGAGCGTCGGCTACGGCTACACGCGCACGTTCACTCCAACGCTCATCAACGAGCTGCGCTTCGCCTGGAACCGCGTCGGCGTCGATCAGGACGGCACGGTTCCCCGGGACGAGATTATTCCCGGCGCGCTCTCGCCCGACGTCACCAGCAGCATCCCCACCTTCAGCATCACCGGTTTCAGCGGCATCGGCGCGCAGCCACCGGGCTTCGGCAATATCCCGCTGACCAAGACCTCCGGCGTCTGGAACGTCTCGAACAACGTGTCGAACATCAGCGGCAAACATACCCGTAAGTTTGGGTTTGACTACCAGTTGCTGCGTGTTCGCACTTCCGCGACGCTCCAGGGCCGCGGCTCGTTCAACTTCACCGGGGTGTTCACGCAGAATCCTCAGGGGCGGCCGCGCACCGGCTCGCCGCTCGCCGACCTGCTGCTGGGGCTGCCGAACACGCTCACCATCGGCACCCGCTCCGTCTCCGAAGAGAGCGCACACAATTACTACTGGTATTTTCAGGACGACTGGGCCGTTACGCCCACGCTGACCTTCAACCTCGGACTACGCTACGAGCTGACGCGCCCGTTCGTCGAATCGGAAAATCGCTTCGCAAACCTGGTGCTCGACGGCGGTGATCCGCTGTACGGCGCATACCTGCTCGCGGGAGATCCCCGGCGCCCGCGCAGCCTGCTCGATACCGACCTGAACAACTTCGCGCCGCGCTTCGGCTTCGCCTGGCGCACGCCGCTGCCGGGGTTTGTGGTGCGCGGCGGCTACGGCATCTTCTACGGGCAGGATGAAGGCCTCGGCGTCACCGTGCGCATGACCAACAACCCGCCGTTCGTAGGCTTCGGCGGCTTCACCGTCACCAGCGACCAGCTCCGGCCGGCGAGCACGATCCGGCTCAGCGCGGGCCTCCCGCCGCGGCCCGCGCCCGCGCCGGTGAGTGAGTTCCGGCTGGATCCGCGTGCAACCGCGCAGCTCCGGAGCTGGCCGCAGCGCTACACCGTCCCCTACATCCAGCAGTGGACGCTCAGTCTGCAGAAGGAGCTCCCGGGCAGCATGCTCTGGGAGATCAACTACGTTGGCAACCGTGGCATCAAGCTCTGGGGCGCCTACCAGGGCAACCAGCCGCTCCCCGGCCCGGGAGCGGTGAATGATCGCCGCCCGCTCGCGGCTTTGACCCGCGCGGCGATCACTCGCATGGAGCCGTGGGTGACGAGCACGTACCACGGCCTGTCGACCCGCCTCGAGAAGCGCTTCAGCCGCGGCCTCCAGTTCCTCGCGGCCTATACCTACGGGCGCTCGCTTGATACTGAGACCAACGTCGATCTTTGCGACGGCTGCGTCAATTCATCCGGCGTCGGCTCGGTGCAGGACACGCGCAATCGCCGCGCTAATTACGGCCCTTCGGACCACAACGTGCCTCAGCGGTTCGTGTTCAGCGGCGGATGGGAGCTGCCCTTCGGCAAGGGACGCGCCTTCGCCAATTCCGGCCCGGCGCGGCTACTCGCCGGCAACTGGAATCTCGCCGGCATCCTCTCGCTTTCAGACGGCGTGCCGTTCACCCTGAACCTGCCGTTCGACAACGCCAATACCGGTTCGGTGAACTGGCCGAACCGCATCCGCGACGGCCGCCTCTCCGACCCCACGATCGACCGCTGGTACGATCTTGACGCATTCGTCTTTCCGCCGCAGTACACCTATGGCAACGCGGGCCGCAACATTCTAAGCGGTCCGGGTGTCGCGTCTATCGACCTGTCGCTGCAGCGC
>JACOTZ010000194.1 GCA_016178155.1 Acidobacteriota bacterium
CCCAGGCAGTTGCTTGTTGCCTGCGGCATCGCGCTGCTGATGACGCCGCTCCTCCTGATCAAGCGCATGCGGCGTGCCGCGGCGATGGTCATCGCCGGCCCGCTGCTCTGGGCGGTCTGGACCGGGGCCAGCGGCGACTGGCGGGAGCTTCCGCCGGGAAACCTGCGTTATCTGACAGTCGGCTTCCTCGGCTTGCACGTGGCGGCGTTCGTGTGCGCCGCCCTGGCGCTGCTGCCGGCGGCGCGGACACGGGCGCGCACCGGCATCCGCATTGTGGTTGCCGCAGGCGCTTCCGCCGTCGCGGCGGCGGTAATATGCTCGGCCACTCGCTCCACCCGGATGATTCCCGTCCTCGATGAAGCTTGGGCGCTGCTGTTCGACCCGCTCGGAGCCTTCGTGCTCGCCGGACTCGCCGCCGTACCGCTCAGCGTGGCCGCCTCTGTGCTGCGCCGCGCGCCGCCGGACTCGCCTCGTCCTGAGGCTCGCCCGATCCGGTAACCTCGTGCCGCCCGGCGAGCGGCGACGGCACGGTACGCAATTCCATATAATGCGCCAATGATCATCGACCGCCGGCATTTCCTGGAAGCCATGCCCGCGCTGCTGCCGCCCGGGCTGTTCGCCGCAGAGGAAGGACGCCGCAAGATACGCTTCTACTTGCTCGAGCAGTTTTTCCTCGAGAACGGCAGTCAGCCCGGCCGTATTCACGATTTTTTCTCGAAGGCGCTGCTGCCCGCGATGGAGCGCATCCACAAGGGGCCGAAGCTCTTCCTCGATGCCATTGTGGCGCCGCATATGCCGCAAGTGGCGGTCATTTTCGGCGTGGAGTCATGCGACCGGATCTGGTCGGTCGCACAGGCGCTGTTCTCGGATCCGCAGTTCCAGCGCGCCTTCGATCGGTGGGAGGAAGGCGAGCCGCCATACGTCTCCGCGAGCGCTTCGCTGCTCGAGGCTACTCCGTATTCGCCGGAGATCCTGGCGCCGGAAAAACCGGCGGCTGTTCCGCGGATTTTCGAGCTCCGCACTTATCACTCGCCCACGGCGCGCCAGCTCAAAGCGCTGCACGGGCGATTCGCCGGCCCCGAGATCAAGATCTTTCACCGGGTGGGCGTTCACCCTCTGCTCTACACTACCAGCGTATTTGGCGACGATCGCCCGAACCTCACCTACCTGATTCCTTTCGACACGCTGGCCGCGCGCGAGAAGGCGTGGAACGCCTTCGCCGCGGACGAGGAATGGCAGCGCGTGCGCCAGGAATCGATCGCCCGCAGCGGCCAGATTTCGAGCGTGATCCGGATCAGCCTTTACCGGGCGACGCCGTATTCGCCGATCCGGTAATCAGGTCGGCGGGGGCGGTTTCGGCGGGAGTCACAGCAGGCCGGCGCCGGCCCGGGCGACCCTTCGACTTCAGAACCGTTTCAGGTTGCGAAGCACCGAGGCGGTATTGCCGCCGGGGATCTTGACCGAGTCGATGACGCGCCAGTTGCGGTCGAGCGCGCCGATATAGCGGGCGTTGTCGCGGTCCTTGCCCATGAGAATGATATGGAAGCCCCGGTCTGGATAGCTAAGGATTCGATACTGGATCTCGCCTTTTTCCGACTGCCAGCGGTCCTCGGTGGGCGCCCCCAGCCGGCGGACGACGGAGAGGTAATCGTGGTCGGCGGTGAGGCCGAGCTCAGACTGGAACACCGGCGAAAACCTGACCCGGTTGCCCTCCGGCCCGCTGCGGAAGATCACGACCAGCAGGACGCAGCCGAGAACGCCGACCAGCAAGGCAGCCCCGATCAGGCGGCCGATGCGCGATTCGGCCGGCGATTCCATGCGGATCTTCACCACCGAGGGACGGGCTTCCGCACCAGGCTCGGTTTCGGCGGCAGCGGGCCGCGCGCCCTCGTTTACTGCTTTGGGCATCTCGATGAGCCGCCGGACGTGCGGCCATACCTGCCCTGATTTGTACTCCAATTCCTTGTTCAGGCCGACGATCACCACGGGCTCGTCGATGCGCGAAATCTCGCCCAGAAAACGGCGCGGCACCCACAGTTCGGAGCTGGTCTTGCGATTGAGCACAAGCACTTCCGACCAGGTGGAGCGCTGGAAGATCCACTCGTTGTGCTCAATGTTCAGGATCGGGGGGTAGAAGGAAAAGGGGCGCTGTCCCAACTGCTCGAGCGGCGAGGCAAACGGAGGGACAGGCATACCTTTCTTTCTTTATGGTACTGGGTGCCCCGGAAGCCGGATGCGACCGGGCGCCTGCCGGGGTTTGCCCTGAAGCTGGCCGAAAAGCGCATGCCCTCGCAATGGTTGTGCCAGAATGAAGGGAAGCCCCACAGAAGTGTCATGAAGCAACCCGATACCCTGGACAATCTGTCCCAAGACCCGGTGCTGTTTGAAGAATCGCAGCCGTCCGGCGAAACCTCGTTCGCCGAGATCCTCTCGCAATACGAGCAGGAACACGGCGGGGTGCGCGAAGGTGAAACCTTGAACGGCACCGTGATCGCAGTCACCGGCGATTCCGTCTTCGTTAATATCGGCAAGAAGACGGAAGGCGTGCTGGCCGCGGCCAGGTTGCGGGACGCTTCGGGCATCATCACCGTGAAGGCCGGCGATTCGCTGTTGGTGGCGGTCACCGGCCACAACGCCGAAGGCTATTACGAGCTCTCCACGGTGCGCGTCGAGCGCCCCAAAGACTGGACCGGGTTGCAGGCCGCTTTCGCCGAGCATCGCGTCATCGGGGGCGTCGTGAAGGAAACGATCAAAGGCGGCCTCCGCGTCGATGTGGGCGTGCCGGCGTTCATGCCGGCCTCGCGCAGCGGCGTGCGCGACGTGGCTGATCTCGAGAAGCTCGTGGGCCAGGAGATCGAGTGCCGCATCACCAAGCTCGATGTTGAGCACGAGGACGTGGTGGTGGACCGCCGCGTGGTGCTCGAAGAGCGCGAGAAACGCGCCAAGGAGGAGCGCTTCGGCAGCCTGCGCGAGGGCGACATCGTGCGCGGCGTGGTGCGTAGCCTGACGGAATACGGCGCCTTCATCGATCTTGGCGGCGTGGACGCGCTCCTGCACGTCGCGGACATTTCCTGGGCGCGGGTCGGCAAACCGGCCGACGTGCTGCGCATCGGCGACGAGCTCGAAGTCAAAGTCCTGAAGATCAATAAGGACACTCGCAAAATTTCGGTCGGCATGAAGCAGCTCCAGCCCGACCCCTGGACGGTCGCGGCCGAGAAATACAAAACCGGCGACCGCGTGCGGGGCATCGTGGCTCGGCTCACGGATTTCGGCGCGTTCGTCGCACTCGAGCCTGGCATCGACGGGCTGATCCACGTCTCCGAAATGTCCTGGTCAAAGAAGGTACGCAAACCGAGCGACGTGCTTCAGCCCGGCGAGAGCGTAGACGTGGTGGTCCTGGGCGTCAATCCGGCGGACCGGCGGATTTCTCTCGGGCTCAAGCAGGCGCTGGGCGATCCGTGGGAGCTGGCGGCACAAAAGTTCCCGCCTGGCAGCATCGTGGAAGCTCCGGTCATCAATCTCGCCAGCTTCGGCGTGTTCGTCGACCTCGGAGATGGCATCGAAGGCATGATCCACGTCGGCGACATCACGCGCGAGAAGCGCCTGGAGCACCCCCGCGATGTGCTGAAGGCGGGACAGACGGTCCGGGCGCAGGTGCTCGAAGTCGATCAGGGCAAGCGCCGCATCCGGCTGGGCATGAAACAGCTCGAGCCCACCAGCGTGGACAAGTACATCACCGAGCACCAGGTTGGCGATACCGTGTCCGGCCGTGTGGCCGAGGTCCGGCAGGACCGCATCCGAGTGGAGTTGGGCGAAGGCGTATTCGCCACCTGCGTCTTTAAGGCAGAGGAAGCCGAGCAAGGCCAGGCGGCCGAGCAGCCGCAGCGGGTGGATATTGCCGAGCTAACGGCCAGGCTTGCGGCCAAATGGAAGCAGGGCGCGGGCGAGGGCTCCGCGGCGGCATCGAACAATCCCGGAATTCGTCCCGGACAGGTACGCAGTTTCCGCATCGCGGCGCTCGATCCCGGGCAGAAGAAGATCCAGCTTGAACTTGCGGAGTAGGCGGAAATCAGAGCCCGGCTAGGCCCGAATTAATGTGCCGTCCCGCATGCCGCGTGCTAACGCGCGCGGCTCGGGCGTGTATATTTCCGGGTCTGAGCCGCGACCGCGCGAGCGGTGATCAAATATAACGCGGGACCCCCAGCCTGGCCCAAGGCCTCGATCACGGCCCCCGCGTACGGCACGG
Source organism: Acidobacteriota bacterium (assembly GCA_016178155.1). Lineage (GTDB taxonomy): Bacteria > Acidobacteriota > Terriglobia > Bryobacterales > Bryobacteraceae > JACOTZ01. Next base: position 4,247 of record JACOTZ010000194.1, read on the forward strand.
CTGCGGGATACCGCCGGGAGGGCGGCCGGGCAGCCGGTTCTTGGGGCGTCCGTTTCGGCGGTAAGCTGAGAAAATTAAGAGCCGCGGGTTTGGGCGGCTTTCTTTGCACGGTCCCCACGAACATTGCCATGGC
>JACOTZ010000195.1 GCA_016178155.1 Acidobacteriota bacterium
GGCAGGCCCTCGGCCTGCGGCGGCCTCTCAGGCCGCCTTCCAGCTTGGCCGGCTGAGAGCCGGCCGCAGCCTGAGAGGCTGCCCCACAAGACTTGACACAGGCCAGAATTGGCATGGTTATTTCCTGACGAGCACTTAGCTGGACGCCGCATGGCTTGGTTTGGGACGCAATAACACGAAATCCCGCATGAACACGATCAGCCCGTGTGAGGGCGTATTCTTCGAATAACCGGCCGTAAGCTGTCGATTGTATTCCGGAAGGCTGAAGTCGAATGGAGTACGCTTTGATGCGCTGACGATTTCGAGATCGGCATCACTCATTGTGAGCTTTCCAAACCGCAAAACGCCGCCGCGATGGTAGATATAGCTGCTGGTTTTGTAAGGCGGATGCAGCTCTTTCACCTTGCCTGAGTAAAACGAGAGAACGATCCGGTCGCCTTGTATCCGCACCGCCGTTACCTTGCCCTCAATTCGTGGCGGCGGGAGCAGGCGATCCGGATGGAGAACAACATTGTCACCCTCTACTGTTACACCGCGATTCTCCCTGAAACTGATCAACTTGGAAAGGTTGCCTCCGAACAGATGCAGGAGGCCTTTTACAGGTACGTGCGCTACGCTGATCTTATCTGTTCGCAGCCGCACTTGGCCGGTTTCCGTGGGCTCTAGCGTCCCTTCCACGGTGAACGGAATGCCGATGCCTTTGCGCATCGTGCCTGTTTGCTTGATCCGGCCGCGCTCCGCCGTGAGATTGATATTGCGCAGGGGAGCGCCCGGATACCCGAACGCGCGTTCGTTCAGGAGGTCCGAAATGGTGGCTAAGGAAATGCCGATTTCGGCCGCCCTGATCCGGGTCACGAAGGAGTTGGCATCATCGAAGGTAACCGGACGGTCCGGCCGCGTGGGCACCATTTCTCCCCGCAGTCGATTGACCTCCAGAACGGTCGAGCGGTCCAGGTGCAGGTTGACGCCCCGCATTTGCACTTCCACCGGGGCGGAACCGGCAAAACTATTCTCGCCGCGCGCTGTCCTGCCAAAAAGCAGCACCGAAATCAGCGCGATTCCGCATCCAACGGAACACGGCCTCATGGCGCGGAGCCGCGGTATTGAGTGCGCCCCCCTCATGATCCACCGTCGAAGCATGATCCTGTGACTCACCGCCCGCGGGACCGCTTGGTCGCAAAACGGTTACGCTTGGTATCGCTTAAGACATTCAGCGTTCGAGCAGCCATCAGGCCGCCTAAACTGTGGACGCCCGAAACGCACTGGGGCAGAGGTTAATAATTTGTAAAAGTGCCACTGCCTGCAGGCACGTCAACGAGCCGATCCCATCACCCGCTACCGGGCAAGGCGCACCGGTCCCTCTCAGTCCGGAGGGATCGGCCCAGAACCGGCGTGCGCTACGCTGATCTTATCCGCAGCCACCCGAGAAGCGCTGGAGCGTAGCACAACCACGCCGGCCCCTTCGCAGCCCTGAATGAACGTGCAACAGGACCCCTCGCGTGCCGGTGGCTCCATTGCTGCGCTCATCCACTTCGGCGGGCGATCCCGACGCGCCGGTTACCTTAGGGTGAGCGGTACCGAGGCGATCTACGGCTTCGGCCCACAAAAAAGACCAGTCCCATAGCGCCGGGCTTCTTCCAATGGCTGCCCAATGACTTCATGGCGGCCGCAACGGCGTTGTTAATCGCGGCGGATTCGTCGTCGGTCGCCCGCGGCAATTCGGGCTCACCGCCGCCGGTCGCCAACTGCAGTTGCCTCGCCATGCCCATATGGGCGGATGCCGACGGGTCGAGCGACATGCCGGGCATTCCACCTCCGCCGCCCATGCCTCCGGTGCCGTTGAAGGCCGGGTTTTGAAGCATCATGTTCATCAACGCGGGGTTGCCGTACATGGCTCGCAGCATCATGCCGGCGGGCATGAACCTCATGGCGGTGCTCGCAATCGACATCGCAGAGCGAAGATTCAGATCGCCGCCGGTCTTGCCGGTAGAGGAGCCGTTGGCGACGGTGGATCCGGTGGCGGTCGAGACCAGCCGGTAGTCGAGCTTTGCCTCCCAGTTCTCCTTGGGTGCGCTTCCCATGGAACCGATCGCACCAGCGGCTTTGACCAGGCTGCCGAAACGGCCGGCGCTTGCCTTCTTGATCTCCACCAAATCGACTTCAAGAACGACGTCGCAATCGAGTTGTTTGGCGGCCCTGACGCGATCCTTGGCGAGCTTGCCTTCAGCCGGATACGCCTCCAGTTTTTCCCCGGCAAGTTGGGTCAGTATCTTATCGCGGAAAGTGTCGGTAGCGAACGACCGGCCGCTGCGGTTTCCGATCGCAGCCACTCCGACCCGCGTTGTGCCGGGCGCCTTGGGAGGGACCGAGGCGGGAGTGGGGACTCCCGACAACTGCTGGGCGAACTGCTTCAGGTCGCCGGCCGCGGTGAAGCCGGGGGGCGGCTCGAACAGGGCGGCGTCCAGCGTTTCGAGGGACAGTTCGCGCATTTCCATCCGGATTTCCGTGGAAGTGGGTGGGGCCGTGCCTTCTTCTTCGGTGATCTTCATGGAATAGGCAACGGGGAGACCCACCGCGGCCTTGCCGGTCATCTCGGTTTTGACTTCGTCGCTGCAGCCGGCGGCGTTCGGGCGTTCATCGACCACGGCCACGGAGCAGCCCGGCTGTTCGATGCCCTCCAGATACCACCCGTCAGTTTCGATGCGCTGCTTCTTGCGCTCGCACGCCGCCGGACCGGGCTCCGTGATGATCACGGTCTTGATGTGCCGCGCCACCTTACCGAAGGCGGTGCGGGTCTCGCCGGTGTCCTGGGAGGTGATCTTGTAGAGTATCGATCCTTTTGGAGCGGCGGCAACGGGAGCAGCGGGAGCGCCGGAGGGCGGCGGCGCCATCTGTGCGGGAAGTTGGGGACCGCCAAGAGGAGACGTTGAGTAGGTCCTGGCCTGAGTGTTGACCACCACCATCTGCTTTGTGTCGCACTGCTGGATCATGATCAACCCGCCGGCGCCTTCAAAGCGGCTGCGATTTCCTTTTTGGAGTGTGGTCTGGTCGTCGGACTGGCCGGCGACTGTGTAGCGCATGGTCATTTTGGTGTCGGCGTAGATAACCGTGCAAGTGGCCAGACAAACCAAGGTAAGTGCGAGTTTCATACGGACTCTCCTGTTTCAGCGCTGGTATTCACAGCCTGACGCAGGCGGCTGGACCAGTTGTAGACCTAATAACCTGAAAGTATGTTGTTGGCGGAGCGAAAACGTGACACGCAGGCACTCTTGGATCTTAAGGTGTTGGGGTTGGAGCCACCGAGTCCAGCAGCCGCCAGTACAGGCGATCGCGTAACAGAACGAGACTGAGGAGCTGTTTCCCGGGATCGGTGTAGGTCTTTCGGGCGGCGGTCAGGGCCCGATTCGCGAAGATCAGGGCGAGATGAACGTCCCCCGCACTCTCGGCAAGCTCGGCGCGCAACTGAAGTGCCCGCACGGACTCCGGCTGCTTGCGAAGCAACTCATCCAATTCCTGCACCGCCTCGCTCATCGCGCCTGTCCGCAAGGCCAGTACGGACCGGAGCAAGACTTCGGAAGCCTGCTGAGCCTCTGACGGGGTGGTCGAGTCGATGATTCTGAGAATTGCCGGTGGCGAGACGACTTCGCCGTTCCAGCCTTGCGAGTCCCTGACTTCCAGCACTGCCTGAATCTGGTAGTCGCCGGGAGCCAGGAGCGCGGCTTCGGTCTCACTCAAGATCCACTCGAGCGCGACCCACGCGCGGTAGGGCAGAACCAAGGCCGGCTGTTCCGGCACCACCACCAGCGAATGGCTCCATGGCACCTCACCACCCAGTCTGTCGCTCACCCGCAGCCTGATCGCGTCCGGCCACCCCGCCCCGTTCGGCGCCAGTTGAAGTTCCGGCACATTCGCCGTCCGGCTGAGCCGGCCGGAATGCATGAGGACGGCGCGAACCAGTACCGGAGCGCCTTTCCTCACCTCCGGGTTCCGGCGGCCGTTCACCGAGATCGATAGCTTCGGTTGAGGTGCCTGGGCAAAGGCACTGACCGCGATGGCGAACAGAATCGGCCGGATTGTCGTCATTAGTTCGCCTTCCTTGGCGGGATGGCGTCATTGACACACACGTCCTTACGGCAAGTGCCACGGTTCGCGGCGGCGCCAAAATAGCGGGGCTGAGGCGTTCGGGGATCCTTGTTGATTCCCGTGCCTTCGGCCGTGTCGCACAACTGGAACCCCAGGGGTTCGGTACCTGGCGGAACCAGATAGAAGGCCTCGTCGGGAGACTGCTGTTTGGGATACATTGAAGCATACGAATAGCGCATGACGCACTCGACCGCGCCGCTGTGCTGCCTGGAAGGCAAGCCAACCTGGTAATTCAACGTCAGGGCTGCCGTCTCAAGGTTGAGCTGCGATTCAGAATCCAGGGGGCTGCCGCTGTCGAGGCGACCCTGAATGTACTCCCCGGCGCTGAGATAAGCGCCGTACAGGCGGCCGATAGCGTCAACGCCGGTCGCTTCATCCAGGAGAGTCACCGGGTTTCCGCCGGGGCCGGCGATGTAAGCCCGGCCCAGCGTATTAGCCGGGTTTTCTGGAATGATAAGCTCGAAATAGCGGTCCGAGTCACCCTCGCCGTGGTGATCAAGCCCTACCGAGTGGGACAATTCGTGGGCGACGCTTACGTCATAAAGCAAGGGCTTGTCAAGATTCGACAAATTGTTCGGGTTGGTCATCGAACCGGCGGCCATTCGGGGCTGCATGGCGATAGATCTGGTGAGTCCAGGGCGGCCACGCGTAAGAAAATTGCCGTACGGGCGGATTGATGTTACGCCCCCGGACAGGTCCTCAATCTCCTCCATGTAGACACCATGTTGCGCTACCCTCTGGGGGCACTTGTCGCAGTTCGCGTTGATCTGCGTGTCCTCCTGCGACAACTCATCCTCCTTCAGGTCCTTGTGTACCTCCAGTTGCGTGATGTCTGTGAACAGCCATATACCCGGCTCGGCATCGCCCCCGATCAGATTCAGGATGAAGAAGTCCTTTTTATCGACATTCCCCTCAATATGTGCGCCATTTTCGATGAATCCGCGATACTCCTCGTACACTGTCAGCCCATCGCCGTCGCAACCCGCCTCACCCTGCGGTTCCTTCTCCTTGTCATCATTGTCCGGTGCGCTTGACGCTCCTTTGGATGTTTTCCAGCCGTCGGCTATGAAGGAGTCGCTGGCGCGCTTCGGAAGCCGCACCGGGGTATGGTTCTTCTCCCCCTTCAGGTATCCAACGATGCGGCGGCCATCCCGCAGCACGGCGGTCACCTTGATCTCGCCCCACGCTCCCCAGTCATAAGCGGAGACGAGGATCGAAGCGGTCTCATGAGGCAGTCCGAATGACTCGGCTTGCCCGGGGCCGTGGAGGATGACCGGAAGTCCGCCATTGCGCGTCTCATCGAACTGGAGGTCGAGCGTGTTCTTCGCCTTGCCGGCCAGCGGATAATTCATCGTGATTCCCGGCTCTTTCGATACATTGGTGAGTTCGAACTCGAATTTCTGCGCTCTCTCGTTTTCGCTCGGCGGGGAACCATCCTCATGCCGCAGAGTTGCCTTGACGGAGATATCGTTGCCGGGAGTGGCCTCGTCCATCGCGGCTTCCGGGCGCCAGTTGTCATAGCCCCGCGGTTCAACGATCACCTCCAGCGGGCTGGCCGCTCCACGGAACTCCCAGCTCACGTCCGCGAGAAGCGTTGGCGCGGCGCCAAGAAGCATCGTAAAGAGGGGCATTGGCAGGCCGATGGGAAATCTCCCGCCGCCGATCAGGTCGAGTCCCGCGACCGGCAGCGCGAATACTACGTTCCGGTGGAGATCCGAGGCAAACCATCCCTCCGGCCGATTGTTGGTCTGCACGGCCGTCTGGCCGCTACAGACCGTGGTGGCGGTAACGCTGGCCGGAATGGAATGCCCCGACACCGCCAGCGCATAGTTGTTGCCGGGCCCGACGTACAGAAAGAACTCGGGATCGGTTGGGAGTCCCTGCCCCGTCAAAGTGGTGGTGATGGTGCAGTTGCCCGCCGAATAGACATTCTTATGACGGACGGCGGCGCTGCCGCCGGTGAACTTGCCGCGCCAGTACTGTCCGCCGGCCACGAATTCGTCGAGCTTGAACTGGAGGTCGGCCGACCACTGGAAATCCCAGGTGTCGGTGCCCCCGCCGGCGCTGTTGGTTCCGGCGTGATTTGCCTTCAGCCGAAGATTTCCCTGCCAACTCCTGACGCCGAGGAACTCGGACTCTCGCTGAGCCGCGCACGGCATGGCGGACACAATGAAGAGCACCAGAAGCCAACCACCCGATGACTGAAGCAGAAATGGTCTGGTGTTTCGCATCGATAACTCTTCCTTTGGGCGGCCGGATCAGGCATCATTCCGGCCAGGGCTCGGAAGTTAGGTTACGGCCGGAGAGAAAACGTGACCGGAGGGATCAGCGCCAGTCGCCCACGGCGACGAACGATCCCCAGTACAGAGGGTGAGTGGACAGGCCCCGGTCGCGCCGCCGGCGCAGCAGGTCGAGGCTTGCGCCGCGCACTGCTTCCACCGTCGATTGGCCCCGGCTGAGACGGCGGTGATAGAGGGCTTCCATCCATCGCCGGGCGGACTCGTCTTCAACCGGCCACAGGCTCATGATGACCGTGCGGCTGCCGGCCAGTTGGAATGACCGTCTTAATCCCAGGACGCCTTCGCCCTCCGCAATCTCGCCCACGCCAGTGTCGCAGCCCGACAGCACCACCCATTCCGTGCCACCGAGTCCCAGGGCGGAGATTTCCTGCATGGTGAGCAATCCGTCCGACGCCATGGAAGGCGACGGGGAGCGCCGGTTGGCTCCCGCCAGCGCAAGACCCGCCAGTCGAAAGGCTCCCGCCGTATCCGCCTTGCTGTCGCAGACCGCTCGAAAGGAGAAGCCGTGAGTTGCAAAGTGGAGGATTCTCCTGCCGGGTGCGCGGGTGCGCACCGAGTTCTCGCTGGCGCCCAACCAGTCCATCACCTGCACCGGCTCGCCGGTCCGCGCCCACAGACGCGCGATCGCCCGCACTTCCGATTCAGAAGCCGGGAGCGGCTCGAAGCTCAGCGCGGCCGGGTCAAGGCAAGCCCCGGAGACGCCCCGCAAGACGCGGCGCGACGCGTCCGCACCGCGGACAACCGGGGTTCCAAAGGCAGGGTTGCCCAGAGCCAGCAACCCCGTTCCGCTGGATGCCGGCTGAAGCAGCAGATCGCGCTCCGCACTCAGGAGATGCATGGCAGGCGCGGTCTCGGCGAGGTATCTGTTTCCGCGCGCGGGCAGCGCCGCGAAGTTCACGAGGTGGATCTGCCCGTCAGGCACCAGAAAAACGAGCCGGGCCCCCCGCAACTTTGCGGCTAGTGAATCCCACAGCCGAGCCCGGAGTGGTGCTCCGGCAGTCCGCGAGATTTCGCTGGCGCGGGCCGGCGCGAAGCCCGCCGATTCCCATTCGACGGCGAGATTCTTTCTCCAGTTGGCGACGAGCGGATCGATTTCTTTCGCGGCGCCGAGGCGAACGAACGACGGGTTCGCGCCGCCCGCCGGCAGCACGAAGGCTCCGTAGGCATAAACCGGCGACGCCGACCGGGCGAAATGATCCTGGTAGAGGACATACGATACCAGCGCGGCTCCGTCAGGAAGGGCCCGTCGCAGTTCCGCCGTTCCCGCGCGCTCGGCGGTCCGCGCCTGAAGATAGCCGGAATCGAGCGCGGCGTAATCCCGCTCGACGCGTTCCATTTCCTCGCGTGCCGTTTCGAGGCGGGCTTTCAGCTCGGCGGCGGATCCGTTTCCCCGGCCCGCCATCAATTGTTTGAGATACTTTTCCTGCGCGGTCACCACCGTGCCGAATCGCGGTTCCTCGCGGCGCCGGATCCGCGAAACCAACTCATCAAAGATCAGTAGCCGGTATGGAAGCACAACGTCGATCACGGACTGAACCTGCCCGGGCGTCGGGTTGGCGATCCTGCCGAGCAGCGACAACACCATTCCCGAGATTCCCGACTCCGATTCGCGCAGCCGCAACGCCTCCGATTCCGACAAGCCCTGCATCGTCGCGCGCTGACTGTTCACAAAGCTTGCCGCTCCCCGCAGCGCTAACGACAGCGCCTCGTCCGGCGACTCGTCGAAGATCGCCAGCCCGAGATCCGCCAGCAGGGCATTCACGCGGGGGTGATCGGCGCCGAAGGCCGACTCGGCCAGTTCCAGTGCCTTCCGCAGGTACGGAACGGCCGCGCGCGGCTCACCGGATTCGAGCAGAATCGAACCCAGGGCATGATACCCGTTCGCGATGTTCGGGTGCTCCGGAGGGAGGATCTTCTCCCGGATGCGAAGCGCCCGTTTCTGCACGTCGATGGAGCCTCGCACGTCGCCCGCGGATCTGAGTACGAGGCTCAGGTTGTGCAGCCCGGCGGCAGTCAGGACGTGATACTCACCCAAGACTTCGATGCGCAACCGGACCGCCTCCTCAATGAGCGGTTTGGCCTTATCGTTTTGCTTGAGGTACCAGTAGGCAATACCAAGATCGTTCAACCCGGTAGCCAGGAGGATGCGGCGGTCGCTGAAGAATTTGCGCCGCAGAGCGAGCGCTTCTTCGAGCCAACGCGCAGCCTTGGTGAAATCACGCGCCGCCATGGCGGAGGTGGCCGAGAAGGTCAGGCCGTTTACATATTCCCAGCTTTGCGGCCCGAAAGAGCGGGCGGCGAGGTCCACGGCACGCTGCGCGTACCGCTGCGAGCCCGCCAGGTCGCCCTGAAACTCGGCATTGCGCGCGAGCGCCTCGAGTGTTTCGAGCAGAGCCGCGTCGACGGGTTCGGGGGACGATTCCTGGATCCCGAGTGCCGCCAGGAGAAGTTCCGGAATCTCCGGGTCTCGTGGACGTCCGGAAGTGCGGATCACGAGCGCCAGCTTGACCATGACGCAACTGGCGTCCACGGCGCCGCCGGCGCCGGAAGCCTTCAGAGCGCGGAGACGATCGCGGGCCAGGGTTTCGGCTTCGGTGTACTGGCTGCGGCTGACAAGCTCGTCGATGCGCGCTAAC
>JACOTZ010000196.1 GCA_016178155.1 Acidobacteriota bacterium
CCGGCCGTGTTCCTTGAATTTGTGGACCAGGTACGGGTCCTTGTTGAACTGCACGCCGGGGAAGTTGCCGTCATCATTCGTCGCGACTGTCTTGCCGCTCGTGTTCCGGATGCGGAGGATCAGGTCGGCGGGCGAGCCGTACCGCTGCGCCCGCCCTTCAAACACCAGCGTCTCGCCCGCCTTCGCCTCGAAGCTGAAGCGCTCGGGCTCGCGGTACCGCGCCACGCCCGCGATCGACGCGGGCGGCCGGAGGTTTTGCGCGTCGCCCGCTCGCGGCGTGTCGGCAACAAGCAGCGTCACGGCATTCGAGCGGCCGTCCTTGCCGGCGATCCAGAACCGGTATGCGCCCGGCGCTAGGCCCGCGTCCACTTCCAACTGCGCGCTCGCGCGGTCGCCGTGCGCTCCAGTGATCGTGCCCCGGATGCGCGCCGTATCGAACACGAGCTTCGCCCCGCCATCGAGCAGCGCGGCGCCATAGATCGTTGCCTCCGCGGCGGCGGGCACGAAGCTGAGCGGCGAGATCGTTTGCAGGTGCGCGGCGCGCCGGATGTCGAGCTGGTAGGCGAAGCTCGGGTCGTTGTTCCTGTGGGTGCCTTGCACCACGGCGTAGAAAGTCCCCCCGCCGTCGAACCGGTGTACGAGAAACGGGTCCCAGATGAACACGTCCTCGCTGTGCGCAACACGCTTCCCGTTTTCATCGAGCAGCATCAGACCGGCGTCGAGCGAATTGCCGTTGCGCGCCGAGCGCAGGTCGAAGACCCAGGTCTCGCCGGCATGCGCGTGAAAGCGGAAAAAGTCGAAGTCGCCGTCGCGTTCGAGCCGCGCGTTCAGCGTCACCGGCAGCCGCACCGGCATCGCCTGCTCCAATGTCGAGTTCGGTTCCTTCTCCAATACGTGCGGCTGGTCGCCGACCCGGAACAGCGCGATGTTCGACGGGCCGCGCGGCGTGACCACGCGGAAGTAGTGCTCGCCGAACGCCGCGTTCACACCGATTTCGAGATCGAGGATCAGCCGCGTGAACCGCGACTCGACGATGCGGGCCCGGATCGGCGCCTCGGAAGTTTGCGCTCCCACACTTCCTTCGCCCGCCCCAGCCATTCCCCGACCCACAAACACCACCGCCTGCGCGCGGTCGAGATAGTCGCCAAGCAACTCGACGCGCACCTTTGCGCCCGGCTCCGCGCCCGGTGGAAACACGGCGCTCAGGGCAGGCAGGCGGTGAACGACGGACTCCCGTTGTTTTGCGTCTCCGGCGAGCAGCACCGGTGCAAATAAGAGGAAGAGCGCACTTTTCACTGCGATAGGATGGGCCTTTCGAGGAATGGTAACACGCGGACTTTTTCCCTCCCGGCCATTGCGGGCGACGGCGTCGGGCAGGAGCTGATATCGAGCGCGTCCTCGCGCGTCATGCGGCCGCGGCGGAAGTAATGGTTCACAACCGTGGACCTGTGATTGAGAGCGATCGAGTGAAGCTGCGCGTCGAGTGCTATGCGGGAAGGAAGGCCGACGAGCGGCCCTTACGTTTTCACCTGGGGCAGCGCGAATACCGGGTGCAAGAGTTGATCGACCAGTGGTACGGACCGGAGGATACGTTCTTCAAAGTCCGCGCGGACGATGGGAATCTCTACGTCCTCCGTCACGCCCGGGACGAAGATATTTGGAGCCTCGAATCGACCCGGCAGCTTGGAGAATAGCCACGCCTCCGCTTGCCCCTCGCGGGAACAGTGCCGGTCGGCTGTGGATTCGGCGAGGATGTGATCTGAGGGTGCTTGGATTGGATCTTCCGAGGGATCGTAACATGCCTGCATTTTTCAGTGCGCTGATTGCCTGCGATGGTGTTCGGCAGGAGCTCAATCCGGGGGCAAGCCCGCTATGCGCTCCAACCCCAAGCCTTCGCCCGCAGAGCAGTTGCCGGTTCCAATTGAACTGATCCAGGGTGTGAAATGGAGAAACTGGCGCGTCCCCTTCGCGAGTATAACGCCATTATCGGCGGGCCAGTTTGCACCGCCCGAACGCAGTGGCGGCCCGGAAGGGGAGGGCCGGAACGGGTAACCGGTTTCAAAGAGAAGATCGGGTTGGATGGCGCTCCTCACGTTGCTGAATGTGGCCAAGATCCAAATTGACGGCCTCGTGCCGTCTAAGCCCACACGCAAGCAAGACAGCCAGGAGTGCGCGGTCACGCTTGCCCCTCAACTCTTCGGCGTGTGGAGAATTCCAGAGCCTCTGGGACTGTTCCGGCGTGAGCCAATTGCCGAGTCGTACTCCGATTTTCTTGACGCCCTTGACACGTCGGATGCCGGCAGCGAGATCCGGGCTTAGCAGTCCGCAATCTGAAGCCTCGTAGGCAAGACGACGCACTGCGCCCAGGCGCAAGTTAATTGTGCCCGGCGCCAAGCGGCGAGATTCCAAGTGGATGCGATACCGGCGGACAGCCGTCTTGCTGAACGAAAGCCGCGGCTCCGAGCAATACCAATCGATGAACTCGTCAATGGCGTGCCGGTAGCCGCGCTGAGCATCCGTCGAACTGAGGCTGTTCAGAACTGCCGATTTCGCCAGGTCCAAGTCGGGTAACCGCAAAACTGTCTTTGGGACGCGCCGTCCGGGCTTCCCTGATACTCTTTTTGCCATCCGTGGCGGCCCTCCTCGACCGCACACCGATGATGGCCCTGTACCGATCGGGTCCGGGTAGCGCGTTATCCTGGCGCCATTCGGAGACTTCGCTCGACGATCGGTAAGCTGTGGACGACCAGGCAGGAGCCATAGCCGGCCCAGGTGAGCCCGCTGTTCCGGGTCCACTCTCCGAAATGAGACTCCCAGGCCGGCTTGTGCAATGACGCTGTGATCGTCTACAATTGTTGGTAATCTAGGCATATGGCAAAGCCAACCGATCTTGTCCAAGGCACTCTCGATCTCTTGATCCTCAAGACCATCTCGCTCGAACCTAAACACGGCTGGGCGATCGCCAAGCGCATCCAACAGGTCTCACAAGAAGCTCTCCAGATCCAGCAGGGGTCCCTGTACCCGGCGCTACACCGTCTGGAGCAGCAGGCCTGGATCAAGGCCGAGTGGCGCCCGACCGAGACCGGGCGAATGGCAAAGTTCTACTCCCTTACGCGTTCGGGACGGAAGCAACTGGAAAGGGAATTGGCGAACTGGGTTCGTCTGTCGACGGCCATCAACATAGTGGTCCAGGAGGCTTAGCAATGCGGATTTTGGACAAAGCCCGTTTGCGGCTTCGATCGCTGTGCCGCCGTCCGAATGTCGACTTCGAGCTCGAAGCCGAACTTCGTTTCCACCTGGATCAGCTCATTGAAGAGAAGATTTCATCCGGTATGCCGCCCGAGGAGGCCCGCCGGGCCGCGCAGCGCATGATCGGAGGCATCGCGCAGTACAAGGAGGAGTGCCGGGATATGCGCCGCGTAAACTTTGTCGAGGATCTTGTACAAGACGTACGTTACACGATTCGATCTTTAGCGAAGAGTCCAGGGTTCACAGGAGTTGTCGTCGCCACGCTGGCGCTTGGGATTGGAGCAAACATTGCCATCTTTACGATCGTGCATGGAGTGCTGCTGCGGCCACTCGACTATCCAAAACCCGATCAGCTGATGTATCTGACGGCAGAAGCCCCGGCCATTGGGGGCACCCGAAGTGCGCTCTCTGCGCCAGAGTACATCGAGTTCCGCCAGATGGACCGGTCGTTCGCGGAGGTTGGCGCTTATTCGACCGGCGGCACGGCGTACACAACCGGCGAGGTCAACCTCACGGCCGGGGATCGACCTCTGCGGGTGCGCTCGATCTCTGTCGATGCACATTTGCTCAAGGCGCTCAGTATTCAGCCGGAGCAGGGACGCTTCCTTAGTGACGAAGAAACCGCGCGTTGGACCGGGACGCTACCGCCACCGATCGCAATTCTCTCCCACGAATTATGGCGAACAGCGTTTGGAGGACGACCGCTCGTTGGGCAAAAGGTGGAAATCGACGGCCGTCCTCACGAGATCGTTGGCATTATGCCACCCGGGGCCGATGTCATGGATAATCACACGCAGGTTTGGTTGCCCCTCTGGCTACACCCGAATATGGCCCGGCAACGCGAGGCCCATGTCCTCTACGTCATTGCGCGACTGAAAGACGGCGTCACCGCTAAGGTGGCACAGACAGAGTTGAGCGCATTTCTCGAAAACTGGGGCGATCGTGTCGGCACGACAGACCATGTGCCCACGAACCGTCCCCTGCGCTCAGTAGACCACACCCTGCAGTTGCGGTCGTTACAGGATGCGATCGTTGGGAATGCCAGCCGCCCGATCTGGGTTCTGCAGGCCGCCGTGGGATTCGTGCTGCTCATCGTCTGCGCGAATCTTGCGAACCTGGTAATGGCTCGCGCCGGTTCACGTAGACGTGAGTTTGTACTGCGCACTGCTCTCGGCGCTAGCCGCGGCCGGTTGCTCCGGCAGTCGTTAACCGAAGGTGCGGTGATGTCCGGAGCCGGTGGCATTCTGGGTCTGTGGCTAGCCAGCGCTGGCGTGCGGGCGCTGATCCGTGCTTACCCGGCTAGCATCCCACGGACGAGTGACCTTACGATTGATTTGCCCGTTCTGCTGGTTGCGCTCGGCCTCTCGACTGGGACTGCCCTGCTTTTCGGATTCGTGTCGCTCGGGCGCCGGCGAACGAGTAGCATGATGACTGCACTCAAGGAGGGCGCAGGGGCTGCCAGCGGCGCCTGGCGTCATTACGCCCGTCGTGGACTCGTGGTAGCCCAAGTCGCGTTCGCGGTGATGCTGGTTATCGGAGCGGGTTTGCTAGTTCGGACCGTCTACAACCTCACGAGGATCGATGCAGGATTTGACCGGTCGCGGCTGGTGACGTTCTCGATGACATTGCCAATGGCGAATTCAGAGCCCGACACACGCGCGCAGGCATATCAACGCGTCCTCGACAGGCTTCGCTCCGTACCGGGCGTGCTGGGAACGGTTGCCATGTCGGGTCTGCCGCCGAATCGAACTCCAGATGCGATCGCCACTCCTATCGAGAACTACACCTCCGACGATGGAAGACCCTTTGAAATCATCGACTACTACCAATTCGTCATGGGCGACTATTTCGGGACGATGGGCATCCCGATCGTCGCCGGCCGCGGCTTCGAGCGGACCGACAACGCGTCGCAAGGCAAGGTGGCCATCGTCAATGAGACTTTGGCGAAAAGGATCTGGAAGGGGCAGAACCCGATTGGCCGGCGTCTGCGGCCTCCGGGTGGGTCGTTTGGCGCTAGCGATGATGTCTGGCATACGGTGATCGGAGTGGCCAAGGACGTCAGGCAGCGCGGGGTGGAGCGCCCGGCAGGAACTGAGCTTTACGTATCCCTTGACCAGCACGGTGTCTCTCCGCCGAGTATGAATGTGGTGATGCGGACGACTCTGCCACGCGCAGCTATTGGGCGCATTTGCCGGACTCGCGCTGCTACTGGCAGCCATCGGCACTTACGGTGTGCTCTCCTACATGGTTACGGAGCGCCGGCGCGAGATCGGCATTCGGGTCGCCCTCGGTGCAGCTCGCTCCCACGTGCTCACACAGATCATGAAGCAAGGGCTTCAGGTCACGGCGATGGGTATCACCATTGGCCTTGCAGGCGCCCTTGCCCTAAATCGGCTGATTGCGTCCCTGCTGTTTGGTGTGCAGCCGACAGATACCGTGACGATCGCCTTTGTGATCGCGACGATTACGGTCGTGGCGGTCGTCGCCAGTTGTCTCCCGGCGTGGCGCGCATCACGGCTAGACCCGAACGTCGTGCTCAGAGATGAGTAACAGCTGAGAAGCTCTCTTACGCCATGCTGTTGTTTTCCTGGGCGGATCGCCGCTACTCGGAAGTTGAGGCCTGTGAAACGGCGTTAACCAGAAAGTGCCAGGAAAGCCAGATGCCGATTACCCGCCGCTGACGGCGAAGGGGTTTGGGAATCACACAGTCTTCCGGTCTCAATCCGGTGCGCTTGGCCACCCTTGTCAACATCCGTGGTCCGATCTCGTCTTGATCGTGAAACGTGAGCTCGTAATCCGGCCATCCTGAACGGGTGAGCAGCCGATGAGAACCACGCTGACGCTTCACTCGCCAGCCGATCCTTTCCAATGCGGCGAGAACCCGCCTCGCTTTACTGGCGGGCCAATTGCTCATCCGGTATGGTGAAGGAAACGCCGAGCGCAGACGAGGGAAGCTCACCGTGGGCAATTCGGTCAGCAATGACCTCAATAGCGAGGCGCTCTGCATTGCTGATCGCCTCGTCGCGGGTAGGACCGTAGCACATGACGCCCGGCAGCTCGAGGGCCTCCGCGATCCAACGCCCGTCTTCTTCCCGATCAAGTTCGATTGTCAGATTCACCCCTTTATCGTACTCCCCCGTGACAACATGCGCGTCAGGATTGGATTACCCGCGATCAACCTAAAAAAACCGGCCAATCTGTGTGCTCCAAAATTTCAGCGTAAGCCCGATCTAGAATCACCGGATTGGCTCGGTTTTTGCCCGTTTATCCGGTCCAATCTCTGCACGGGCCACATTCTGAACAAGTCAGACACCCCCCGCGAAGCGGGTGGCTTGATGAGTTGGACCGCCTCAAAGGCGGTTGGTCCATGGGTCTAGGCGTCGCGCGTTGCGCGCCTTATGGTTTGCTTCAGAACTGTCCCTCTGCGCCCTCCTCCGCATCCT
>JACOTZ010000197.1 GCA_016178155.1 Acidobacteriota bacterium
CAGCGGAAGCGTTCTGAGCCACGACCGTCAGGGAGTGGTGGTGACGAACTTCGGTCAGAAATCGAACCGCAGCCCCAGTTGCATGCGCCGCATCTCGTGGTACGCGATGATAGCGCCGAAGGTGCGGTTCGGAGTCGTTCCAGTTCCCCAGGTGCGGTTGAAGGCGCCATTGGTCGATTCCGGAATCGGTGTGTTGAACACGTTGGCCGCTTCGGCGATGAACTGTAGCCGCATGCCTTCGCGGGGCAGCTTGAAGATACGGCTGTAGCGAAGGTCCGTTTGCGTGGAGGCCGGTCCCCGGCCCAGATTCCGCCCGAAATAGAGCGGCCGGTCATTGTTCACCGAGTCGCGGTTCCGGTCGGTACCGGATCGGACATCGTAGGCCGTTCCACTGCGGGCGAAGAAGAAGAGCGAGAACTGGTTGCCGCCGAGAATCCTGTTTTTCGAGATCGTGCGCACCACGGCGCTCGCGTTCAGCACGTGCCGCACATCGGTGAGGGAATTGCCGTATTCCGCGCGCCGGTTGAATGTGTCCTGCGGCTGCTCGCTGCCGCCGGAGATGCCCGATTCGGGCGCATTGTCGAGCGCGTGCGACCAAGTGTAGGAAAGATTGAACTGGTAACCCTTGCGGTACCGCTTGTTGAGGTTGACCCCCAAGCCGTTGTAGTTGGAGTTGCCGCCCGCGGTGATCATGCTGATGTTGTTGTACTGGGGGTTGATGCGCGCCGAACTGTAGAGCGCACGCGCGTCCGCCAGGGTTCCGATCGCGGGCGCAAGATTGATGTTTTGGACGACCGGGATCTTCGTGCCGCGCGTCAGCGCATACGTCACGGTGAGGGCGAGGTCGGGCATCAGTTCGCGCTGCACGCCCAGTTGCGCCTGCTGCACGTACATCCACGGGAGTTGCGGGTCGATCACGTTCAACGAGGGGCGCACTGCGGCCAGCCCGGCGGGGGAGGTGGGATAGCTTGGATACGCGGGCGCGCCGGCGGCGGCGCCCGCAATCTGAACCGTGATCTGCCGCTGCCCGTTGTTGGTGAGGGCGTTGCGGTAATAATTGCTCTGCGGGGCATCGAAATAGAGTCCGTAGCTGCCGCGAATGGCGGTCCTGGTGGAGCCGCGCGGCGCCAAGGCAAAACCAAAACGCGGCGCCAGGTTGTTCGTATCGCGATTGAAACCGCGCGTGAACGGGTGCGGCGATGCGGGGTCGCCTTCGGGTGGCGCCACCGTCTCCCAGCGCAGGCCGTAGTGGAGCGTCAGGTTGGGTGTGGCCCGCCACTGGTCCTGCACGTACACGCCGTAGTAGCCCTGGTAATAGCGCATTTGGCGCTCCCCGAAAGCCACGGTGAGTTGGGTGTAAGTGAACGGCCGCTCCGTCGCGGGATCGATGCGGCCCTCGAGCGTCCACCGATACTCATCGAGCGCCGATACGGCGGGCCGCGAGCCGGATGCCGGAAGCCCGCCGAAGCTGAACTGCGGTATGAGCTGGTCCTCGAAATTCAGCGGCGAGACCACGATGTTGAAACCGGCCTTCAGTTGGTGCGACCCGCGCTGGTGCATCAGGTTGTCGCTCCACTCCCAGATTTTTTCGCGGTTGGCGGTGAGTCCGGACGGGTAGCCGAAAATGGCGACGCCGCTCACCGAGGTGCGGGGCAAAGTGTTCAGTCCCGGCGGAGCCACGGGGCGGCGGCGTGAGAAGCGGTCGGCCAACTGGCTGCGGAATTCGTTCACCGTGCTGGGAGAGATGGTGAAGGTCCAGGCGAAGGCGACGGCGGCCTCATTGAAGATGGCGCCGTTCGAGGAGCTCAGGACGGTGAGGCCGCCCGGATCGCGTGCGGCGAACAGTTCACGGAAGGTGTTCGCCCGGAGCGCGAAGGAGTGCCGCGTGCCGGGGCGCCAGTCGAATTTCCCGAGCCACAGTTGCGGATTGAACTCGGAGGGCAGCACATCCACCTCCGCGCCGGTGAGCCCCAGGATGGCCGCGTTGGCCCGCACCGCGGGGTTGGTAAAGCCGAGCGATCGCGGGAAGGCCCGCCTGCTGGCCTCGTAGCTGGCGAAGAAGAACAGCCGGTCGCGCTGGATGGGGCCGCCCACGGCGCCGCTCCACACGTTGCCCGAAGGATGGATGCCAGGGCTCGCGCCGAACGGCCGTGCGTTCAGCGCCACGCGCGAAGTGAGCCAGGAGGCTTGGCCGCGGAGACGGTTGGTCCCCGACTTGATGATGTTATTCACGACGCCGCCGCCTGTGCGCCCGCTCTCAGCGGAGGCGCCGAAACTCACGACCTGCGTTTCCTGCAACGCCGCCGTGGAGAAGATGATCACGCGATAGGATTTCTGCTGCGCCGCGCTGTTTTGGAATCCGTCCACCTGATAGTTCGTACGCCTGGCCAGGCCGCCGATATCGAGGCGCGGCGCTTCGTATTCGCGCGGCCGGTTGCCGTTGATGAATGGCTGCAGGAACGCAAAATTCAGCTCGCTGCGCGAGAGGTTGGGCAGGTTCTCGATGTCGATCTCGTTGACCGCGCGGCTGTTGGCGACCTGCGTCGGTTCGACGAGGGCGGCATCCGCCCGCACCACGACCTCCTGCTGGGTACCTGCCACTGCCAGTTTCGCGTTTACCGTAAGGATCTGGCCCGTTGACAGGCCGATGCCGGATTGCTTGTAAGCGGCGAATCCCGCCGCCTCGATCGTCAGCTCGTAGGACCCGATCTGTAGCAAAGCCGCGCGGTAGAACCCCGCGGCGTCCGTCTTACCGATGCGCACCTGGTTGGTGTCCAGGTGACGAATCTGAACCGTTGCGGAAGCGACCGCCGCCCCTGAGGGATCGGCGACCAGACCCTCGATCTGTCCCGTGTTGGCCTGCGTCTGCGCGAAGGCCGCCAGCGACGTGCAAAGGAATACCAGAGAGAGTTTGCGCATGGTTGGGCTCCCGGGAAATGCGATGTTATTGGTTGTCTACCCTCCGGTCCATTGTAGATAAAGCTGCTGGCGCTCAGCATCGAACACTCAGCTTCAACCGGCGAGCGGGGGGAGCGCCGCTCGAAGGAGTAAGGTTCCCTTTGAAGAGGCAGATCGGTACGATGCGGGCTTTCCGCAACAAATTTCTGGGAACTGTGGGCCGGCGCGCGCGAGAGCCGCCGGTTCCTCCCGGCGTCAGAATTGATACCGGAAGAAGAGTGCGATATTGCGGGCGCTGTTGTTCAAGCCGCCGATCTGGCCGAAGTTCGGGTTGATGCGGTAGCCGGCAACGCTGGTGTCGAGCAGGGTCGTGTTCGGGAAACCGAACTGCACCCGGTTCAACAGGTTGTAGAACTCGGCGCGGAGCTGGATCTCGTGGCCGCGATCCGCGCCGAACAGTTTTATGTTCTTGACGAGCGCGGCGTCGAAATTATTCTGCCCGTTCAAGCGAAAGATATTCCGTCCGGCCGAGCCGATGGCGCCGGTGCCGGGCAGGAACGGATAAGCGCGCGCGGCAGCGGCAGCGGCGTTCGGGAAAAACGCCTCGGCCGGCACCTGAGTCATCGCGAACTGTTTGCCGGTCTCGGGATTCAAGCGGGCGTTGTCGATGGAGCGGCCATGCACGGACGGATCGACCAGGAACGGCCGGTCGGCGCCAATGCCGTCGGAATTCATGTCATAGCCGAGAATGACGGTAATCGGGTTGCCCGCGGCAAAGGTGCTGATGCCGTTCAGCTCCCACCCGCCGAAGAGCCTGCCGGCGAATCCGGGCTGTCCCTTGTAGAACGGTAGCTGCCAGGTATAGCTGAGTGTGAACCGGTGCGGCTGGTCGAGGCGGCTAAGACCGCGGTTGCCGCGCGGGCCGGCTTTCTCGCTGATGAGGAAATTGGTGTCGCCGCTTCCCACGAAAGTGGCTTCCGAGCCGGTGTCGATGTTCTTCGACCAGGCGTAGCTCGCCTGAAACGAGAGGCCGTCACTGAGGCGCTTGTTCCACTGAACCTGGAGAGCGTTGTAGTAACTCCAGGCGTTGTTGCTGACGTAGAAGATCGCTCCGTAGCGGCCGTCGGGCCGGCGCTGGTTGATGCGCTGCTGGCTGATCGAAATGAAGCCTGGCGCCGGATTGGCGTTGAACAGGTTGGCATCGATCTTATCGAAGGTCACTCCCGTGAAGCTGAGGGCGCCCGGGTAGGGGACGGTGGAGGTAGCCGGGAACTGCGCCCGGTTCTGGACGTGGTACTGGATGAAGCCGATCCCCCGATTTCCGACGTAGGAGATCGACAGGCCGGACTGCCAAGGCAGGGCGCGCTCGAGCGTGAGGTTCCACTGCGTGGTGTAGGGCATGTGCAGGCCCGGATCGACCAGCGCGAGGGTCACCTGAGTGGCGGGCGGACCGGGAGTGAAGCGGAAGCTGCCGAGCGGGTTGGCGACGCTCATGTTCGGATCCTGGAAAGTGAGCACCGCGCCCTGGGGCGGATTGAAGCGGACGGCCACACCCCCCTGCGAAAAAATGGACTGAAAAACGCGGCCGTGGTAGAGCCCGAAGCCGCCGCGCAGCACCGACTGGCCGGGTCCGCCGCTGAGCCGTCCAAGCAGGCCGTCCTTCCATGCGGGCGACCAGGCGAAGCCGACGCGGGGTTCCACATAGCTGTCGCTGCCGTAACCGAGATCGACGAGCTGATTGACCTCAACCGGCTTGCCGACGTACTCGAACCGCGCGCCCAGATCGAACGTCAGGGTCGGCGTGGCGCGGTAGGAATCCTGGACATACAGGTTGACCTCCGTGGTGCGATAGCCGTTGTACTTGGGTCCGAAGCCTTGCTGGTAGACCTGCGGGACGCCACGCACGAAGTTGTCGAGCGTGCTGAAAGGTCCGTCGCTGCGAAACGTCCAGATGCCGCGGTGCGCCTGCTCGACATTCTCGTTGAGCTGGACGCGGCGGCTGTCGGTGCCGAAGCGGAGGGTGTGTTTCGCGCCGAGCTGGGTGGAGAGATTGTAGACGTACTGGAAATCGTTCTGAATCCGCTTGATCGGGAACTGCTGGGCGTTGCCGATGTTGGAGGGGGTGTTGGGTCCGGTGAACAGGACGATAGGCACGTCATCGCCGCCGATCAGACCGACGGCGAGGTTGCGGCGCCCGAAGCCGAGGCGGGCCTCGCCGGTGAGCGTCGGCGTGAAGACATGCGTCCAGGTGATGCCGGCGTTCCGGAAGTCGTGA
>JACOTZ010000151.1 GCA_016178155.1 Acidobacteriota bacterium
AAGTTTCTGACTCCCTTGGACCGCGGCATGCCCCGCGGTTAGCGGCTGATCTGCAATTGCTTTTCGCTGTTCGGTCCCGCGGTCCCCGTAACCTCCTCCCCAGCCTGCTTCAGGTCCATGTAGGCTCGGTCGGGCCGGGTTTCACCCTGGGCGTTGGTGACATCGAAGCTGCCTGACCATTTGCCCGTCAGATCGGCGGCCACCGCGGTGGCGGCCAGCAGCAGAACAAGAAATACTCGCAAAGCGGTCCCCTCCTGGTATCCTCTGACGATACCGCGGATTCGAATGTTCCGCGGAGTTGGCGCGGCGGCCGGCCGGCACGTACAATACTCGCCATGGCCAATTCAAATCGCAGACGGTTTCTGACCAGCGCGGCAGCCGCCGCGGCGGTCGCGGCGCCCGCGGCAGCCCAGACGACCCGCCAGCCCGCGAAAAAGGTGCACTGGGCAGCAGGCAAGCGGCCGGACAATCCGCTCTTCAGCCCGGTGGTGACTTTCGGCAACCTGGTGTTTGTCTCCGGCGTGGGCGCGCACTTCCAGGGGGACATCAAGGCTCACACCAAGCACGTTCTGGACGATCTCGAAAAACGCCTGGCGATGGCCGGCTCGTCGATGGAGAAGGTGCTCAAAGTCAACGTTTATCTCAATGATCTGAAGGACTATGCGGGCATGAACGAGGTCTTTAGAGGCCGCTTCGGCGCCGAGCCGCCGGTCCGGACGACCATCGCCGCCGCCGGTGGAATTCCCGGCAACTCGCTGGTTGAGATCGACTGTATCGCGTACGCGTAACTGCTTTCCGGCGCAAAACCGCCGAACAGGCGGAGGCGTTCGTCATGCTCATCCGCGGGCTTGCAGGCCCGTGGACCAACGAACGGAATTGTGCGCCGGAAAGGCATCTATTCCTGGCGTGAAACAACGGTTTCGCCCGCCGCACGCTGATGCCGGCCGCGGCGCGGCCGACCTGGGCATCGTCACCGAATGTGTGTCGCGCCGTTCGTACACGGTGACGATAGGGTGTTCTTGAAAATGAAGGGACGGCGTCGGACCACGCGACTCGTGCGGCGGGATCAGGCCTCTTGTGGCCGCGCCACTCATGGAGCGCCGCGAGGAATTCCTCGATGAGTTCCTCCTCAGGCCAGAAATCACCATGCAGTTCGGACAGGTCGGTGATTGGACCCTTCCCCTGCTGAGCGGTTATCTCGTCCAAGGACGCGTCTGCGTCGAAGTTGTGGCGCGGATCATCAGACTTAAAAGTCCGATCGGGTCAGTCGTTCTTTCGTGTTACCTTGAAACCGTGCGGGCGTGGCGGAATCGGCAGATGCATCGGACTTGAGTGAGGTTGCCCCCTGGACTGAGACAAACGGTTAAGACACGGGTTGCCCTTCGCTGAAAATTCATCGTACGGCGGTTCGGTCCCAGTGCAAAATCGCGGTCGTGGTAGACCGCGGATTCTTCATTACCTTGCGGGCCATTCGCAGGCAACTCGCGGCGATGCCCAACGAGCTGTACCTGGTCCGTTTGATTCACCAGCAGACCGCCCTGGAACCGGCCGTGGCGACCGCCGCAGGCAAGCTGTTGGCGCTGGCCTATGGAGGCGATTGCGCCAGCACCGACTGGCGTCACCTGGGAAGACTCGCCGGCTTCACCAATCAGAAGCCCGCGCGACGCACACCTGGCGGTTACTCCCCCTGGGTGAAGGTCGTCGACACCAAGCTTGGCTTGGCCACGCGAGCAGCGGACCTGCTTCACTCTGCCAGAGCCTTGGCGTCGTCTCCTCCAGACATGCCGTCCAGCGCCAACTCGACATCTCAGGATCAGGATGCGGCCCCACTCGGCATCGCCTCCTCGGCAGCCACGGAGATCTATCGGGGTTGTATCCAACGATGGCGCATCCGCGAACGCTATCCTCAGCCCGACTGGAGCATTGTGGATTTGTGGGTCGCCAGGCACTTGCTGTCGCAGCGATGGGCTCCCGCCCAGGTCCAAGAAATTCTCCGGCTCGCCAGCCCGCAGTTTCCCCGCCGCCACGGAGATCCCGACGACTACCTGCGCCGGACGATCGCCCGTGCGGTTTCTCCCTCTCTTCGGCCCCCTGTGTGTTCCGATCATGCCTGAGCCTCCAGTCGCAATCCCTCTTCGAACTCGATCGGCGGCCGGTATCCCAGCGCCGAATGCAGTCGCTTCGGGTTATAGATCTCGTCGATGAATTGCGCAATCGAATCCCGCGCCTCACCCCAGTCGCGGTATTCCTGCCGATACACCTCCTCCGATTTCAGTGTCTTCATCCACGATTCACATCCCGCATTTTCCCAAGGACTCGCCTTGTGACTCATGCTGATCCGGCAGCCGTGTGTTTTCAGCAAATCGGTATAATCGCGAGAGGCATACTGGCTGCCTCGATCGGAATGATGCACCAGCCCTGGCGATGGCCGTCGCAACTCCAGCGCCATCCGCAGCGCCGCCAAGGTGAGATCGTCTTCCACACTGCGACTCCAGAGCCCAGCCAATCACTCGGCGCGAAAAGGCGTCGATCACCACCGCCAAGTATACGAACTCGGTTTGCAGCCGAATCTAGGTGATGTCGGCCACCCAGAGCTGATCGATGTCGGTCAGTTCCATCTGGCGAGCCAGATTCGGATAAACCTTGCGGCCGTGGTTAAAGTCCGTCGTCACAACGAACATCCGCTTCCGCACACATAGCAGGTTGTCCTCGCGCATCAGACGGTAGACCCGTTTGGGGTTCACCACCCATCCTCGCCTTCGAAGTTCGGCCGTGATCCGCGGCCGACCGTAGCAGGGCCACTCCAACGCGATCCGCTGGATGACGTCGCGCAAGTCCATATCCGCATCTGGCCGCTCTCGGCTGTCCTCGTGAAAACGGTAGAAGCTGGCGCGGCTCAATCCGCCCAGCTCCACCATGCGTGCAATCGTAAGTCCTCGGGCGGCCTTCACTTCTTCTTGGACCTTCCCGTAGACTGCGGACTTCCAGTCAGTGCCCGCAGCATCCGCTGCTCCTCGATGCGCTGCAAGCACCCCTTCAAAAAATCAATCTCCAGCGTCTGCTGGCCCACCTTGCGCTCCAACTCCGCGATCCGGCCCTCTGACCAGCGCTGCTTCCCATTTCCTGGAAACGCATTCCCCGTGCCTTGCCGGAGTTCCCGTCGCCAGCGATGCAACACATTCGGGTTGACCTCCAGCGCCCGCGCTGCCTCCCCGATCGTTACCCCTTGCTCCAGCCGCCGCACTGCCGCCAGCTGAACTCCTTGGTGAACTGCCTACGCGATAATCCCATGACTCAATTCTCCATTCGATGAAGTTTGAGTCTTAACCGTTTGTCTCAAAACTGGGGACAACTCCATATGGAGAATACTTATCTGGCTCACTATGTCTGCTCGCGAATTGTCCCGATTCTGCCCGTTCTTACTTGATGAGGTCCGCTTCCCTCAGCGGCTCCAGTACGCCATTCTGGAGCTTTTAGGCGCGGCTTTACCCACACGCCGTCAGGCATGCTTCCGGCCCGTGGGCTTGCCGGGCGGCTCATCCTCGGCGATGCCGGACAGCACGACCGGCGCCCGGTCCGGGAATTCCGCGACGAGGGACAGATTCCCGCCCATCGCTTCGACGGCTTTCCGTAGTGTCGAAAGCAGCAGATCGCTGCGCTTTTCGAGGCGCGAGACGCTGTCCTGCTTGATGCCGAGCGCCCTGGCCATGCGGACCTGGGTAAGCTTGCGCGCCTTGCGCAGCTCGCGCAGGGTCATCTCCTCAGCGATCAGCTCCTTCGCGCGGGCCTCGACCTTCTTGCGCCGCGCGGGGCTCAGCTTCCTGATCTTGTCATTCACGTTCACAGGCATGGTTTACTTCCTTTCCTCCTTCAGCCGGGCGAGATGGGCGTCGAAACGGTCGTCGGCCTTGCGGATCAGCTCGCGGTAGAAGCGCTTTTCGTTTCCGCCCGACTTGTCGCCCGCCACGAGCAAGATCGCCCTGCGCTTCGTGTCGAAGGCGAAGGCCCCGCGCCATTCGCCGCCCGCCGCGCCGAACCGCAGCTCCTTCATGTTCGCGTGGCGCGATGCGTTCAGCGTGTCCACGCGGGGCCGGCCAAGCTGCGGTCCGAACTGCTGGAGCAGCCGCGAGAGGGCCAGGATCTCCGCCTGCACATCCTCGTGCAGCGCGTCGAACTCCGGCTCGAACTCGTCGCCGATCTCAACAGCCCAGCTCACCCTTTCAATATGGCATACAATCCATATGCTGTCAAATCCATATACAGCGAACGCCCGGTTTTCAACGGGGTCCCAGGGGGCTGGCCCCGCTTGGCCGCCTTGTGTACT
The DNA here is from genome assembly GCA_016178155.1 of Acidobacteriota bacterium. GTDB lineage: Bacteria > Acidobacteriota > Terriglobia > Bryobacterales > Bryobacteraceae > JACOTZ01. Next base: position 4,325 of record JACOTZ010000151.1, read on the forward strand.
TTTTGCAGAGCAAAGCGACTCAGGACGCATCCCGCGATAGGGGCAGGGTGTTCTCAGGCCTTGGCTTGCTGCTTCGCCGGGGCTTCCGCGGGCGGGCCGGAAAGAGCCGAAACTTACACAATCAGTTGCACAGTTTCACCGCGTCAAATCAATAACATCCCTCTTATCAGTCATCTACATGCACAACCGGGGACTTATCCATCTGGCGTCCCCGCATTTCGGTTAGCTCAAGATTCTAAGAATTCAACGACATGAGATCCTGATGACACAGGCCGAGTACGCGCCACCAGGGCAAGACGTTTTCACGCATTCCCCGGGCTGACACCGTTATTTGTAGCTTCTCTGGCCGTCGGTTGGCCTGCCGCTTGCATCACTGGCAGCACTGTCTCATATGGGCAGACTGTTCACGCAAGCCGATCTGAGGGCGCGAGACCCTTCCCGCACCTTGAAGTGATTGGTGGGGCATACCTTCGCAACAGTAGCGTGCCCACCGTGAACTGAACAACCAACGGGAGAGGAGAATCTGATGGTACGAAATGCGGCAATTCTTTCCATGCTGGCCGGGTTGTGCCTTGTCGGTTTTGCACAGCAGCCGGCTCAGCCGAGCGGCCAGACCCCGGATCCGAATCGCCAGGTCGCAACGCCGGATGTCACGGCGACACAGCAGACGCAAACGCAGTCGTCCCCGAGCATGCCCGGATCGCCCATGATGCGGGGCGTTCTCATGGATGCCAGTTGCGCGGTAATTTCCGAGCAGATGCCGTCACGACAGAGTGCGGCTCTAACCTCCACGCCTCAGTCGGGCGTGACTCCGTCCACGCCAACACCCACGCCTCAGTCGGGCGTGACTCCGTCCACGCCAACACCCACGCCTCAGTCGGATGTGACTCCATCCACGCCAACATCCACACCTCAGTCGACCGTGAGTCCGTCCACCCCCGGAACGTCTCCTGCTACCGAGCGCGCCGAGACCCGCACGCCCGGTCAGCCTGAAAGCACCGAGAGCCAGGCACCGTCAATCACCCCGTCCGATACGGCAGCGCGGTCAACTGCGGAATCGGGCGTTCCCGGCGGCGACGTGAGCGGCACCCGCAGCCGCACCATGGACACGCCGGACCAGGTACCGGGCTGGACCAGCGTGCGTGAGAAGTACGCAGCCTGCAAAGTGACGCCCACGAGTTCACAATTTGCAATGCACGCCAATGGCAAGCTGTACTTCTTTGACGACGCCAGCCAGCAGATGATCCGGAGTCATGTCAGCAGCCAGAACCTGGCGAGCGGCGACTGGTTCAGCTTAGGCATCAGCGGCACGCAAGAGGGCGATCACTTCCACGTGAGCTCGATCGAGCCGAAGAAGTAAGCTTCGCCGTCCGGCCCGCGCTTCTATTCGTCGAAGGCGCCGTGTGCATCCGTGCGCGGCGCCGTCGTCCCGCGGCTGATCTCGAGCCGGACCCGCGATTCCGGCGTGCCCTGCACTGCGGGCCCGCGGCACGACTATACTGGCGTCGTGGGTCCCGCTCTTCTTCACTCCGTTTCCTACGCCGGCCTTTGGGGCCAGGCTTACCTGACGATCGACGATTTCATCGACAAAGCGGCCGACCTCGGCTTTGAGGGCGTGGAACTGACCGCCAAACGCCCGCATCTCTCGCTGCTCGATGCCACCGACAGCGTGCGCGAGCGCCTGCGCGCGCGCCTCGAGCGCCGTAACCTGCGCGCCATCTGCCTCGCTGCCTATACGAATTTCACCGCCGATCTCGACCATGGCGAGATCCCCATGCGCGAGATCCAGGTCCATCATGTCGTCGAGTTGGCGCGCCTGGCACGCGACCTCGGCGGCAACCTGGTGCGCGTGTTTACCGGATACGAGCATACCGCCGCTGCTTACGGGCCGCAGTGGAAAATGATCGTCGATTCTCTGCGGGAATGCGCGGCGCGCGCGGCCGGCTTCGGCGTCACCATCGGCGTGCAGAATCACCATGACATCGCCGCCGGCTTCGAGACCATGCATGACCTCATTCAGGCCGTCGGGCTTCCCAACTGCCGCGCCATGTTCGATGCCTGGGCGCCATTCCTGCACGGAGCTGATCTCGGCGAGGCGGCGCGCAAGATGGGTCCCCTGACCGTGCACACGACTGTCGCCAATTATCAGCTCCGCCCGCGCTACGTCTATGAGCCCGCGGTCGTGAACTACCGGCCCGTGCGGCCGCTGGTGCAGGCCGTTCCCATCGGCGACGGCGCGATTGACTACGAGGTCTTCCTCACCGACATGCATCGCGCCGGCTTTCGCGGCGGCGTCGCCTATGAGATGTGCTCGCCCCTGCTCGACGGCGGCTCGATGGAGACGCTCGACGCATACGCGAGGAAGTTCCTCGATTTTTACCTGCCGCTGCGCGCCCGCCTTGGGCGTGCCGAGGCCGCGGCTTCCCCCTCGCTGTGAGTTGGCGGCGCGGATGTCTGGGGCTCTCGCGGTCTCTTGCGGCGCTCGCGTGCTGGCTACAGCGTAACCACAAGAGCCTGGCGCGATCACTGCCGGCGTTCGTAGCCGGCCCCGTCCGGACCCAAACGAACCGTATCTGTAAACCCGGGCCCGCTGATCTCGAAGACGCCGGCCTCGAGCTCCCGAAACCCGCTCACGGCGGCCTCGCCGCCATGCGGCTCGAGCAGCACGGCCCAGCGTGCCTCGGTCCCGCGGCGGCGCGCCAGCACGTAGCGCACCGGTTTTAGCAGGTCCGGCCCGAGCCCGTTTCCCGTAACCACGGTGGTCTCGGCCCCGCCCAGCATCCACACCCGCAGGTTCCTTAGCAGTATCTCGAAGTCCGCCGCGACGAACGGCTCGCCGTCATAGCGAACCACGGCGTCGTCGACAAATAGCGCTCCGCTTTTCGTGCCGCCGTCCACGGCCGTCAGCTCGACCGCGGCCGTCCGAACCGGACCGTCGAACACTCCGTCGTTGTTGCCGAGGTAGTGCTGCCATTTCTCCGGATCGCCGGCCTCGATGCGCCTCCAGCCGGTCCAGTCTACCGGGCCGATGGTGGTGACAAAACGCTCGTCCGTCGCATCGTTCAGCCGCAGGGCCAGCCGGTGCCCCGAAGCATCGCCATGAATCATGATGCTGAGCCCCACGGGCTTGCCCCCCGGCGCGTTCGCCGGCGCCGGCATCGAGAACAGCAGGTATCCGCTGCCGCTGAACTCGTAGGTGAGTCTCCCTGAGAAGCGCCCGCCCGCGGCCCGCTCGGTCGTCCGCTCGAAGCGGCCGCGCACGTTCCCGTTGTTCGCGTATACCGAACCGTAGGCCTGCGGCGAGGTCGGAGTGCCGTCGAACGTGAGCTGCCAGTCGTCGCTCGTCGCCGCCGCCCGGTTCTCCGTCAGGTGCTGGTATCCGTTCGCGCGCCCCAACCCCGGCCATTCCTCGAGCGGCAGCAGCGTCTTCGCCGTGCCGTCGTTGTGATAGACCCAGTCGAACGTGTGCGGCGCGCCGTCGGTCGAGCGCGCCTCGCTGACATCGAGCATGTACTCGGGCGCCAGCACCAGCGTCCGCTGGAGCGATGCGAAGCTGTACGCGGGGCCCGCATCGGCGGAAACGGCGCTGATCCGGCCGTCCGCCTGCCACCACAGAAGCCGCCCGGCCGCCGCGTCCTGGCGGCGCTCGTCGGCGACCATCGTGTTGTGCGCCACCGTCATCTTGTCCCAGGTGTTGTGGGTCGGCGCCGCGTACGGCTGCGTGCCGGGATCCACCGCCAGCATCCCGCCCCGCGCGAAAGACACCAGCCCGAGCTTGTCGTAGTGGCCATGCCCGCCGCCGTGCGGCCCGAACTTCATGATCGCCGCGTGATCGCCCGCGGGCGAGCGCAGCACCGCATATCCCGCGCTCTCGAAGAGCTCGCTCGCGAGCGGCGGCGCCTCCGCGGCCGGCAGCTCGGCCGCGCCCCAGAACAGCGCGTTCCGCCCCCGCGCCCGCTTCCCCAGCACCGTCGCGAGCAGCGCGTCGCCGGTGCGCGCGTAGGCGACTTCGTAGAGCCGGTCCTGGCTGTAGAGGCTCGAGACGTTCGAGTCGTTGAACGCAGGCAGCGAACCGTCGGCGAATGCCAGCCGCAGCGGCACCGTGAACATCGCCTTGAGATTCGGCTCGCTGCCCCACAGGTCGATTCCGCTGCGCGCCGCCATCTCGGCCGTCTGCACCAGCGCGTCGAGCGCATACCAGTGATAGCCCCACGCGCCCTCGTACCAGAAACCGCCGTCGAGGATCGAGTTCGCCATCTGAAACCGGAAGCCGCTCTTGCCCTCAATCGCGCGCTCGATCAGCTCCTGGTCGCCGAGCGTGAATCCCACCGCGGCGATTCCGGCGTTGTGCCACGACTGCCAGTTCGATATGCCTGCGTCGTTGCGCAGGATCGTATCCACCGAGGCGCGCAGCAGGTCACCCTCGATGCGCTCGCGGTCCTCCGGCGTCAGGACGTCGCTGCCGCTCAGCAGATCATAAGCCCAGGCGATCGAAATCAGCCAGATCGATTCATCGAGCGTCTGCGACAGCACCTTCGCGGCGCTGCGCGCGCTGCGTCCTTGCGTGTCGTGCAGCGCATAGCCTGCGTAGCGCCCGGCGTATTGTTTGAGGATCCAGGCCGCGCGCTCGGCATACTCGCGGCGCCCCGTGAGCCGGAACGCGATGCCCAGGTCCCGCGCCGCCCCGGCCAGTTCGCTGTGGCGGTTCGTGAAAACCACCTCGTCATACGGCCAGCCGCTGAATGTCCCGCCGTCCACCGGGCAGCGATGCGTGTTCGGGGGCGTGTAGCGCAGCCGCACTCCGTGTACCGGGCACACGTAGTGATGCGTCCACTGCCCGCCCTCCGGCGGCAGCTCCAGCTCCTTCAGCCCGAACCTGTCGAGGTGCCACTGCGGCCACGTCTCCGCCTGCCGCAGGAGTGGAGACTCGATCTGAGCTGCCCACGTCTCGTTCTCCGACAGCGTCCTGATCCGCTCGAGATCGCTGTCATTCATCAGCAGCCGCGGCTGGGCCTGGACGGCGCCCGCCAGCACGGCTGCCAGCAAGAAGGATCGCATCACTACAGTCTCCATCGTACCCGCGTCGCGTCTTCGCCGCCGGGAGCTCGTGTGCACGGGCAGGCGCAAGGCCGCCCATTCAATGTGGGAAAATACAGATTCATGAAGAACCCTCGAGAGTCCCGCTGGACTCTTCAGGCGGCCAAAGTCGACCGCCGTCCAGCTGGGAATTCCCTTTCGGGAACTGGTCGTGGAGGCGCTGCTGGCAAGTTGCGCTCCGGGGCCGGCGAGGGCAAACCGTGGCCGAGGACCTGGGGCTATCCGGTATAAGCTTGCCTGCCTGGAACCGGAACTGAAAATAGAAATTCCTTTAATCGGTCAACTGCCTCAGGCTCAACAAAGGGAACACTCCATTTTTATGCATCTACGAAATCAACTCGCGCCCGTTGTTGGCGCACTTCTCGTCCTGGCCGGGCTTGCGCTCGGCCAGGATCCGCGCGGCGCTCTCAGGGGTGTCGTCACCGATCAATCAAAGGCAGTCATACCGAATGTCGAAGTCCGCGCGACCAACGTCGCCACGGGCGTCACGGTTTCCGCTCAAACCAATGAAGCCGGCAGCTACAGCATTCCGTTCCTCCCGTCCGCCATCTACGACGTCTCGGCCGAGCTTCAGGGCTTTAAGAAGTTCGTTCAAGCCGGCGTGCAAATCCGCGTTGCCGAAACCACTGAGCTGAACATTGCCATGGATGTCGGCACCGTCGCCGAGACCCTCGAGGTCAACGAGGCGACTCCACTGCTCGATACCGCAAGCTCCTCGCTGGGCCAGGTGATCGACGAGCGGCGCATCCTCGAGCTGCCCCTCGCAGCCGGCAATCCGCTGGAGCTGGTGCTCCTTACCCCCGGCATGGTCGAGCCGAGCAAGTTCCTCTGGAAGGCGGCCTGGAACTTCCGCAACGTCACCAGCGATGGCAATCCGGCCTACACAACCGAGTACACCATCGATGGCGTGTCCAACACCTTCGCGGAAGGTAATCTCGGACGCAGCCGCTACGCCTTCGCCCCGCCCGCCACCGCGATTCGGGAAGTTAAGATGCAGACCGCGGCCTACGACGCCTCCGTCGGCCACACCCTCAGTTCGGTTGTAAACGTCGCGACAATCAGCGGCACCAACTCGCTTCACGGCGAAGCTCACTGGACGGTCCGCAACCAGGCCTTTGATGCGCCGAATTTCTTCAACAACAAAAACAAAACATTGATGCCAGGACAACCGCTACGGCGCGTCCGCCGGCGGACCGGTCCTTCTGCCGAAGCTCTACAACGGCAAAAATCGCACCTTCTGGCACTACACCTGGGAAGCGAACAAGTGGAAAGTCCCGCAGACGTTTACCGGTACGGTCCCCACCGAGGCCCAGCGGCGCGGCGACTTCTCCGGACTCCTGGCGATCAACAACTCCTACCAGATCTACGATCCGTTGACCATCGCCGTCGCGCCCAACGGCCGATTCAGCCGCCAACCCTTGGCAGGCAATGTCATTCCGGCCAGCCGCCTCGACCCCGTGGGTCTGAATCTCGCCAAGCTCTATCCCGCGGCTAACCAGCCCGGCACCATCGACGGCCGCAACAACTTCTTCAACGGCTCAAACAACGCCCTTGAGGACTACTACGCTCACCTCGTTCGCCTCGATCATGCCTTCACCGAGAATCACCGCGCCTTCATCCGCCTGCACTACGACTGGTGGCAGGAAGACAAGGACCGCCGGTTCGGTCCCGAGAACCCGGCCAACGGCATCATCCTCGAGCGCGCCAATCGCGGCATCGCGCTTGACGACGTCATCGTGCTCGGCCCCACGCTCGTCCTCAACATCCGCTACGGTCTCACGCACCAGGACTTTCTCGAGCAGCGGACCAGCCGTGGCTTCAATCTGACAAGTCTCGGATTTTCGTCTGCGCTCGCGGGACTGGTCGACAGCAGCCTCGCCACCATCCCCAATATCAACGCGGGCTCGTACTCGGCAATCTCACGCTGGGAGTCCGGCGACGGCGCGACCACCAGCATGACCCACAGCTTGGTCGGCAACTTCGACAAGCTGCACGGCGCCCACAGCCTGAAGTTCGGCGCGGACTACCGTAACTATCGCGCCAACAACAACCGGTTCCCGCAGGCCGTTTCCCCGGTGCTTACCTATTCGAGCTACTGGACCCACGGCCCGCTCGACAATTCCCCCTCCGCCCAAATGGGACAGGAACTCGCCTCCATGCTGTTCGGCATCCCCGGCGGCGGGATGGAGCGGACCGCAAGCTTCGCCATGCAGGATCAGTATTTCGGCCTGTATATCCACGACGGCTGGAAGCTCAGCCGCCACCTGACCGTGAACCTCGGCCTGCGGTACGAGATTGAGACGCCGGTCACTGAGCGCTTCGATCGCCTCGTCGCCGGCTATGACTTCACCACGCCGAATCCCGTCGACGCACAGGCCCGCGCCAATTACGCCCGCTCACCCATCCCCGAGCTTCCCGTCAGTCAGTTCCGCGCGCTCGGTGGACTCACCTGGGTCAACCAGGGCGGCAACGGCCGGAGCCCATTCAAGGCCGAGAAGAACAACTTCATGCCGCGCATCGGGCTAGCCTGGCAGCTCCTGCCCAACACCGTTTTCCGTGCCGGCTACGGCATCTACTACGACACCATCGGCGTCAACGCGACCCTTCCCATCCAGACCGGCTTCACCCAGGGTACGCCGATTCAGGCCTCGCTTGATGAGGGTCTGACCTACGTCGCCAATAATGCAAATCCCTTCCCGGCCGGACTGCTCAATCCGCTTGGTCCGGCTGGCGGCCTCCGCACCAACCTCGCCCAGAATCTCGGGTTCTACGATCCCAACCGGTCGCATCCCTACTCGCAACGCTGGTCTGGCGGATTGCAGCAGTTGTTGCCCGGACAATTTCTGGCGGACGTCTCCTACGTGGCCAGCCGGGCAGTCCGCTTGGGCGTTTCGCGGTCGGTGAACGACACGCCTGCACAGTATCTGAGCACGCTCCCGGTTCGCGACCAGCAGACAATCAATTACTTGAGCCAGACGTTCCCGAATCCGTTCTCTGGAACCAACCCGCTCTCCGGAACCTCGATCTCGCGGGCCGCTCTGCTGCGTCCGTACCCGCAGTTCGGCCGCATGTCGCGGATGGAGCCGATCGGCTATTCCTGGTATCACTCCCTCCAGCTGCGCGCCGAGAAGCGCTTCTCCCGCGGCTACACCTTCCAGCTCGGCTATACCTGGTCGAAGCTCATGGAAGCGACTTCATTCCTCAACGACGTCGATCCAATGCCGTATGAAGTCATCGGAGGGTTCGACCGCACCCACCGCCTCACCATGAGCGGCATCTGGGAAGTGCCCTTCGGCAAAGGCCGGCAGTTCGGCGCCAAGCTGCCGGCGCCGGTCAACTTCTTCGCCGGCGGCTGGCAGATCAGCGGCCTCGTCGTGCGGCAAGGCGGGGCGCCGCTCGGTTTCGGCAACGTCATTTTCAACGGCGATCTGCACAACATCGCGCTGCCGAAGAGCGAACGCACCGTCGATCGCTGGCTCAACCCCGACGCCGGCTTCAATCGTGTCTCGACCCAGCAGTTGTCGTCGAACCTCCGCACATTCCCGCTGCGGCTCAGCGGTGTTCGGGGCGACGGTCGCGCGACTTGGGATTTCTCCGCGATCAAGAACTTCCCCATCCGAGAGCAGGTCAGCATGCAATTTCGAGCTGACGTTTACAACGCTTGGAATCATGCCAACCTGAACAACCCGAATACGAGTCCGGTCAGTTCTGCCTTTGGCCGCATCACCGGCGCCGCTGAAGGCCGCAACTGGCAATTCGGCCTCCGGCTGAAGTTCTAACCGAAGTTCGTCACCGACAGGATTTCGAACCGCTTGCTGACGCGCGCGGCTCAGTAAGTGCCGTCAAATCAGCGGAAGCGTTCTGAGCCACGACCGTCAGGGAGTGGTGGTGACGAACTTCGGCTAACCCGGGAGGCACGGGTGTGAGATTTTGCCCTCAGCCCGTTTCGGAAAGAAGTCGAAATGCCGGTCGCGGCTGAGCAGTGGCGGCGCACGCTGCCGGGCCAGGGCGGCGATCCAGAGGTCATTGGCGGGAATCGGGCGGCCGTGTTTGGCGAAGCCGCCCAGGGAGATCCAACACCGCCACCCGGAGCATCACAGGACCCGCGTGGCTCTCAGCGATGGCGAGCGAGCCCGCATCCGGGCACCCGCCCCTGAGCGCCGCGCCGGCATTCGGCGCCCTCAGTTGCACACGATATTCAGGTCATCCACCGACGCCGTCACCGACCCGTTTGCGTTGACCGTCATGTGGCTCTGGTAATGAACAACCGTATTTTGCGCCGTCCCCTGGCCGATCAGCCGGAACTGCCTCTGAGTCGTGACCCGGATCGGCAGTACCCCGCTCGATTGCAACGATTCGCGCGTCGATCCGAATCCCTGGTACTTCGCGCCCGTTGTGTCACCGGTTCCAGTCATGCCGTTGTGCTCGCTGAGAACGGTCATGTGATAACCACCCGAGGAGTCTCCGTTCACATGCACCGTCTGCCGGATCTTTCCGGAGAGGTTGACTCCTTCGGCGACACAGGCGTTCCCGACGGTCGTGTCCGTGGGTACGCTCGTATTGACCGTGAAGGCGTAGTTCTGCGCGCCAAGCGTGAACACTACCCCAAGCGCGCACATGGTGAGCAGACGAATCGTCAGGCAATTCACTAAGCACATGAGAATACCTCCTTAGTACTTAATCGGGGGAACGGCTGAATAGGTTTAGGGTGGAGGAGTAGTCCGAACTCCGTATTCCCTGCCACTTGTGGGGCACCCTGCGACTAACCCGCCCTGCGGTCCGCCCGTGAGCCCAGCCCCACGCACCCTACTGAGCCGCCACCCTGTAATAGACTGGCTGCAGATTCAGCGAACAGACGTGATCCAGACAATCCTCGTACTCCTGTCCGCCGCGCTCGCCTGCGCGCAGGACGTCGGCATGGGACGCCGGCAAGGCAGCGGCGCACGCTTTGAAGCGCCCTACACGCTCCAAATCGAAACGCCCCACACGAAATGGGCGAAGCCGCTCAAGGGCGGCCCCATCCGCCTGCTCGCGGTGCCGACGGTTTCTGAAGGCCGCACGCTGGTCGAGCTGGCGCAGCGGCTCTCACTCGATCTGACCACCGTCAGCATCGATTCGCGCTGGGATGTCAACAAGTGGACCATGGCCTTCGGCCGCAACTACGGCGCCCGGGCCGAAAAGGGCGACCTCAGCCTTGTGTATTCCTATCTCGAGGCCGAGCTGACCGGCCCCAAACATTTCGATGCCATCCTGTTGCCCGTAAATCACGGCTGGGAACGGCTGACGGCCGCCACGCGTGAAGCACTGAATCGCCGTGTGCGCGAGGGAGCGGGCCTGGTGCTCATCCGGCCCATGGACACCGGGCTGTCGCCCCTGCAGCCGCCGGATCTCGCACCCGGGTCTGATGCCTACGAGCCGATCGAGCCCGGCCCACCCGAGTCCGGCGCATGGAAACGCACCGGCGACCACTACATCACGCGCCCGATCCCGATCGAGACTTTCCCGTTCCGCTACCTCGGTCATTACCGCTATCGCGCCGCCCCTGATGCGGCCGTGCTCGTCTCTTCCGATTCGGGCGTCCCCGTGATCGCGGTCCGCCCGCACGGCAAGGGTCGTGTGATCGCCTTCGGCTATCGCAACGCGGGGCTGAGCTGGCACATGCCCATGTCCGCGCGCGGCTATGTCGCGCGCGAGCACTGGGAAGCCTTCTACGCGCTCCTGTGCCGCGCGCTCATCTATGCCGCCGGCCGGGAAGAGGACGCGGCGGGCGAATGGAAGATTCCTCCGCCGCCGGCGCCCGGCGCCAAAATCGAGGCGCTGAGCGCGAGCAGGACCCTGATCGCAGAGGGCGATTCCGTCGACGTCACCTGGCGCGCGGCCGGTCCGGTTCGAGTCGAGCTGATCGACGGACTGGACCGCGTGATCGCTCGCACAACCGGCCACAATCGCGTCACCCTCAAGGCCGGCCGCCCGCTCGCGCACTCCGGATTCGTGGTCGCCGGCGGCGAGAAGCTCCCGGTGCGCTTCGCCGCCTCCAACCGCGAGTGGAACGATTACGAAGTCATCATGCCCTGGTACGGTCCCGGCTCCTACCAGCCCTGGATCCCCGCGCTCGACGAGCAGTTTCGCAGGCTCGGCATCACCGCGCTGGCAACTCCCGAGCGCAATTTCAAGATCGTCGCCAGCGCCGGCCTCCACGACGTATTCGGCGTTTACGCGTACCGCAACCGGAAATATGCCGAGCGCAAGCGGCTCTATGCCGAAACCAGGGACAAGAAGTACCTCACGCGCGACGTCGTGCTGCAGGCGCCGGAGTTCGTGCCGCATCTGCGCGAGCAGCTCGAACAGCGGCTGCGGCCGCTCTCGGAGTTGAAACCCCTCGCCTACTATCTCGCCGACGAGTCGTCGCTCACCACCTACACCGATGCCTTCGACGTCGATTGGGCGCCGGCTGCGCTGGCCGGCTTCCGCGAGTGGCTCAGGCGCGAATATGGGAGCCTCGACGCGCTCAACGCGTCATGGGCCACCTCGTTTCGCGATTGGCAGTCGGTCCTGCCCATGACCAGCGAGGAGGCGCAGAAACACGGCAATTTCGCGCCCTGGGCCGACCACCGCATCTACATGGAGCGCGAGTTCGTGAGCGCGCTCGAAAAAGCGCGGCAGATCGTGCGCGAGATCGACCCCGGCGCGCCCGCCTCCATCTCCGGCACCCAGGTTCCTACGGCCCACAACGGCGCCAACTGGTACGAGATTGACCAGCGCATCGACTATCTGCAACCGTACTCGGGCGGCAATCAGGACGCCATGCACCACCTCTTCCGCCCCGGCATCCTGCTCACCGGCTTCACCGGCTACGGCTCCACCGGCGACGCCGCGCATTACCAGCAATGGCAGCGCCTGTTCTACGGACATACCGGCGCATCCATCTTCTGGCACCACACGATTTTGAACCCCGACCTCACGCTCAGCGAGCAGGGGCAGGCCCTGGCCGGCGCATTCGGCAAAATTCAGTCCGGGATCGGGCGTGTGTTCATGGATTCGCGCGTGCGCGAGGATGGGGTCGCGATCCACTTCTCGATGGCGAGCATCCGCGGCGCGTGGATCACCGACGGGCGCATCAGCCCGCGCGTCGGCAACGTGCTCGGCACGTCCAAAAATTACGCGGAGCTGGTCGCGCGCCGCGACGCCTGGGTGAAGCAGCTCGAGCGCCAGGGCGTCCAGTTCCGCTTTCTCGCCACCCCGCAGATCGAGCGCGGCGACCTGGATCCCTATAAGGTGCTGATCCTGCCGTATTCGATTGCGCTCTCGGACGCGGAGGTCCGCGCCATCGAGCGCTTCCTCGCGCGCGGCGGCATCGTCTATGCCGACGAACAGACGGGCCGCATGGACGAGCGCTGCCGCTGGCGGAAACCACCGGCCTTGGCCGGCGAGCGCAAAGGACTGGTCCGGCGCGGCCCCGGCGAAGTCGCGGTCACGCCCGCCTTCCGGCTGCCCGGCGATTTCCTCATCACCGTACGCGACTTCGGCGGCTCGCGATTGATCGGCGCGCTGCCCCGCGAGAGCTGCACCGCGGACCTGCCGCCGGCCGGCAGCGTGCGCTATGACCTGCTGCGCGGCGGCATCGCCGGCGCCAGACTCGAATCATCGCCCCCCTCACCCGTCCTGTTGCTCGAGCGCTCCACGCGCATCGCGAAGCTCGAGATCAACCCCGCGCTCGCGCTGCGCCTGACCGATGAAACCGGCGCGCCCGTGGACCGCTCGGTCGTGCATGTCGAGGTCTTCGATCCCTCCGGCAAGCTCATGCGCCATTACTCCGCCAACCGCACTATCCGCGACGGCCGCGCATCTTTCGCCATTCCGTTCGCCCTCAACGACCCGCGCGGCAAGTGGCGCATCCGCGCGCGCGACGTCGTCAGCGGCCTGACCGCCGAGCGCGCCCTCGAGCGCTAGCCTACTTTCTGGCGCAAAAATCGCCCGCGCGCCTCCCAGCGCTCGCTAACGCTGGGTGACCGGCAGCATGTGCTGCGTTTTAAGCACAGCCTTTCTCAACCACGAGCGTCAGCGACTGCGCCGCAACCGTCATGTTGCGCCAGGGAGTAGCTAAGGCGCGGCGAAACAATAAGATGAGCAAATGTTCCGGCCCCGTGCAACCCGTTCCTTCAGGGAGCGGTCCGGCAATGATCAACGCGACCCCACGCCAGCCTCGCGGCCTCACCCCGTTAGACTACAAGTAGGTGGCTGTCCAACGTACGTTGCACTATATCACCGGCCGCGATCACCGCCTGATGCGGCGAGTGCACCGCTGGTATGCGCCCCGCTGGATCCGCTTGTGGATGATCGTGGCCACGCGCGGCGGCGATGGCTGGCTGTGGTACACCATGGGGGCGATCATCCTGATCTTCGGCGGCGAGCAGCGCTTCCGGGCCGCGGGCGCCGCCGGCCTCGCCGCTCTCGCCGGCAGCATCCTGTTTCTCTGGGTCAAGAAGAAGACCTGCCGCAGGAGGCCCTGCCACATCGCGCCGCACGCCTGGTCGAAGCTTCTACCGCCCGACCAGTTCTCGTTCCCCTCCGGCCACACCATCACTGCCTTCTCCGTGGCCGTCGCACTCAGTCTTTTCTATCCGTCGCTGATGATCGGGCTGCTGTTCTGCGCGTTCAGCATCGCCATCTCGCGCATCCTGCTCGGGATGCACTTTCTCAGTGATGTCGTCGTCGGCGCTCTCATCGGCACCGCCCTCGCTTTCGCATCCTTCCGTCTTTTGACCTGATCGGTCGCGCGCCCGCGAAGGCCGACCCGCATGCGAGCCGCCACCTGACGCCGTTCCCACCGCAATCCCGAGCCGCGATCTACTCGCGCAATCCAAGCACGCTCTACCCGCTGAAACCCGAGTCGCGACCGCGCAATCCCAGTGGCGACCTTGCTCGCGCAATCCAAGCGGCAACCGATGCAATCCGAGCCGCGACCCTGCGGGAGCGATTTCTCCCCTTATTTGCAAAGCTCAGCACTAGGGCACCGCGCGTGGCCGCCTCGTAGCGAGCCCCGGCAACCCGTGCGGATTTGAATCCTATCCCAGCAGCCCCTTGATCATCTTGCCGCCGTTGACGATCTTCACGGGGCGGCCGATCGGCGTGTGGTACTCCTTCGCCGGATCGATTCCGAGAATCGTGTGAATCGTAAACAGAAGGTCCTCGGGCGAGACCGGAAGATCCGTAACCTCGGTGGCCGTCTTGTCCGTGGCGCCGAGCACCCGCCCGCCGGGAATGCCCGCCCCCGCGAGCGCGATCGACCACGCCTTCGCGTGATGGTCGCGGCCCGCGGCCTTGTTCACCAGCGGCGTGCGCCCGAATTCGCCCATGGCGATGACGAGCGTCGTAGCCAGCAGACCGCGCGCGTCGAGGTCCTCCAGCAGCGCGGCAAACCCGCGGTCGAACTCGGGCAGCAGCACCTTCTTCATGGTCTCGAAATTGTTGCCGTGCGTGTCGTAGTTCAGCCAGCCTTTCGCGACCGTGACGAAGCGCACCCCCGATTCCACTAGGCGCCGCGCCAGCAGGCAGCCCTGCCCCACCGGCGTCCGCCCGTAGCGCTCGCGCAGCTTCGGATCCTCCGACTCGACGTCGAACGCCTTCTTCGCCACCGGCGAGCTCAGCAGCTCATATGCCCGCTGCTGGAAAGCGTCCATCGCGGCGAACTCGGGGCTCGCCTCGATCGCCCGGAATTTCGCATCCATCTGCTGCACCAGCCGGCGGCGATTGTTCACGCGCGACCAGTCGACATCGACTGGCAGCTTCAAATCACGCACCTGGTAGCCCGCGACGTTGGCATCGCCCGCCAGAAACGGGTTGTAGTCCGCGCCCAGGAAGCCTCCGCCGTAAGACGGGAACGTATTCGGCACCGCGACGTAAGGTGGCAGCCCGTTCTTCGGACCCAGTTCCTTCGACACCACCGATCCCATGCTCGGAAACTCGATCGTGGGCAGCGGCAGGTAGCCGGTCAGCAGGTAGTTGATCGCACGCTCGTGGTTGTTCTCTCTCGACTTCATCGAGCGCAAAATAGTG
Source organism: Acidobacteriota bacterium (assembly GCA_016178155.1). Taxonomy (GTDB): domain Bacteria; phylum Acidobacteriota; class Terriglobia; order Bryobacterales; family Bryobacteraceae; genus JACOTZ01. The sequence continues at coordinate 19,478 of JACOTZ010000151.1, forward strand.
AACTTGTCCGCCTGCTTCGCCGTGTAGGGCAGGTGCTCGCAAATCTGAATGCCCGGAACGTTGGTCGGAATCGGCTTGAACTCGCCGCGGTACTCGATCGGCGCGTCCGGCTTCATGTCGAACGTGTCCTGATGGCCGCAGCCCCCGCTTTGCCACACCAGGATGACCGAAATGTCCTTACGCGCGTTCGCCCGCAGGGCGCCGGCCAGCGTCAGGCCAAGCGAACCCAGTGACCCGATGCGGATAAAATCCCGCCGGCCGAAGATGTCGGTGCGGTTGGTAATCTCCAAAGTGCCCTCCGAGGCCTCTTCAATGATTGTAAAGGAATTCTTTCGAGTTGAGGAGCGCCCAGAACACGTCCTCCATCCCCGTGCGCGCGTCTTTCGAGCGCGCGATCGCCTGCGCCGCGTTCGCCCGCTCCTCCGCCGTCGGGAAGCGCGCTAGCGACCGCACGTATAATTCCTCGACCACGTCCTCGGCCGCGACTCCCGCCGCCAGCAGCCTTCCGAGAATGCCCCCCGGGTGCGCGATCTTTTTCTGAATCGTCTCCCCGGCCGCCAGGTGCAGCGCCTGGTTCAGAGTGGGCGACGACTTGCGCTCGCAGATCAACTGCCGCGATGGCCGGTCAAACACCTCCATCACATAGGACTCGATCTCCGGCTCCGGGATCTGCGCCGCGCGCGTCCCCGGATAGAGCTGCGGGAACTCTTCCGGCACGCCGGTGGCGAGGGCGATCGAATCGACCATTTGTTCCGCAATCATGCGCCGGGGATAAAAGCGCGAGTACGCCATCTTGTCGTGCTTGTTGCCTGACAGCGCTTCTGAGGAAAGCTGGTAAGCCGCCGACGACGTGATCCGCCGGATGAGGTGGTGAATGTCGTAACCGTGTCCCGCGAAGTCGCGCGCCAGCGCCTCGAGCAGCGGGTCGTTGGTCGCCGGGTTGGTCACGCGAAAATCATCGACCGGCTCCACCAGCCCGCGGCCCATGAAGTTGCGCCACATCCGGTTCACCATCGCCCTGGCGAAATACGGGTTCTCGGGCGAAGTCAACCACTCCACCAGCATCTCGCGCCGGTCCTGCCATTCCCCCGAGGGCATCTGCCGGCCGTCCAGCGGCTTCGGCAGGTACACCTTCTTCGTGTCCGGATTCTGGAACTGCCGCGTGAAATCGATATACAGGTTGCGCTCGTTGTTTCGCGGCCCGGTGCCGTTCTTGTATCGCACCTGCGAGAAAAAGGCCGCCATGCCGTTGAAATCGTCCTGCGTCCAGCGCTCCAGCGGGTGGTTGTGGCAGCGGGCGCATTCGATGTTCACGCCCAGGAAAAGCTGGCTGGTCATCGCCGCCATGTCCAGCTCCTTGCGCATCACCGGGTAAAAGCTGGTGGCGGGCGAATCGTACATGTTGCCCGTGGACGTCATCAGCCGGCGCACGAACTCGTCGTAGCGCACATTCGACCGGAACTGCTTGTTCAGCCATTCGGTGAACGCATACGGTCCTTTGTTGTACAGGAGCTGCCGGGTGTTGCTCAGATGGTCGCCCCAGTAGGTGGCCCAGTAATCCGCGTACTCGGGCCGCTTCAGCAATCCATCGACGGCCTTCGCCCGCTTGTCCGGCTCTTTGCTCGCCAGGAACGTCCGCGCCTCCTCCGCCGTGGGAATCACGCCGATGATGTCGAGGTACGCGCGCCGCAGGAAAGTCGCGGCGTCGGCCATCGGCGAGGGCGGGATCCGCAGGCTCTGCAGCTTCGCGTTGATAAAGCGGTCGATGAAATTGTACTCGGGAATTTTCGCGACCGGGCGCTCCTCGATCACTACGCCGGCGCGCGCGACGCCCACCACGCCCGGGCCGCGGACCGCGATCGCGGTCTCACCCGGCCGGCGCGCCTCCACTACCCCGCCCGGCAGCACCGGCGCAATCGTGTCGTCGTTCGATTGGAAGCGCACCAGCCCGGTCACGTCGGCTTCGCTGCCGTCCGAGTAGCGCGCCGTGACCAGCAGCCGCTGTTTGCTGCCTTCTCCGATCAGAACCGTGCTCGCCGGCGTCAGCCGGAGCGCCAACATGCGGCGCTCACGCGCGGGCTCAGACTTCGCCCCCGCTCGGATCCAGTCGAGCAGCGCACGGTACTCGGCTGAGTCCTCCTTGAGAATCTTGCCGCCGCCGTGCGCTACCGCGAACGTCGGTTTGGCCAGCAACAGGCTCTTCTCGGGCTCGCTCAGGTTGATGCGGCGTCCGCCGTGCTTGTGCACGATCATCTCGTAGTCGTTCTCCGGCTCGTAGCCGAACAGCGACAGCTTGAACCCGTTCTGCCCGTTCAGCGCTCCATGGCAGGCTCCGCCGTTGCAGCCGTGCTTGGTTAGAATCGGCAGAATGTCGCACGCGCGATCTCCGGTTCTTCCGAGCTGAACTTCGCCGATTCCGTGACGTCGATCGAGCGGCCGTCCGCTGAGACAAACTGGACCACCAGCCGCTGAGTGCTTCCTTTGCCGAACAGCAGCGGATTCTCGGGATAAACTACGAGCTTCGCCCGCCGCGCCGGCGCGCCAAACAGCACGCCCACAAACAGCAAAAAACACCCAAGTCGCATCAACCGACACTCCCCCGCCCGACTCCAGACCGACCGCGATCAGACCCACCGCGGCTACACCGACCCGCGACGAGACCGACCCCGACCAAAACCGATCCGACCAAACCGTTCCAACCGTACCGAGCCGCGACCGTAAGGGAGCGTCCCCCGCCCGCTTCAATTCACTACCATCACGATTCTCGGCGCCTGCTCGGTACGCCCCTCCGCGGACGTGCCGAGTACCGCGACGCGGGCGTAACGGCCCCGCTTCGCTTCCTTGGAGGCCCGCAAGCGGATCTGCGCGGATCCTTCCCCCCTGCCGGCCACGCCTGATTCGATGGTAACGCCTTCCGGCAGATTTTCAAGGGAGAAACGGATCTCCGAGTCAAATCCCGGCGCCCGGCGGATCAGCACCGGGATCTCAGCCGCCTCCCCGCGCACCACATTCACCGTGGTTGCATCGCATTCAAGCGAGAAGTTCGCCTTTTCCGCGACCGCGAGCGTAGCCGTGTCTACGCGCGCGAAGGTCGCGCCCTCGCCGCCACCGCTCGACAAACGTACCGAGCGCCAGGCGCGCCTGCCGTCTGGCCCGAGCACCTCGACCTGCTCGAAGGAGCCGGGCTTTAACTGCGTGGCGTCTACCGCAACCGCTCCCTCGTTCTTCCCCGCGGGAATTTCAGAGGGCGCGAGCGCGATCAGCCCGCCGGTTCTCGGCCCCAATGCGATCGCTCCTTCGTAGTCCTCTCTGCGCGACGCGGTCAGCTTGATCGAGCCCTCTTCTCCCGGATGCACATACGGCTGATCGCTCGCCAGCATCAGCTCCACCTGCGGCGCCGGCCGCCGCATCACCAGCTCGTACGGGAAGTTCTCGCCCGAGGTGGCCACCAGGTTCCGCACCTCCAGCGTGTACCGGCCGTGTTCCTTGAATTTGTGGACCAGGTACGGGTCCTTGTTGAACTGCACGCCGGGGAAGTTGCCGTCATCATTCGTCGCGACCGTCTTACCGGTCGTATTCCGGATGCGAAGAATCAGGTCGGCGGGCGAGCCGTACCGCTGCGCACGCCCTTCAAACACCAGCGTCTCGCCCGCCTTTGCCTCGAAGCTGAAGCGCTCGGGCTCGCGGTACCGCGCCACGCCCGCGATCGACGCGGGTGGCCGGAGGTTCTGCGGATCGCCGGCCCGCGGCGCCTCCGCGACCAGCAGCGTCGCCGCATTCGAGCGTCCATCCGTACCGGCAATCCAGAAGCGGTACGCGCCCGGCGCCGTGCCCGCGTCCACCTCCACGCGCGCGCTCGCGCGGTCGCCGTGCGCTCCAGTGATCGTTCCCCGGATGCGCGCCGTATCGAACACGAGCTTCGCCCCGCCATCGAGCAGCGCGGCGCCATAGATCGTTGCCTCCGCGGCGGCGGGCACGAAGCTGAGCGGCGAGATCGTTTGCAGGTGCGC
>JACOTZ010000284.1 GCA_016178155.1 Acidobacteriota bacterium
CGGGCACGATTAAGGGGACCGTCACCGATCCTACCGGCGCGGTCATTCCGAACGCAGTAGTCACGGCCGTCCACAAATCTACCGCGGTGGAGAGCCGCCGCGAGACCACGTCGTCGGGACTCTACGTTATCGCTCCGCTGCCCGCCGGCGCATATCGCGTGTCGGTTTCAGCCGCCGGATTTCGCACGCTGGTACGGGACGAGGTGATCGTCGACGCGCTCAGTACCGTCGAATTGGACTTGAAAATGGAGATCGGCCAGGCGGCGGAGAGCGTCACGGTATCGGCCGCCGCGCCGGAACTGAACACGGCCGACGCGCGCATGGGCCAGACCGTGCGCAACGAAATGTACACGGCGCTGCCTTTATCCATGGGCAACGGCAGCCCGCGTAACCCGGCGGCGTTCATTTACCTCATGCCCGGCGTGCAGGAAGGCGGCACCTTCGGGTTCATTAACGGCGGCCAGAGCTTTTCCAAAGATGTTTACCTCGAAGGCCTGCCCATCACCGACGCGGTGCGCCAGGGAGAAAGCCGCGCGCTGCAATTCGCCGTGTCGGTTGAGTCCGTCGAACAGTTCCAGGTGGAAACCAGCGGGCAGTCCGTGGAATACAACGGACAGGGATCGGAGAACTACACCATCAAATCCGGGACGAACCAGTTCCACGGTTCGCTGTACGAGTATTTCCGCAACACCAAGCTCGATGCGCGCGGCTTTTTCGCTCCCGCGCGCCCGCAGCAGAACCAGAATCAGTACGGATTCACCTTCGGCGGCCCCATCAAGCGCAACAAGATCTTCTTCTTCGGCGCCTATGACGGATACAGCTACCGGGTGGCCACCGCCTACCGGTTTGTGACCATCCCGACCATGAAGATGCGCTCGGGTGACTTCAGTGAGCTTTCGGTCCCCATCTTCGACCCTGCCACCACGTCGTGTCCGGGCGGCACAAACTGCACGCGCCAGCCCTTCAGCGGAAATCTGATACCGGGCAATCGCATTTCTTCGGCCTCAAAGTTCTTTCAGGATCCGCTGCCCCCGCCGACGCACACCGGTATCGCCAACAACTTCCTCAACAACAACAAGGGTGTCGGGTTCAATAACACCAACGTGAACGTGAAAGTGGACATCAACGCGTCGGATGCGCACCGCTTCGCGGTCCTGTTTTCGCGAGGCGCCCACAACCAGAGCAGTCCGGTCCGCGGCAATCCGGTGCCGTTGCCGCTTCCCTACGTGGTCACGCGGGTGGTCGACGAAGTGCCCACGGTCGGGCAACTGAAGCACACCTGGGTGATCAATTCGGCCATGCTGAACCAGCTCAGCTACGGCGTCTCCCGGCTGTGGATTCCGATCACCAACCCCACCATCGACGGGAACTGGGTGGAGCGTGCGGGCATCAAAGGATTGCCGCAGGGCGATGCGACGCAGTCATTCCCGGAAGTTGCTTTCGCCGGAGCGAACGCTCCCCAAGGCTGGCGCGGCACCGATGCCCGGCCGTTTCTCGACGCCTTGAACAATTTCACGTTTCAGGACAACTTCCAGTGGATTCGCGCCAGCCACTCGATCAAGGCCGGTTTCCAGCACCAGCGGCTGCAGGACAACTACCGCGCGCGCTGGGATGGCACTCTGTTCATTTCGAACTTCAGCAACGCCCAGACCGCCGGCTTCAACAACGGCACGCTCCAGAACAACACGGGGAATGCCTACGCCAGTTACCTCCTGGGCACACTGAACTCGGCTACCGTGATCGAGGACGCCGTCGTCACCTCGGGCGCGCGCTACCGCAATTACGCCTGGTGGGTGGGCGACGACTGGAAGGTGACGCGCAACCTCACAGTCAACCTGGGTCTGCGGCAGGACATCATGCCGCCCTACGTCGAGGTGCGCGACCGCGTCTCCTGGTTCAATCCCGACATTCCGAATCCGGCCGCCGGCGGCTACCCGGGCGCGCTTCAGTTTGGGGGCGAGGGCGCATCGCCCCTCTTCTGCAACTGCAGGACGCGCATCAAGACACACTACAACAACTGGGGGCCGCGCATCGGATTTGCTTACCGCCTGGGCGATAAGACCGTGATCCGCAGCGGCTACGGAATCATGTACTCGCGCCATGGAGCTGTAGGCGGGCGTAACGGGGCGCGCGAGGGGACCGGCAAGCTGGGCTTCACCGCGTCGCCCGGGTTCTCCTCAACCGACACTTTCAGCCCTGCTTTTGACTGGGACGACGGAGTGCCCGCCTACCAGAAGCCTCCCTTCATCGATTCGACCTTGAATGCCGGGTTTACAACCGAACGGCGCAACGGCGGCACAGTGAGGTTCGATAATCCCGAGGACGGCGCCCGGCCTCCGCGCTACCAGAACTGGAACTTCTCCGTGCAGCGCGCGCTCACGTCTTCGCTGACCCTCACCGCCGGCTATGCCGGCGGCAACGGCAAGCTGCTGCGCGGCGGCGGCCTGGGCATATGGTCAGCTCAGATCCACCCGCGCTATCTTGCGTTGGGCAATCTGCTGACTTCGCAGGCCAACGCCGCCACGCTCGCGGCCGCGCAGGCCATTTTCCCCGAGATCAATCTGCCGTATGCCAATTTTCGGGGCACGTTCTCGCAGATGCTGCGGCCCTTCCCGCAGTATCAGAACGTCGCCGCGGATTTCTTGAACCTCGGAAGCTCGAACTACAACTCACTGCAGATCACGCTGCAGAAACGGATGTCCTCCGGCCTCACGTTCAACATCAACCACACGTGGAGCAAAACGCTCTCGGATGCCCGCGGGCTCGGCGCCGGGCGCAGCGCCTACTTCTGGGAGACCGAGAAGACACACGGCGAGAGCGACCGCCGTCACGTGTTCAACGCCATGGTCGTATATGAGTTGCCCTTCGGGCGGGGGCGCGCCTTCAACCCGCCCAATCTCCTGGTGCGCGGCCTGGTCAGCGGCTGGCGGCTCTCGAGCATCACGCGGATTCGCTCCGGTTTGCCTTACGGAGTGATCGGCGGCTCTTGCACGCTGCCCAGTGCGGGCGGCTGCCGCGCATCGTACGCCCCGGGTTACACGGGACCCGTCCGCATCAACGGGGATTGGGGCAGCGGCGACCTGATTGGCGCGCGTCCCACGTTCTTGGACGCCCGCGCCTTTGGCAGTCCCGCCCCTTACACCTACGGCGATACACCCGGCGCGGGCGCGTATGGACTTTACAACCCGGCGTTCTGGAACGAGGATCTCGGCGTCAGTCGCCAATTCCCCGTGACCGACCGGTTCCGCCTCGATTTCTCCGCGGAAGCCTTTAACGTCACCAACTCGGTTATCTTCAACGGACCGGCTTCGCTCGACATCCGCAATGCCAACTTCGGGCGAATTACCGGACAGCAGAATTCGGCGCGATCGATTCAGCTTGCTTTAAAGGTGCATTTCTAACGAGGCCCGGCGTGTCGTCCCGCATACCGCCGGCTAACTAACGCGCGCGCGGCTGGGAAGTGTTCATTCTGAGCCGCCGCCGTGAGGGAGCGGTTGTCAAATATAAAGGCGGCACGCTACCGCAGGAAGCTCGCCAGGTCGCCGGGATTGACGGCCGGCTCGCCCGGCGCTACGTTGTTCAGCTTGCCCTCGCGCATC
>JACOTZ010000285.1 GCA_016178155.1 Acidobacteriota bacterium
CGGCTGGAACGGCTGCGCTCGATTGCCGGTTTTCCCGAACGCCTGCGGGACGCGGGCGCCAGCGCGGCCGACCTGCCGCGGCTGGCCGAAGATGCGGCGACCCAGTGGACCGGTGAATTCAACCCGCGGCCGCTCGACGCCGCAGGCGCCCTGGAGATCTACCGGTGCGCGTACTGATTCCACTGCTGCTGTTGACGGCAGTCGTGCGGCCACAGGATTGGCCGCACTTCCGGGGGAATGCGCAGCTCACAGGGGTGACTAGCGACGGTCCCGCCGGCAACCTGAAAGTGCTCTGGACGTTTGAAACCGGCGATGTGGTCGAATCTTCGCCGGCGATTGCGGATGGAACTGTCTACCAGGGTGTTGGCAACGGCGAGGTGGTCGCGCTGGAGCTTGCGACCGGCAAGCTTAAATGGCGTTACAAAGGCGGGGAACTGGCCGGCGAATCCTCGCCCGCGGCCGCAGGTGGTGTGGTTTACATCGGCGATCTGACGGGGAACGTGCATGCGATCGACGCCGCCGATGGCAAGCGGCTGTGGATTTATAAAACCGGCAATCTCTACGGACTGGACGCGAAGAAAGGCGTTCTGGCGTGGAAGGCGAAGACCGAGGGACCCGTACACGCCACCGCCGCCATCGCCGACGGACTGGCTTTCATTTCCGGCTGTGACGGCATGTTGCGCGCGATCCGCATCAGCGACGGCAGGCAGGCGTATGCGATCAAGTCGGGCGCCTACACCGGGGCATCCCCGGCGCTGGCGGGCGGGTTCGCGTATTTCGGGACTTTCAACAACGAAGTGCTGGCGGTCGATCTCGGGCGCAAGCGCATTGTGTGGCGTTACGAGCATCCGCAGCGGAACTTCCCGTTCTACTCGACCGCCGCGGTTGCCGGCGGCAAAGTAATTGTGGGCGGGCGCGACAAGATGCTGCATGCGCTCGACGTGAAGACCGGCAAAGAGGTCTGGGCGCTTACCACGCGCGCACGCATCGATTCATCGCCGGCGGTGGCGGGCGGGCGCGTCTATGTCGGCTCGAACGACAACCGGTTCTACGTAGTGGAACTCTCGAGCGGCGGGAAGGTCTGGGAGTTCGACGCAGGCTCGCCGATCTCATCCTCGCCGGCGCTGGCGGGCGGCTACGTCGTCATCGCCTCACAGGACGGCCGCGTCTACTGCTTTGGGGGTTGAGTCGAAGTAGCGGGCGAGGGTCGCCGCATCGGGCTTGCGTGTGATCGCGGACACGGCCCACATCAGCAGCGCGGAGACGATGGTCATGGGCACGACGGGCAGAAGGCCGAACACCGCCGTGCCGCCCGGAGTGCGGGACAGCACCTCGAGGCCGCCGACCGACCAGACCAGCAGCGGCGGCCCGGCCGGCGCCGGGACGATCGACTGGAAAATCGCGATCGCAACCATTGCGGCAGCGGCCCAAAGGGTGACGGCGAGCGCGCCCCACCTGGTGCTGCCGCGCCAGAAAAGCGCGGCGACGAGCAGAGGCGAGAGGGCGGCGTATCCGGAGAAGCCGTACTGAACGGCCAGCTCGAAGATCGTCGAAGGCGCCTGCAAGGCAGCCACGTAAGCCGCCAACGTCACAAGGACGACGAAGAGCCGGCCGGTATGGACCTGCACGGCCTCCCCGAAACGCTCTTTGCCTCCATAAAAGGCGAACACATCCTCGGTGAACATGGTGGACAGCGCGAGGATCTGCGAATCACTGGCCATCACGGCGGCCATGATGCCCGCGCCGAGGATGCCGGCGAGCCACAGCGGAGCATAGCGCTGCAGCAGATGGAGGACTACATCGTCGGCGGCCATCTTTTGCCGCAAGGCTTCGCGCTCGCCGGGCGGCAGGGTGCTGCCCTGGGTAGCCAGGACGCGCCGGGCCTCGATTTTCTGCGCGATCTCCGGCACGCCGGTCACGCGGTTCGCCATCACGCCGAGAAAGACCGAGGGCAGCCAAATGCCGAGGATACATAGTGGATACAAGATCACGGTCTTGCGGAAGTGGCCCATCTTGCGGGCGGTGAGGGCGAAGATGCAGATGTGCGGAAAGGCGATGGTCGACAGCGGAATAAACGTATAGCTGAGGAAGTAGAGGGGGGAAACCCGCTCCCGTGTCAGCAGGGGCGCAGCACCGGGGTCCCGCAGCATGCCCTGAACCGCGTTGCCAAATCCGCCCATGCCGTGCCCGATCACGCCGATCGCAAGCGCGCCGAAGGCAAGAAACAGCAGCGTCTGGAAGGTGTTGACCCAGGCAGTGCCGCGCATGCCCCCGAAGAACACGTAGGACATGACCACCAGCGCGACCACGCCTCCGCCGAGCCAGTACGGCACGAGTCCGCCGCTAATCGCATGCAGAGTTGTGCCGCCACCCTTGACGCCGATGATGATGTAGGGGACCAGCAGCGCCGCCTGGACGACGAAGATCGCCGTGCCGATGTGGCTACACTGCCAGCGGTCGCGAAAAAGCTGCACCGGGGTCATGAAGCCGTGACGTTTTCCGAGCGCCCAGAGGCGCGTGCCGATCAAGAACAACGTCAGCGGGATCACGAGGGCGGACGAGGAGGCCATGAGCCCGTAGGTCACGATGCCGTTGTGGAATGCGTGGCCGGAAGATCCGAGGATCGTGAAAGCCGTCATGTTCGTGCCGAACAACGAGAGCAGGAACACGAACCCGCCAAGGGAGCGGCCGGCGAGGAAGAAGTCCTCGGCTTTGTCGCTGGAACGGCGGAAAGCGAAAATGCCGATGTAGAGGACGACTCCGAGGTAGAGAAAAACGACGGTGGCAGGGATCAACGCGTCCGATCCTCCTGCCCGGAGGGAACTTCACGTTCCAGATGTGCCGGCCAGGCGTATTTCACCAGCAGCCAGAGCAGAAGCGAGGCGGCGACGGAGTAGACGGCGTGGTAGAAGAGGCCGATGGGAATGAACCCGAGCACCAGGGGATGAGGCGTGCGCCAGAACCAGACGTCCTGGTGGAGCGCGTACAGCAACACAACGAGTAAGATCAGAACGCCCCGGCGCATCGCTAACCTTTCCGCATTTGCGGCCGTCGTTACCGAAGATAGCAGAGCGCGCGCTTGAGACCGCGCTGAATGCCATGGGGGACATGGGGGACGAAACCGCGTTGCTAGAATTAGCTTTGATCCGAACATGTTTCATGAATTCGTGCAAAACGGAGCCGGACTCGCATGATGCTTCAAGGTGCGGAGGAGGGGGGCGGGACGGGATTGAGCTATCCAGGCTGTTGAGGGACCCGCGCAGAACGGTGAGTGAGCCGCGTCTGGCAAGTTTCGGACCAGGAGGGCGGCGCGGGATCTCGGCCACTGCAGGGTTAGCCGACTCGCGGAGAAGGGCTTGCGGCCGGACTCGGGAGGTGCCTGCCCTGGCGGCGCGAGTAGCGGCGCTTTTGTCGGCAGCCGCGCTTCTCGCCGGAATCTCGCCGGCGCAGACCACCAGTACGATCACCGGAACCGTCCGCGATCAGACCGGCGGGGTGGTGGCGGGCGCGACCGTGACCGTGCGGCAGGCGCAGACCGGGCTGGTGCGCACCGAAATTTCCGACCAGGAGGGGCGGTTTGTAGTGCCGGCGCTGCCCGTCGGGAGCTACGAGCTGCGTGCCGAAGCGAAGGCATTCCGGCCCATCCTGCGCAAGGGCGTGCAATTGACGGTGGGACGGATCGCGGTGGTCGATTTTCACCTGGAGGTAGGCCAAGTCGACCAGGAGATCACGGTGACGGCGGAGGCTTCGCCGGTGAACACCGGCTCGGCCGAACTGAGCTATCTCGTACCGGAACAGGCGATCCGCGAGCTTCCCCTCAACGGCCGCAATTATATCGAGCTGGCGTTTCTTCAGCCCGGGGTCGTCTCCTATCCCCATCGCGACACGGGTTCCGTAGTGGCGCACGGCGTGAGCATGAGCGTTAACGGGCAGGACCCTCGCGCCAACCTGTATCTGCTCGACGGCACGCCGATGAACGACTTTACCAACGGACCGGCGGGCAGCGCCGCGGGAACGGCGCTGGGGACGGAGACGATTCAGGAGTTCCGGGTGGAGACGAACGCGTACAGCGCGGAGTTCGGACGCAACTTCGGCGGGCAGGTCAATATCCTGACCAAGTCGGGCAGCAATGCGCTGCACGGATCGCTCTATCACTTCCACCGCAACGACAATCTCGACGCGCGCGACTTTTTTGACGCCGCCAAGCCCGAGTTCAAACGCAACCAAGCGGGCGCCACGCTGGGAGGTCCGATCCGCACGGACAAGGCGTTTTTTTTCGTCGGTTACGAGGCATTGCGCGAGCGCCGCGGCCGCACGATTCTGACGTTCGTGCCGGACCTCGACGCGCGGCGGGGGCTCGTGAACGGCCGGCAATACCAGATCGATCCGCTGGTACGGCCGTACCTGGAGGAGTACCCAACGCCGAACGGACCGAGCCGCGGAGGCGGCATCGCGGAATACCGTTTCGGCTTCAAGCAGCAGCTCGACGAGGATTTCGCGCAGGCGCGCTACGATCACCATCTCAGCGGGCGGCACCAGTTCTTCGTGCGCTACACCGTCGATGACGCAGCGCAGAGGCTGCCGACCGATTACCCTCAGTTCCCGAGGACGTTCCTGTCGCGCAACCAGTTTATAACCGCGGAATTCCGCCAGATCCTCTCGCCGGAAACGCTCAACACGGTGCGGTTGGGTTTCAGCCGCACCCGGATCGGGCAGGCCGTCGAATCGCTGGTAAGCCAGCCGCTCACAGCATTCGTCCCGGGCCGCGGCATGATCGGCAACATCGATGTCGGCGGGCTGCTACGTTTCGGCCCGCAGACTTCGGTCAATGTGAAGCTGGTGCAGAACGTGTACGGTGTCGAGGAGGGGCTGGTCCTGCACCGCGGCCATCACCTGATCCGGCTAGGCGCTCTCATTGAGCGGTATCAGGACAACATGGTGAACCCGACGTTCGGCCTCGGCATCTTCAACTTCGGTGGCATCCCGGAGTTTCTGGAAAACAGACCGCTGCGCTTTATCGGCCTTCGTCCCGACGGCGCACTCGATCGTTACTGGCGCTTTTCGCTCCCCGCCTTCTACGCGCAGGACGATTTCAGGGTGCACCCCCGGCTCACGGTGAATGTCGGCGTGCGCTACGAATTCAGCACACAGCCGAAGGATATTTACGGCCGCGACTCCGCCCTGCTCAATCTCACCGACCCGGCGCCGGCGCCGGGCCAGCTCTACCGCAATCCCACATACAAGAACATCTCGCCACGGCTGGGGCTGGCCTGGGACGTGTTCGGCGACGGCAGGACCTCGCTGCGCGCCGGCTACGGGTGGTACTTCAACACCAACAACCAGCAGAACCTGATTGTGACGGTCACGAATCCGCCGGCGACGCCGCGCATTGTGATCGCGAACCCGACGTTTCCGGTGCCGCCTTTCGAGCGCGGCGCGGGGAACACGATGCGTCCCGTCGAGTGGAACCTCAAGAACCCCAATGTGCACGTGTGGAACATGAATATCCAGCGGCAGCTTTGGGCCGACACGCTGGTCACGATCGGCTACGC
>JACOTZ010000286.1 GCA_016178155.1 Acidobacteriota bacterium
GAAGCTATAGGTCATGGGCGACGCCGTGATCTGCTGGCCGGTGTTGAAGTGCCACAGCGCTTTGCCGGTGGCGGCGTCGAGCGCGGTCAGCACGCCCTGGTCGTCGCCCGCGAACAGGAGCCCGCCCGCGGTCGACAACAGCCCCGCGCCGTAGCGCTTCGAGCCCACCTGCTTGTACTCCCACTTGAGCTTCCCGGTTGTAAGCTCGAGCGCTCGGACGTACGTTTGCCACGGCGCCTCCGCATCCTCCACATAGCCGGTTGCCATATAGGGAAAACCGCCCGGACGAAAGGTGTCGCGAGATTTGTAGTTGATCCCGCAGCCCTCCATGGCGGTCACATAAAACAACCCTGTGCCGGGATTGTAGGCGGGTGAATGCCAGTTGGTCGCGCCCGCGGTCGCCGGGCACGTCTTCGTGCCCTGAATGGTCGGGATGACGTCCGGGACACGAATGGGCCGGCCTTCCGGCGTCAGCCCCTTTGCCCAGTTGAGTTGCCGGACGAAGGGCGTGCCGTGCAGGAACTTGCCCGTCACGCGGTCGAGCACATAGTAGAACCCGTTTCGATTCGCCTGCACCAGAAGCTTACGAGGCTCACTCCGAAACGGCGCATCCACGAGCACGGGGATCTCCACCGCGTCCCAGTCGTGCACATCGTGGGGCGTGAATTGGAAGTGCCACCTCAGCGTGCCCGTGTCACCGTCGAGCGCAACCATGCTCTCGGTGTACAGGTTGTCGCCCTTGCGCACGTCACCGTCGAAATCGGGCGCGGGATTGCCGATGCCCCAGTAGATGAGGTTCAGTTCCGGGTCATAGCTGCCGGTGAGCCAGGTGTCGCCGCCGCCGGTCTTCCAGGAATCGCCAGCCCACGTCTCGCTGCCCGGTTCGCCCGGCTTCGGGATCGCATTCCAACGCCACAGCCGCTCGCCGGTGTCGGGATGGTAGGCGTCGAGGAACCCGTTCAGGCCGTGATCGCCCGGAGCGATGCCGATGATGATCTTATCCTTCAGCGCCAGCGGCGCCACCGGGCACCAGTATCCGTCGCCCGCCTCGGCCAGCTTCGCCTTCCACAGGAGGCTTCCCGTGCGTGCATCAAGCGCGATCAGGTGGGCATCGGGCGTTCCGGCGTATACCTTGTGACCCAGCACAGCGACTCCGCGATTGGGCCCCTTGCGCCTTGCGGGCTGGTGATGATAGGCCCAGATCAACCTTCCCGTGCGGCCGTCGAGCGCGTAGACCTCATTCGGCTGCGAGAGGTACAGAACGCCATCCACCGCCAGCGGAACGCTCTCCAGACGGCTGGCGCCGGGAACGTGAAAGACCCACTTCGCGACCAGATGCGCCACGTTGCCGGGCTGAATCTCGCTCAGAAGACTGTGGCGCTGTGCGGAGTAGCTGCCCGAGTAGCTCAGCCAATTGCGCCGGTCGGGCTTGAGCAGATCCTCATAAGTGACCTGCGCGACGGCAGGCACGGTGACCAATGCCACGGCCACGGCCAGCTTCATCGCGCCTCCTGGCTGCGGGCCTGGCGGCTCAGGAAGGCCAGCAGGTCGCGCAGTTCCGGCGCGGTCAGCACCTTGTCATAATCGGCGGGCATCAAGGACTGGTTTTCGTATTCGATCTCCCGCACTTCGTCGCGCGCCAGCAGGTGCAGCCTGCCCTCGCTGTCGAGCAGTTGCAGCGAGAAATTGTGCTCATTCTTCAGAACTCCGCGAATGCGGCGGCCCTCCCGAGTCACCAGCCGCACCGGCTGATAGCCCTGCGGGATGTTCTGCTTCGGCTTGGTCAGCGCTTCTTCGAGAAATCGAAAGCTGCGCTCGGCGGCGACGTTCGAGAGGTCGGGACCGATCAGACCGCCCCGCCCCTGCAGCATATGACATTCGCGGCAGCGGCCCTTGCCGTCGAAGACCTGTCTGCCGCGCGCGGCGTTGCCCGCGACTGCGGCGTCGATGGCGGTCGCGCGGAGGCTGCGGATATACGCCACAATTTTCCCAATGTCTTCGGCCGGAAGGGGCGAGGCGGGCATGAGAGTGCCCCCGATCCCGGATTTGATGGCATCGAACAGGTCGCGGTCGCTGGTGCGCAGATAGCGGCGGCGCGCGGCCAGCGCCGGCCCCCGGTCCCCCGCGGTGCCGTTCTGGCCGTGGCACATTGTGCACGAGCGGTTGTAGAGCTCGCGGCCCTGCTCGACCATTGCGGCGCTTCGGACCAGGCCTTGCGCGGGCCGGTTGCGAAATTGCACCCAGCCGAATGCCTCGGGCGTGTGGAAGGACCGCACGCCTTCCGCCAGGGGCGACCACGTGCTCGCCTGCGCGTTCGTCCTGCCGCCCAGCCGCTGGAGGTTCAGCCGCCAGCGGTCGCCGTCGCGCGGCGGGATATGCCCGGCATCCCGGGCAAAATTCTTCAGCGGGATCGCCGCCTCCACAATCCAGTGGTCGTCCTGCGGCGACTCATCCTTCTTCGGAAGGCCGTGAAATGTGGTGCGGTATTGAACACCCTCCGGTTCCCAAGTCGGAGGTCCCGTCCACCAGTCCGTGCGGCAGCGGTTGAGCATGGTTCCGATCGCATTGATTTCGAATGTGTAGTAATTCCTGACCTTCCCGGGATTGGGACTGAGAAAAATCTCGACGCAATCGTCCTTCGACACCGGCCCATGCCGCTGGGTCACATAAGCGGAGATGTGACGGTCGTGCGCGTGCCAGGAGACATAGAGATTTTCGTCGTCCCACAGCATCCTGGCGACGGTCTGTTCCTTGACGCCCGCCTGAAACCAGTTGAAATGGAAATCGCCGGCGCCAGGTGCTTGCCGCCAGGCCGCCTCATCCAGCTTGCCGTCGATTACGATCGGCCCCGGAGCGCGGTAGATGTCGTAGGATGCCTGGCCGAAGGCAGCGAGAGCAGTCACAAAAACAAGAGCCGACTTCATGATTCGAGACGTGCGGATGCGAGATAGGTTTGATTCACCATCGTTACCGGACGGACGCACTTACTGAATATCCTTGCGGAAGACCAGAATATGCTGGCGCGGCAGCACTTCCAATACTTTTTCCAGTTTGTAACCCTCGGCTTCGACCTCGAGCCGCGCCTCGTCGACGCTCATTTTGTGCTCGGGACGAATGGGGATGTGGGGATCCTCTTTGCGGTACTCCAGCAGCACGAGCCGGCCGGTGTTCTTGAGCGCGTCTCTGATTTTCCGCAACATACTCTGGGGACGGGAGAACTCGTGATAGACGTCCACGAGCAAGACCAGGTCCATGGTCGCTTTCGGGAGCCCGGGATCGCTTTCCGTGCCGAGAACGGTCTCGACATTGTTGAGGCCGGCCTTGGCGGCGCGTTCCTTGATCATCGCCAGCATCTCCGGCTGGACATCATTTGCATATACCTTGCCGGTGGGTCCGGCTCGCTTGGCGACACGCAAGGTGAAATAACCGACGCCCGCCCCCACGTCGGCCACTGTCATACCGGGTTTGATGCCGATGGCGTCCAGCGCCGCTTCGGGTAGTTCTTCGATTTCGCGTTCGGAGCGCTCGAGCCACTCGGCGCCGCTCATGCCCATGACTGGCGCAATGCGGCGGCCGCTCAGCGGATGTTCCGACTGCGCCCAAGCGGTTGCGCCCGTATGTACGGCCAGGATGGCCAACAGCGCAACGGGAAGGACCGCGCGCCGGCTTCGAGCGGCGGAAATCGAAACCGGGCGGCGCAAGCCGGGCTCCGCTTTGCCCAGGTATCTTACAAGCGTGCGCCTGGCCGTTGCCAGGAAGTGCATCATCCCTCCTCGGAAACCGTTGTTGGGTCCGGAGCGCGCCCCTGCCGGAAAGCATCCGCGATCCGGAGGGGCTGCGGCCAGCGGCCCAATCTCCAGAGTATCGCGGAGGCTGCCGGCATCGCGGGCCGCGCCAATGGCCGCTTTTTCGCTGGGTTGAGAAGGTTCCGGTGGAACGGCCTGAGGACAGAGTGCGGTCAGCTTTCCGCAGGCTGCCGGGATTCCGGGGATGCTCCGCCGCGGTGTCGTCGCAAGCGCTCGTGCGGCTGTCTCACACAAGCGGGCCTGATCGGGCGTATAATACATTTCCAATGGAAATTGTTTCCGTTGTCCTGCTCGCCGCCGCCGCCGGGTCCGCCCTGACCTGGATGCTGCTCAGCCGCAATCTCCACAGGGAGACCGAACGCCGCGCCGCCGCGGAAGCGGGCGCCATGAGGGTTCCCGCACTGGAGCAATCCGTGAGCGAACTGCAAGCCCAGAATGGCTCCCTCCGCGCAGCCGAAGCGGGCCTGCGTGCCCGGCTCGAGGCCGGCGAGAAGCTCGCGGACACCTTCCGATCGCTTTCCGCCGATGCCCTGCATGCCAGCAGCGAGCAGTTCCTGCGCCTTGCCAACGAGGTTTTCTCGCGCCACCGCGAGACGGGCGAGCAGGCCATCGGTGGCCTGGTCAAACCGCTGAGCGATTCCCTCGAAAAGCTTAGTCTCAATGTCGGCGAGCTCGAGCGCCGGCGGGAGGCGGCGTATGGTGAATTGCGCAACCAGCTCGGATCGCTGGCGGAAACCCAGGTGAGGCTGCAGACCGAAACCGCCAACCTGGTCCGCGCCCTGCGCGCGCCGCAGGCTCGCGGCCGTTGGGGCGAGCTCCAGCTTCGCCGCGTGGTCGAGCTCGCCGGCATGAAGGCCCATTGCGACTTCACCGAGCAGGCCACCATTCAGGCCGAAACCGGCCGCCTCCGCCCCGACCTGATCGTGCACCTGCCGGGCGGGCGTGAGGTCGTGGTCGACGCCAAGGTTTCCCTCGCCGCCTACCTCGACGCCCTTGAGTGCACCGACGACGCCGCCCGTCTCGCCCGGCTCCAGGCGCACTCCGGGCAAGTCAGAGAGCATCTCCGCCGCTTGGCCGGGAAGGCCTACTGGGCGCAATTCGACACCACGCCCGAGTTCGTGGTGGCCTTCCTGCCCGGCGAAGTCTTCTTCAGCGCCGCTCTCGAGCAGGATCCGGGGCTGATCGAATACGGCATCGAGCAGCGCGTCATCCCCGCCACTCCAACCACGCTCATCGCCTTGCTGAAGGCCGTCGCCTACGGCTGGCGCCAGGAGGACATCAGCAACAACGCGCGCGCCATTTCCGATCTTGGCAAAGAGTTATACGATCGCCTGCGAACCCTTGCCATCCATTTCGGCGCTCTCGGGGCCAACCTCGACCGGACGCTCGATGCGTACAACAAGAGCGTCGGCACACTTGAAAGCCGCGTACTGGTCAGCGCCCGGCGCTTTAAGGATCAGGGTGCCACCGCCGGCGATGACATCCCCGTGCTCGAACCCAGCGATCGCACCGCTCGCGCCCTGCAAGCCCCGGAGCTGCAGAGCTGGCGTGCCATCACCGGAGATTAGCCGAAGTTCGTCAGTGCGCCCCAACGGGGCAGATCACCAGTGGGGGAAGGACCCACTCAAGTAGTTGTTGGTAGGACTTGATAGCTTGCGAGCGTCCGAGCCGGGAAACCGGTGAGGGCGGAGCCTCGCGATAAAGC
>JACOTZ010000082.1 GCA_016178155.1 Acidobacteriota bacterium
GCAGGCGCCGGGCTTCACACCGTCCTCGGAACGATCGTCTTTTGTGAGATCGCGAAGGCGCTCGAGCTCTATCTTTAATTCGGCCACCTGGTTGCGGTAGGCGGGATCGCCGTGGACGCTGCGCTGCTCTTCGGGATCTTTCTCCAGATCGAAAAACTCGTATTCCTGGGGCTGTTGAATGTAGGAGATGAGCTTATAGCGGCTGGTGCGGACACCGCGCTGCTGGGGCGCGCAGTGCGGTCCCGGCAGTTCGAAATACTCGTACAGCCAGGATTTGCGCCACTCGGCGGGCCGGCCCTCGAGCACCGGCCGCCAGCTCTCGCCATGATTCCGCATCACTTGGGGCCGCTCGATGCCGCAGTAATCAAGGACGGTGTGCGCGACATCGTTGTTCAGAACCATGTGGTCCTTATCCACCTGGCCGGGCTTGACCGCCGCCGGATAGCGAACCAGCATGGGCACGCGAATCGAGGGCTCGTACATCAGCCGCTTGTCGAACATGCCGTACTCCCCGGCAAAGAAGCCGTTGTCGCTGGTGTAAATGACGATCGTGTTTTCGGCCAGCCGCTGTTGGTCGAGGTAGTCCAGCACGCGTCCCAGATTTTCGTCGACGCTGAGCAGGACGCGATAATAATTCTTCATGAACGTCTGGAAGTTCATTCGCTTCCGGACGTCCGTCGGCCAGTCGGGCGGCACGCCGCGTTGCCGGAAATCCGGCATGTCGGCGATTTGCATGTCGGTGTGGCGGATCGACTGGGGACGGCCTTCGAGGCCTACGTCAAAGAGCTTCGGTTCAGGAATGTTCACGTTCTCGAACGCGTTGGCGAAGCGCTCGGCCGGCTGCCAGGCGCGGTGCGACGACTTGCACTGATAGAGCAGACAGAACGGCTGGTTTTTCGGGCGGCTGCGCAGCGTCTCGAGTGCCTGATCGGCGATCACGTCCTCGACGTGCCCGCGGAGCCGGATCCTGGCGCCGTTCGCGATCATGACCGGGTCGTGATATATGCCCTGGCCGGGAAGAATGCACCACTGATCGAAGCCGGTGGGGTCCGTGGCGATGTGCCACTTGCCGACGAGCACGGTGTGGTAGCCCGCCTTCTGCAGCAGACCGGGAAACGTAGGCAGGTCAGGGTTCAGCCGGCGAGACGCGGCTGTGTTTGTGCGGACTCCATGGAGATGCGAATAAACTCCGGTGACGATGGTAGCGCGGCTTGGGGCACAAAGCGAGTTGGTGACGAAGGCGTTCTCGAAGCGGACACCGCCGGACGCGATGCGGTCCATGTTCGGCGTCTTCAGAATCTTGTTGCCGGCGCAGCTCATGGCGTCCCAGCGCTGGTCGTCCGTCATGACGAAGAGCACATTGGGACGCCGGGCCTGCTGGCCGCGCAGAATGGCGGGGAAGCCGGCGACGGCGCCGCCGATGGCACGCAATGCCGTGCGGCGGTTCAGGGGAGTGTGGACAACCGCTCTCTCACGGTCGCGGCTCGGAGTGAAGAGTTCTTGCATGAATGTCGTCCCCTGTTTCCTTGACAATTCATTGGCTTATTTCGGCTCCAACTCAGGATGTTGCGCCGCCCATTTGAGATATTCGTCCACGGTATAGAAGGTCCCGTGCCGGTACAGACGTCCTTTATCCTCGACCAGGTGGGACCAGTTGTAGCTCCAGGAATCACCGGTCTGCTGCATCCAGCGCGAGAGACGGGTCTCCATGGCGGACTGGATGCCCGACGCGGCCCGCTCGCCCGCGAGGTTCCGGGCCTGGTAGGGGTCGGCTTCGAGATCGTAGAGAACCCAGGGCTTATCGCGGAAGCGCGCGTACATGTACTTCGCGGTGCGAACTCCGCGCCAGCCGTCCTGGGTGCCGTCGCCCTGATAGGGGCCGAATATCTGGAAAAAGGCGGAATCGGGACCACCGCGGCGGCGCCCGAGAGCCACCGGCGCCAAGTCGGTTCCCTGCATGACGGCCGGGGGCTTGATGCCGCAGAAGGAGAGCAGCGTGGGCGCGAAGTCGACATGGGAGAACAGCGTCTCAGTCCGCTGGCCGGGCTTGACGCGGCGCGGGTAACGGAGGATGCCGGGAATGCGAATCGATTCCTCCCAGGGCTTGCGCTTCAAGCGCAGCCCGTGCGAGCCGAGCATGTCGCCGTGATCGGATGAGACAAGAACGATGGTGTCCTCGGCCAGGCCGAGCTCGTCGAGTGCGCGCGATAAGCGGCCGATCTGATCGTCCACGGCGGTGATGGCGGCGTAGTACGCGGCCACCTGCTCCGGCCCGGGCACATTGGGTGCGGCCTTCCTCCAATTTGGCCGCATGGTCAGCTTAGCGGGGTCGTACATTTTCAGGTACTGTGCGGGCGCCCCGTAGGGGTCGTGCGGCGGACCCATGGCCACGGTCAAAAAGAATGGCCGCCGGTCCTGCCGGGTTTGCTTGAGGAAGCCGATGGCGACGTCGGTCCAAGCCTCCGCTTCGAATTTCTTGACCGGGATGGGCTCGGCGGTGTCGCGGAAGTACTGGGTATCGAAATGACGGTGGCTGCATTCGTTGGCAGCCCAGAATGCGAAGCCTTGCCGTCGCGGGCCAGGAGGGACGAAGCCAGGCAGGCGCTGGCCGCCGTCGAGGTGCCACTTGCCGATGAAGCCGGTGCGGTAGCCTTCCCGGGCGAGGACTTCGGCGATGGTCACCTCGGACTCGCGCAGGCGCAGGTCGTTGGCGACCATCCCGTTCCTGTGGGCGTAGCGGCCGGTGAGCATGATGGCGCGCGCCGGGCAGCACACCGGAGTATTCGCGACGGTGTTGCGGAACAGCACACCCTCGCCCGCGAGCTTGTCGAGATGGGGCGTCCTGACTTCGCCGTTGCCGTAGCAGCCGACGGACTGGGCCCGCAACTGGTCGGGGAAGACGTACAGAATATTCGGCCGGCGCGGCGCGGCAACGTTCTGCGCCCGGGACGCTGGCGATCGCGATGCGACCGCGGCGGCCAGGAAATCGCGGCGTCTCATGTTTCGGCCATGCTATCACGCGCATTCCGGCGATGTACTCTGTTCGAGTGATCACGCGAAGAGATTTCGTGGGGGGCGCGGCCGCGGCCCCGTATGTGCTGAGGGGGCAATCCCGGCAGGCGAACCTTCTATTCCTCATGTCGGACCAGCACCAGCGCGAGGCGTCGGGCTGTTATGGCAGTGAAGAGGTGAAGACGCCGAACATCGACGAGCTCGCATCGCGCGGCGTGCGGTTCGACCGGACCTACTGCCAGGCGCCGGTGTGCGTGCCCGCGCGCGGCTCGATTATTACCGGGCAATACCCGCACGCGCACAGCGCGCGCATTCTGCGCGATGCGCTGCCGCGCGAGGCGCGCACGATCGCGCACTTTTTTCGCGAGCGCGGCTACGTGACCGGCGCCATCGGCAAGATGCACTTCGTTGACGAAAGCCGCCGGCACGGGTTCGATCACCGGCTCCACGAGGGCGATTTCCAGCGAAGGCTCACGAACCCGGAGCGGGAGCAACTCCGCAGTGACCAGGGCGGCGCCGGGGGCGTGGAAGGGCGGCCGTCGCGGCTGCCCGTACGATTTTTTCAGGACCACTACTACGCCGAAGAGACGGTGAAGTTTCTGCGGGAAAACCGGGATCATCCGTTCTGCCTGTGGTGCTCGTTCGTGAAGCCGCACACGCCGCTGGTCCCGATGCGGCGGTACTACGATCTGTACGAGCGGGCGAAGCTGACTCTGCCGTCCCGCCCGGCCGACGATCTGACCCACGGGTTTGAAGGCCACCTGATCCGGGCGAAGGAACGAGGATGGTATGACCAGAGCGATGACCAGCTCCGCCGCTCGCTTGCGGGATACTACGGAAATATCAGCCAGATGGATGCCTGTGCCGGGCGCGTGCAGGACGCGCTTCGCGAGTTGGGCCTCGACAAGAACACCGTTGTGGTCTACACGTCGGACCACGGTGAGATGGCCGGCGCGCACCGCATGTGGACCAAGCACAACATGTTCGAGCAATCGGTGGCAGTACCGCTCCTCATCAGCATGCCGGGCCGCATGCAGGCCCGCACGGCGCGGCGGGAACTCGTGGAGCACGCCGACCTCTTCCCTACCCTGGCTGAACTCTGCGGGCACTCCAAGCCCGCAGGGATACACGGCCGGAGCTTCGCCGCTCTCGTGCAGAACCGGCCGTATACGCGGCGCGAATTCGCCTACTCGGAATATTATTTTTGCCACAACGTGTTCACCAGAGACGACCGCTACGTGGGCAAACCGCCGATCCTGATGGTCCGGACGGAAAGATGGAAGCTCAATTATCTGAGCTGGGGCCGGTCCGAGCTGTTCGATTTGCAGAAAGATCCGGGCGAGTTCCGCAACGCGATCGATGACAGCGGCAACGCGGGGATCGTGAAGGAGCTCACGGCGATCGCGCGCCGGATGTTCGCGGCGTAAGCAAGCTCAGGCGTTAACTTCGTAAGTACGGCAACGTGACCCCTTTCGCTGGAAGCCGGCTTGGGGCGGCCGCTGCTACCGCCCGTAGGCGTTATATTCTGAGGCCATGAAACTCACCCGCAGGGAGTTGCTCGCCGGGGTGGCCGCCAACAGAGTTGCCGGCGCGGCCGAGCGCCGCCCCAACATCGTTTTCATCCTCAGCGACGATCATCACTACCAATGCTTCGGCGCGGCGGGCAACCCGCATATTCGGACGCCGAACCTGGACCGCCTGGCCGCGCGCGGCGTTCACTTCACCAACACGGTGGTGAGCACGACGCAGTGCGCGCCGAGCCGCGGTATTCTGCTGAGCGGCCTGGAGACCTACCAGAACGGGCTGCGCAGCAATGGCGCGCTTCAGTTCCGCGAGGGCATCGGCCCCACAGTAATCGAGCAACTGCGGCAGGCCGGCTACGACACGGCGGTTATAGGAAAGTGGCACATCCGGAACCAATTCAGAGAATGCGGCTTTGCCAGGGCGCCGCTGTGGCTGCCCGGGGGCAGCAGCAAATATATCGATCCGGTGTTGCGCCGCGGCGCGGAACCGCCGCGAATGGAGGCTGGGCACATTACCGACCTGTTCACGGATGCCCCCGCGCAGGTTCGATTGGGCGACCTACTACGCCGTGATCACGCACCTCGACGAGGCGATCGGCCGGCTGCTAGACAAAATCGACTGGAGCAACACGGTCGTGTTTTTCCTCGGCGACAACGGCTACCTGTGCGGCACAAAGGGCCTGAGCGGAAAGGTGTACCCATGGGAGGAGTCGGTGCGGGTTCCCGGTGCGGTCGCGGGCGGGCCGGTGCGCGGCGGCGTGCGCATTGACGAGCCGATCGCGTCGATTGATTTCCCGGCAACCTGGCTCGACCTCGCGGGCCTCAAACCGGCGCAGCCGATCGCCGGCCGCAGGCTGCGGCGCGCGCTCACCTCGGGAAAGGGAGCGCCCGAGGAAGCCTTCGTCGTATGGGACGACGGAAGACCGGAAGCGCTGACCGTGCACCGGGCGGTGGAGCCGTACCGCCAGGTACGGACACGCCGCCACAAGCTGATTGTCTGGGAATCGAAGAAGCAGGCCCTCTACGATCATGTCGAGGATCTGGGCGAGGAGCGCAACCTGATTGACGATCCCAAGCACGCCATGCTGGCTCGCGACTTGCGCGCGCGCCTGGAGCGCCGCATGCGCGCGACGGGCGATGGGGCGGCCGCGTGGCTCAGATAGCCGCGGGATATTGAGTGCTGGTGCAGACGGTGTCTCGCGCGGCACTGGGGCGGGCCGGCGACCGCTCCCTGAGAAGGTGTGAAAAAATTGATTTCGGGCCTCTTCTCCACAGGCTAACCGAATGCAAACATTGGAGGCCGGAAATGGTTTTTTCGAATATTTCACACCTTCTGACGGTCGCGGCTCGGAATCACGCTCCTGGCTGAGCGGTTGCGACGCTCGCTCACGCCGGGCGGCGTCCACGGTCAGGGCTGCGCGCCGGTCCGCGCTGCACGGGAAAATACGGGCTGTCGACGCGTGCGGATTCGAAAAGCCGCCTGGCTTGCGCGATCACATCGGGTTTGGCGCCCGCCAGATCCGTCTTCTCGCCGGGATCGGTCTTGAGATCGTACAATTCGATGGGGCCGTCCTTTCCGAATCGGATCGCTTTCCAATCTCCGAACCGAATCGCCTGGTTAAAGCCGCCCTCGTGAAACTCCCAATAGAGTGGGCGTTCCCGCTTCAGCGGCCGGCCCTCGAGAGCAGGCAAAAACGAGATTCCGTCGAGGCCGGCGGGCGCCTTCACACCCGCGATTTCCGCGAGTGTGGGAAGCACGTCCCAATGTGCGATCACCTGGCCGCTGGTAGAACCGGCTGCGATGCGGCCGGGCCATTTCGCCAGGAATGGCGCGCGAATCCCTCCCTCGTAGAGATCCCGTTTCATGCCGCGGAGTACACCGCTGCTCGCAAAGAATTCCTTGTTGTGACCACCCTCGGCGTGGGGACCATTGTCGCTGCTGAAGAGTACAAGAGTATTCTGCGCCAAGCCGAGCGTGCGAACTTTGTCGAGGACACGACCGATGTCGCGATCGAGGCGCGCGACCATGGCGGCGAAGCCCTTCTCCGGATCCGGCCAGGTCCTGGCGGAATACTCACCGAAATCCGGAATCTCCATTCCGTTCCCGGTATCGCGGCCAAGCTCATTATTCGCGTGCGGGAGCGGCGACGGCAGATACAGAAAAAAGCGCCGGTCCCGCGACTTGTCGAGAAACTGAAGGGCACGGTCGATAAACAGGTCCGGCGCGTACACTCGACTCTTCACGCCCCAATTGGCGGGGATGGTGTAATCGCTCTGATTCTCGTAGAGCTGATGAGGATAGTATGTGTGCGCCTGAACCTGCGTGTGGTAGCCGAAGAACTCATCGAAACCCTGCTGGTTGGGGATGCCCGGCGTGCCCGTGAATCCGAGTCCCCATTTGCCCACGAGTCCGGTGTGATAGCCCGCCTGTTTGAGAAGCTCGGCGGTGGTGACGTCCTCCGGCTGGAGGCTGACTTCCGGTTTTCTGTTGCCGCGGGTCCGGCAATGGCCGGTATGCAGACCAGTGTTCAGCGCGCAACGCGACGGCGCGCACACGGTGCTGCCCGAGTAGGCCTGCGTAAACCGCATTCCTTCCCGTGCAAGGCGGTCAATATTGGGAGTCGTTATCCGCCGCTGGCCATAGCAGCCGAGATCGCCATAGCCGAGGTCATCGGCCAGGATGAAGATGATATTCGGCGTGCCGGCCGCTGTTGCTTGCGCGAGCAGCGGAGATGCGGCCAAGGCACCCCAGAACTGGCGTCGATTCCACATGGTTCAACTGTACTGTATCCGGCCGCGAAAACGCAGCTTCCGGGAGGCGGCTAAGTGTGGCGTCGATTTGACAACCGCTCCCTTACGGTCTGCGGCTCAGCATGAACACTTCCGAGCCGCGCGCCTGAGAAAGTGTGAAATATTCGAAAAAACCATTTCCGGCCTCCAATGTTTGCATTCGGTTAGTCTGTGGAAAAGAGGCCCGAAATCAATTTTTCCACACCTTCTGAGCAAGCGGTACGGGCAACTTCCATGGAGGCCGGGTGGTGTAAACCGCTCCCTTACGGTCGCGGCTCGGAATGAAGACTTCGGTATGAGGCGCGTGCTTCCGCTCGCGGGCCGCGCCGCGCACGCGTGGCACGCACGGCACGGGCGATCCGGGAGCGTGACACGGCCGCGCCGGCAGTAAGATAAGCTCATGCCAACGAAGCGTATCCTTCGAGTTTCCGTGCTCACCGTGATTCTTGTTGCCGCGCTCCGCTATTTTTCATTCGGCAGCCAACAGGCTGGGCCGTCGAGCCCCGATCCCGCCAAGCGGAGAATGGAGTATCGTCCGGGCGGTTATTTCCCGAAAGGGTTCCCACTTCACGGAACCGTCAGGCTTCTCACCCCGCCGGTCGCTGAAGCCGGCCGGCGCGTGCCGATTCGGGTGGAGTACATCGTTGGCGACATGACGATCGAGCCAGGTATGGCGATCGAAATCTGGAAACACTTCACCAGCGATGTGGAGATGTTTCAGACCGCGTCGCCGGATCAGCCCGCCTACTTCGGGGTCGAATTCGCCAAGGCGGGCGTCAAGGGCCGTACCGAAGGAGTGACGAACTGGCAGCAGCGCGATCCCGTGGCCGTATTTCCGTACCGCAAGGCGGCGCGGGTGACGGTCGAGGAGGGGCGGTTGGAGCGGGGCGACAAAGTGCTGTTCACGCTGGGTGGAAAGCACGGCGTCCGGATGCAGCACTACGAAGAGAATCTTTTCAACTTCCGGTTCGTGCTGTCGCGGAACAACAAGGTTCTCGGCTATGCGGGAGACGCAGCGATGCGGATCACGGGCGGGCCGCTGCATCATCTCAGGGTGCAGGCGCCGTCGATTGTGAAGCTGGACGAGCCCTTCCCGATTGAAGTGGTACCGCAGGACGAGTGGGTTTCGCTCGCCAGGAATCACACCGGGCTCGCTCTGCGCGCCAACCTCCCCGCGACCTTCAATTACGACGAGGATCTCATGCACTACGTGGCTCGCGATGCACGGGCGACCGAGGAGGGAGTGCTCCGCATCCGCGTGCACACTGCTGACGGGAAGTTCGAGGGCGAAAGCAATCCGATCTGGGTCGAGCGCAACCCGCTGCGCGGCGTCTACTATGGCGAACTGCACCAGCACTCCTATCTGCACGACGGCCGCGGCGTGTTCGAAGAGTTGTATCTCTACGCCCGGCGCGTGGGCCTGCTCGATTTCGGCGCGGTATCGCCGCATCACATGCCCATGAGCGTCACCGGTCCGAACTTATATCTCGAAGGGAAACGGTTTCCCGTGGAAGAGTGGCCTGCGCTGCAGAAAGCGACGAAGCTGATGAACGGGTGGAAGGGATTCGTCTCGGTACTGGGCTATGAGTACAGCGTGGCCACGAAACTCGGCGGTCACCACAACATCTTCTACAACGCCGACGAGGCGCCCAGCACGATGCAGCTTGATCCGAAGAATCCCATGGCTCCGATCGGCACGATGCTCAAGACTCTGCAGCTCGCGCGCAAGCCGACGCTGGTGATCCCGCACATCGGCGGCGGCCCTCCGGACTGGTCGCACCCGACCGATCCGAGAGTGGAGCGCCTGTTCGAAATTGCGTCTGTTCACGGCGTCTTCGAAGAATCGTGGCAAAGGCATCTCGAAGCAGGTCTGCGGCTGGCGGCCAGCGCAGCCGGCGACACGCACACCACATCCATGGGCATTGCCTACCCGGGCCTGATCTACACCATGACGAACGGATTGCTGGGGGTGTATGCGCACAGCAAAACGCGGGATGACATCTGGCGCGGAATGTACGAGCGGCGGACCTTCGCCACTACCGGGAACCTGCGAATTCTGCTGGATTTTCGGGTCAACGGAGAGCCGATGGGAGGCGAGGTTCCGGCGCGTGATGGACGCGAAGTGAGAATCACGGCGCGAGTCTCGGGCACGGCGCCGATCGAGCGCGTCGATCTCATGAAGAACTCGAAGCCGATTTACACGCTGCACCCGTCGCGCAGCCGCGGCCAACTCCTTCGCGTCGTCTGGGGCGACAACATTTACCAGCGCCGCGCGGCCGTGGGCATGTGCAAGGGACGGCTGGCGCCGGCGGGAGGGCGGCTCCGCCTCGAGCGGGTGATCCACCGCGATCAGGCGTTCGAGGAGATCAGGCAGGATGGCGATGGAATCTCCTGGTTTACCGCGGCCGTATCCAACGATCGCGACGGAATGCTGGCGGATATCTCGGAGGTCAGCGGAGATTCTCTGCATTTCACGCTCGATGATTCGGCACAGCTCGGGGTGATGGACGCACAGATCCAGCTGGCCGAGCTGCGTGAGAAAGGCCACTTCAGTTGGAGCAAGATAGGGCCGGTGAAGCATCCTTACATGGAGCAGATGGGCGTCAAACCGGCATTTTTCCTGGACTGCGAACTGGTGGATCCCGCCGGGCCGAAGGACGTGAACTTCGAGTACGTAGACCTTTCGACCCGCAAGCCGGGCGATTACTACTATCTCCGCGTCGAGCAGCTCGATACGAACAAAGCCTGGTCAAGTCCGGTCTGGATGAATTAGCGTACTCACGGCGGCTGAGGAACCGGCGTTTACTTCAGCCAAATCGGCGAGCTCCATGCCAGCTCTCCGTCGGCCTGCTCGACGCGGACATAGTAGTACTTGCCGCCCGGGCCCGCGGCTTTGTCGAGATACGTAAGCCGCGTCTCCCGCGGCTGCGGGCCGCTCGAGTAAATCACCTGCTGGTTGCGTAAAATCCGGATGTTGGCGATCGGCTTGGTTCCCCGCACGTAGATTTTGATCGGCGCCGCCTGGGCCGAATCGATCTCCGAGCCCATGAAATGGTCACCCATGCGGAAGTCCAGAATGATATTATCCGTGGCCGCGTACGTTTGCCGGCGCTTGATGGCGTCGATCACGCCTTGCCTGGAATCGTCGGACGTATACACCAAGGCGTAGCTGATGTGCGTCGAGTTATGGTCCGAGCTCGCGATCACACCCAGCCGGTATCCCTTGGCCCAGGCGTTGTTCACATAGCCGGCGGGCTCGAAGCCGCCGGGCGCCTCCTGCAAGCGCGGCTTGTCCGACTGAACCGCCCTGGGCGCGCCGATCTGCTCGTAGCTGGTGCGCGCGCCCTGGAAAATCTCCACCACCGGCTCGACGGCCGGATCGTTGTCGCGCCAGTCAGTCCCCATGCCGGTGCCCGATGTATGGGAGATGGCGATCGCGCCGTTCCGATGCAAGTACTTGTAGAGGTATTTCACATCGTTTGCCGCGTGATTGCCGCCGCCGGGCGGGACTTCGGCGGGCGCCCGCTCGTTGCCGAACACCACCTTGCGAAGAAACGGCAGCACTCGGAGCGAGCGTTTCGCGGACACGACGTTGCGGTGCCCGTCGGGATACAGCATCCCGCGCTCGTAGCCGAACAACGGCGTGTACCGGCCGGGGATGTGATACATATCCGCGAGCTTGGCCTGGATCCACCAGTAGTAATCCATGTAAGTGCCGCCGCCCTGGTGATCGCTGACGTTGCCCCAATCCATCGCCGCGGCATCGATCATGTATCGCCAGAACTCGAAAAACGTGCCATCGGTGGTACCGCCACCGTCCCAGCTCATGTCGGTGTGGCGGTGCGTATCACCGCGCACGATGCGAGCTTCGCGCCCGGCGATGGTGGCGCGGTACGCGTGGATGGCCTTCAGGTCGCCGGACTCGTCGGGATGCACCGGCGCCGCGGTCACGGTATCCGCCGCGCGTTCTGCCAGCGCCGGCTCCACGGCCGGCCACGAGGGCATGCGCGCGGCGTAAATCTCGCTGCGAAGCGGGCGGTGCGGAAAGGCATACTCGCGGCCGTCGGTGGCGTAGACGGTCCACAGGGTGCCGTCGGCGGCCACGGCGACGTCGCCGCGAGTGTCCGGGCGGCTCCAGCTTAGCGGCAGCGGTACCGGCGTTTTCCACCGGCTCCCCTGCATCACCATGATCTGCTGCTCCCACCACGCCTGGGGCCGCTCCCAGCGATGCATCCGGCGGTTGAGCAGGATGCCCACGTTTCCCGAGCCGTCGAGGAACAGCCGCGGCTGGAAGGATCCCGATCCGACGATGGCGGCGTCATCGGGTTGCTGCTCCGGCGCCATCCAGCGGCCGTTGGCGTAGACCGCGACGCGCAGCCATCGCCTTCCTCCGAGCGAGGCGCCGCCGCCCTTGGGGTCGGTGAATCCGAGATCTTTGCCCCAGTTGGCATCGCCCTGCTCCCAGGCGACCCACACGCGATCTGTCCGGTCCACAACGACGCTCGCGCGCTTGTCGAGCCGGGGTGTCGCCGCCACGCTGATTTCGTCCGAGAACCGCCCGTCTTTGAAGCTGCGCAGGAAGACGTCGTAGTTTCCGTTGCGGTAGCTATCCCAGGCAATCCAGGCGCGCCCCGTGGAGTCCAGCGCAATCGAGGGCTCCCAATCGTTGCCCTCGGCGTCAGTCACCACATACGTCCGGGACCATGTGCCGTTGCGCCGCACTCGGAGCAGGATGTCGTAATGCTTGCCCTGCAGCGCCTGCCAGGTCACGTACAAGTCGCCGGCGGAATTGACGGCAACCTGGTGATTGGTATCCGCCAGTGCCTGGTCGGTGATCTGTTCCACGGCACTCCACTCGTTGGCGACTGGGTCATAACCCACGGCGTACAGATCCCAGTTGCTGTTGTCCTGCTGCGCGAACACCACCCACGGATGGTCCTTCGCGTCCATCGCCACCTGCGGCCACCAGACGTCGCCCTGGTTGCCCGGCACGGGCAGATAGTTGGACCACTGGCCGTTTTTGTACTGGCGAAGTCCCACTTCATCGCGTTCGTTATGGAAGCCTGTCCAGGCCACCCATAAGCTGCCGTCCTTCGCCGCCGCGATCGACGGATAATCGTCGTTCCACCACGTCGAGCCGATATTGCGGGCGACGGGCAGGCGCGTCACGGACGCGTCGCCCTCCGGCAGCACGAGGCGTGTTGCGGGCGCCAGCGTCTCCGGCCGAAAGGCGAAATTGCCTCGCGTGGTATTCAGCCGCACCTCGCAACCGGGCTTGGCGATGACCGTGGCGATGACTCCCGCGCCGGCCTCTCCCTGGTAACCGCCGGGAAAGTAGATGCTCTCCGAGCGCGCCGGCTTCAGGGGGCGCCGCGCGATTCGCCAGCGGTTGGGCGGCTCGAGCCGGTCGTCCGGCTCAAGTTTATAGGCATGCAGGTTTTCCAGTTCTCCATTGGTGACGGCCACCTCGCCGGACCAGTCCTGCGGATGTCCGGTCTTTTCGCCGAAGAGCACGAGGAACATCGCCTCGGCCGCATCGTCCTTGGGGAATCTGGTGCGCTGCATGTTGGGCAGTTGCGGCGACTGCGCATCCACGATCAAGGCAACCGCCAATGCCGCCACAACGGCAGCGATCGCGAGCAGGTTTCTCTTCCGCATAGGTTCGAGCATATAACACCGCTGCCCGCGTGACTTGGACCGTGAAGGGAGTCAGCCGTCCCGCGCGGTGAGGTTGCCAGCGCGCCTGCTCGAAAACCAGTCCGGTCAGATGTCAGCGGCTAACCGCCGGGCGGTTATGTGGAGGAGACATTCGCGCCGTAGTTGCCGAGCAACAGAGGACTGCGTTTCTGGAGAGGCCTTCATTCACTCTTCGCGAGAATGCACACCACCTCCGAACCGGCAAAGGCGGTCTTGGATACGGTCATGCCGACCATCAGGAAGCCGGCGGCGCCCGCTTCGCGGAGTTCCTTCTGCATGGTCGACGTCTTCGAAGTGGCCAGCAAACGATAAGCGTAGGTCCTGTCGGGCTGCCGGGCGGCGCGTTCCATGATGACCGCTACTTCTTTGCCGCCGAAAGCGGACTCAAAGACCGTCTGTCCCTTGTACTCGAATCCCTCCTCGCCCGCCCGCTGCATCTCCTTTTGCATAGTGGAGGTTTTCGAGGTGGCCAGCAGCCTGTATCTTCTGAGGATCTTCTCCTCCGCGGCAGCCAGACTCCTCATGACCACGACGACTTCCTTCCCTCCGAATCCGGTCTCGCCGCCCATCACGCCGGTGAATATGTATCCGGCCTCCGCGGCCTCATTCATTTCCTTTTCCATGGTCGAGGTCTTGCTCGTGGCGAGAACACGGTAGTCGACGGACGCTGATTCCGCGAGCAGCGGGTATGCCAGCAGATACGGGAGAACGTAAAAGAGAAGGTTACGATGGCTCATTTTGTCCACAATCTATCCCACTCGGCAGCGCGATGCAATCCCCGAACGTGCGGGTGTGCGTATCAGAGAATTCCTGCGGACGTTGCCGCGCCGCGAACGGAAAGCAACCGCCCGCTCCCTCAGAAGGTGTGAAATATTCGAAAAAACCATTTCCGGCCTCCAATGTTTGCATTCGGTTAGCCTGTGGAGAAGAGGCCCGAAATCAATTTTTTCACACCTTCTCACGGTGGCGGCTCAGAACGAACTTCCCAGCTCGCAGCAAGGCGGACCGACCCGCCGGCGCCCCAGGGCGCGGCAGAGTCCGTAGAAGCAATACTGTTCGAAGCTACTGCTTGTCGTAAACGGCGACGCCGTCGACTGGCTTGCCGAGGGCGTCGGTACCCTTGACGTTCACAGTGAGCATCTTGCCATCCTTGGAGACGCGGGTGCGAATCGTCATCATCTGTTTGCCGGCTTTGAAGTAGGTGTTTTCGCGCCTCATCGCATCGAGCCGCTTGGTGGAGACCGCATCGTAAGCGGTGGATTCCTCCACGGTCCCTTTTCCGCTCCGGATCGGGATGGTGTACCGCGCCGAGAACGGCGTATCATTCGCAGCGACCCCTTTGATGGTCACCGTGTAGTTATCGCCTTCCTGCTGGATGGTCACGGTCTGCTCCTTCGCAGGTTGGCCTGTCTTGTACTTGGTTTTGCTTGCGTTCAGGCTCCAGGTGCCGACGAACGGGTCAGCGGCCCAGGCGCCAGCCGGCACTGCAAGCATGGCAACGACGCATATTCCAAATTTCATGTTTGACCCCCCGGAGTGGGATTATAGCGCGAAATGCGCATCGGGGGGTGCTGCGGCCATCACTTGAAATTGCTGTAGGGCCCGGCTTGTCTCCAATCCGTGAGGCTGAGGCCCTCGGCATCATACAAGACTTCTCCGTTACGAACGGTCAGCACGCAGCGCAACGCCTTGTCGGTCGTCAACTTGCCGTGCCCGGAGTCCAGGAACGCGAACGTGCCGCGCTCGAGCGCGAGGACCGCAACGTCCGCGGTCCCACCCTCCTCGATGGACCCCAGGTCCGGCCGGTGGATGGCCTTCGCGGGATTGATTGTGCTGCGCTCGATCACCTGCTCGAGCGTCATCCCCATAGCGAGAAACTTGGACATGACGTTGGTCATGGTGGCGCGGGGCAGCATGACGCTCTGCTTGTGGAGGTCGGTCGAGATGGTGTCCGGCAGAAAACCCTGTTGGATGGCGGGCACGGCGATGCGGAACCAGAGGCTGCCCGAGCCGTGGCCGACATCGAACAGAATGCCCTTCTTGCGCGCCTCCAACATGTAAGGCTGTACTTTCTTTTGCGCGTCGAGCTGGGGCGTCAGCCGGCCGTAGAAGTGCGTATGGATGTCGCCGGGACGCATGTGCTCGAGGATCAGCTCGCGGTAGCCGCGGCCCGGCTTCGGATGGAAGTCGACCATCAACACGGAGCCGCTCAGCTCGGCGGCCTTGCGCGCGCGGTCGACCGCGTCCCAGGTGGCCGGCTGAAAATGGGCGGTCTTGATGCCGACGATCGTTCCCGGGTATTTGCGCACCATGCGAGCCGCGGCCTCGGGGTCCATCTCGCCGACATCGTCCTCTACCTTGCTGCCATACATTCCCGCCCCGACGATGTTGAGCAGCGCGAGCACCCGCACCTTCGAGCGGTCGATCACCCTGGACTTGAACTGCTCGAAATTCTTCCACCCCGAGCTGCCCGCGTCGACGACCGTGGTGACCCCGTAGCGGAGGGTGTTGTGATCGGGGTTCAGATTTAGGGGCGCTCCCTGGGCGTCGACGTGCGCGTGAATGTCGATCAACCCGGGTGTGACATAGTAGCCGCTGACGTTGGCGACGCGGCGCGCCTGTGCCGCGGGAATCTCGGCCGCGATCTTCACCACACGTCCGCCGGCGATGGCGATGTCGAGCCGTTCGTTGCGCCTGTTCTTGGGGTCGATGACGCGGCCGCCTTTCAGCAGCAGGTCGTAGATCTGCTGCGCGGCAACCGGGGCCTGCCCGATTGCGGCGGCGAGCAGCGCAAGCGCGAGGGCTCTCATCGGATCACCTCGTAGTCGCCCGCCGTGGTCCATTCGGGATAGCC
>JACOTZ010000287.1 GCA_016178155.1 Acidobacteriota bacterium
GATGTCCATGAATGTTCTCCGCCGCCGGACCCGTACAATTGGCTTGAGATCGGCCGCGGGCGTGCATCCTTGAGCCGAATTCCTCGGCCCGCCGAACGGCTCGCCGCTTCCGCAGGAGGGCCCGCCGTCCCGATGGGATACGCCTCCCACGCTCGCGGCTGAGAATGAACTCCCGCGCGCATTAGCAGGCGGTATGCGGGGCGGCGCAGTAGCCGCAGATACACCCTCCGGGACGCGGTGCCTTTTGGTCCCACGGCTGGACTCACTGCCGGACCGGGCCGGCGAAACCGGCGCCGGAGGCCGACACGGCCCGGCTGCGTCTTAAACCTCCTGGACGCGAGTACGGCCGAGCATCTTCTCGGCTTTTTCCAGCGCCTGCCTCTCTGCGTCCTCGCGGCTCGCTGCCGAGATGCGCGCCAGGCAGGCGCCCGGCGAGACATTGTCGGCCTGGGCGTGCCAAGTCTCGCCGATACGATAGCTGGTGATCTTCACGGGCCATCCGCCCAGCTCGAGGGTTCGTTCCTGGTATTCTTCGGCTTTCATATTGGCGCCTCCCTTCAAGAGCCTACGTTAAACTTTTGCGGCCGCGGCAGC
This sequence comes from Acidobacteriota bacterium, assembly GCA_016178155.1. Taxonomy (GTDB): domain Bacteria; phylum Acidobacteriota; class Terriglobia; order Bryobacterales; family Bryobacteraceae; genus JACOTZ01. Next base: position 595 of record JACOTZ010000287.1, read on the forward strand.
GCCGCGCTCGACCGGCGCGCCTACCAGGTTGCCCCATTCGGTCCACGAGCCGTCGTAGTTCTGGACCTTATCGTAGCCAAGCAGATATTTGAGAACGAACCAGGTGTGGCTGGAGCGCTCGCCGATGCGGCAATAGGCGACGATCGGTTTCGTGCCGTCGATCCCTTCGCCCCGGTAGAGCGCCAGCAGTTCGTCATACGACTTGAACGTGCCGTCCTCGTTGCAGGCTTTGCCCCACGGGATGCTCCGCGCGCCGGGAATATGGCCGCCGCGCTGGCAAGTCTCGGGCAGGCCGGGGGGCGCCAGGATCTCGCCGCTGAACTCCTGCGGGCTGCGGACGTCGACCAGCCCGGCCGAGGCGGAGTTGACGGCTGCCTGCACCTGCGGCAGGTAAGCGCGGATCGACAGGTCCGGCTCGGCGGCCCGGTAAGTGGCGCGCGGATATTTAGGCGTCTCGTTCGATAATGGCCGGCCTTCGGCGAGCCATTTTTTGCGGCCGCCGTTCATGAGCCGAACGTCACGATGCCCATAGATCCTGGCCTGCCACAGGGCCCAGGCGGCAAACCAGTTGTTGTTGTCGCCGTAAATGATGAGCGTGGTGCCGTTCGAGATTCCGGAGGAGGCCATGAGCTCTTCGAACTGAGCTTTCGACAGGATGTCGCGCCGCACGGTATCGGCGAGCTGAGTATTCCAGGCCCAGGCAATGGCGCCGGGCACGTGTCCCTGGTCGTACGCGGCCGTATCAACATCCACTTCGACGACGCGCACGTTGGAGTCGCCGGCATGCCCCGCCACCCACTCCGTGGTCACGAGTATTTCAGGATGCGCATAGTTTGCCATGTTTCTTGTGTTACCCTCCCGGACGTGAATGATACCATCCGCAGGCCCGTATTGCTCGTTCGCGCATTGCCGGCGGCGGGCGCCGCGGCCGTTCCGCGGTGCAGCGCAGCCGGTTCCCCATACAGAAGTGATCTTGCATCGCGGCCAGCCGCGGTACACCGCCCGGAGCGCGCGCCGGAAGTCACCGGGGCAGGGGGCCCCACGACCCCGGGCCGCGCGGTACCTGCGCGGCGTTGGCCAGAGGCAGCAGCGAACAAAAACTGCCCGTGCAGAAGCTAAGTGCTCGTCAGGAAATAACCATGCCAATTCTGGCCTGTGTCAAGTCTTGTGGGGCAGCCTCTCAGGCTGCGGCCGGCTCTCAGCCGGCCAAGCTGGAAGGCGGCCTGAGAGGCCGCCGCAGGCCGAGGGCCTGCCGCTGGAGGTATGCGCGCCATGGTGATTGCGGCGGCACTCACAACGGCTGTTGCCGATGCGGGAGGTCCAGGCTACGTGGCCGCGGTTGAGCAGTGGCGGGCCGAGCGCGAAGCGCGGCTCAAAGCGGACGACGGCTGGCTCACGCTGGCGGGATTGTTCTGGCTGAGCGAGGGCGAGAACCGAATCGGCACCACGGCGCAGCACGCCATCTCGCTGCCAAAGACCGCGGGACCGGCCGAAATCGGCAGTATTGTGCTTGATCGCGGGAAGGCGGCGTTAGAGCTCCGGGCGGGCGTGGCGGCACGCGTCAACGGCAGGCAGGTACGAGCCGCGGATCTGCAGTCGGACGCCGAAGGAGACCCGGACGTGGTCGCGCTCGGTTCCGATGTGACCTTTTATGTGATTCGCCGGGGGAACCGCTACGGCGTGCGGGTCAAAGACCGCAACAGTCGATACCGGCGGAATTTCGCGGGACTGGGCTGGTTCCCGATCCGGGAAGAGTGGCGCCTCGAGGCGAAGTTCGTTGCGTGGGAAAGGCCGCGCAAGCTTGTGTACGACCTGATCGTCGGCGAAAAAATCGAAGAAGTGAATCCCGGGTACGTGATCTTTACGAGCAGCGGGCGCGAATTTCGCATGCTGCCCGTGATCGAGGGCGATCACCTCTCCTTCATGTTCCGCGACCGGACCGCCGGCAAGAAGACTTACGCCGCCGGGCGGTTTCTTGTGGCCGAGATGCCGAAGGACGCGCGCGTAGTGCTTGACTTCAACAAAGCCTACAATCCGCCGTGCGCGTTCACTCCCTATTCGACTTGCCCGCTGCCGCCGCGGGAGAACCGTCTGCCGATCGAGATTCCAGCGGGCGAGATGCTGCCGCCGCCGGCAAAAAATAGAAACATCCGGGAGCGGCGTACCTGGATTGCAACCGCAAGTTGCCGCGGAATCTTTAATCCGGAAGCGTGAAAAAGAAAGTCGCGCCGCTGCCGGGCTCCGATTCCACCCAGATGCGGCCGCCGTGTCGCTCGACGATGCGCCTGCAGATGGCGAGCCCCATGCCGGTTCCGGGATAGAGGGCGCCATGCAGCCGTTTAAAGACGCCGAAGATGCGCTCGTGATATTCCCGTCCGATGCCGATGCCATTGTCGCGAACCGATACGAGCCATTCCTTGCCGCGGCGTTCGGCTGTCACGTCGATACGTGGCGGGCCGCTGCCCCGGTACTTGATGGCATTGCCCAGCAGGTTCTGAAAAAGCTGGACCAGAAGGAACTCGTCACCCGCGACCTCCGGCAGCTCGCGCGCGGAAATCACGGCGGCGCTCTCCTCGATGGCCATACGAAGGTTGCCCAGCGCCCACTCAACGACTTCCGCGAGCGCGACCCGGCCCTGCACCGGCTCGCGGCTGCCGAGGCGGGAATAGGCGAGCAAGTCCCGGACCAGCGCCGTCATGCGGTTTGCGCCGTCGCTGATATAGTCGAGGAATTCGTCGGCGTCCGGATCGAATCGGCCCCGGTAGCGCTCTGACAGAAGGCGCGCGTAGCCGCCGATCACGCGCAGCGGCTCCTGAAGGTCGTGGCTGGTGACGTGGGCGAACTGCTGGAGATCGGTATTCGAGCGCGCGAGCTCTTCTTCGATGCGGCGCGATTCAGTGACGTCTCGCCGCGTGCCCCAGACGCGCACGAGCATCTCGTCTTCACAAATGCCAACCAGATTATTGAGAAAGATCTTTTGCCGGCCTCCGCGGTCGAACTCGTGCGATTCGGCGTCCACCAGGCGGTAGCCGGAGCGGATGAACGTGCGAACGAGCTCGAGATTGCGCGGGTCGAAAGAGGGAAGAAAATCCGCAAGCCGGGCTCTCTCGAGCTGTCCGGCCGAAGAGAGGCCGTGCATTTTCGCCATGGCATCGTTGCACTCGGCGATGTAAGTCCATTCGTAAAGCTTGGCCATCTGTTCCGCTTCGGGCCACTGAGGAGAGACGGAGTGCTCGAGCTCGAACCGCCAGATACCCTCCGAGCTTTGCGCGATGAAGGCCCGGTAGCGCTCTTCGCTGTGGCGCAACGCGGCTTCCGCGAGCTTGCGTTCGGTGATATCGACGCAGGCGCCGGTCATGTATGAGGGCGATCCCGCGCGATTGCGAAATACACGGCCCTGATCGCGCAGCCAGCGCACCTCGCCGCCGGGTCGCACGATGCGAAGGTCGACATCATAGCCGGCGCCCTCGTCGACAGCGTGAGCGAGCGCTGCCTGCACTTTCGGACGGTCTTCCGGATGCACGCGCTCGAGAAAATCCTCAACCGGCTGCGTACTCTCGACGGCATCGAGTCCAAGAAGAGCATTGAGGCTCTCGTCTCTGGTGTCGAGGCCGGAGCGGAGATCCCATCGCCAGGTGCCGACCTCGGCGACGGACAAGGCAAGGCTCAGGCGCTCGCGGCTCTCCCGCAACGAACGCTCGATCTGCTTGCGCTCGGTGATGTCACGCAGGAACACGGCGAGGCCGCCGGCTGTCGGAAACGCCTCCGTTTCACACCAACGCTGGAAGGGCGGGTAATAGCCGACGCGCCGAATCGCTACCCGCTCGCGCGCGGCGCGCTGCAGCTCCTCCTGGTAGGCGGTGCCGACCAACTCGGG
>JACOTZ010000288.1 GCA_016178155.1 Acidobacteriota bacterium
CCACGAGTAATGGCAGCGAGCGTTCGCAAGATTTGGATTCAGTTCGAGCGCACGACGGAAGTCCTGTTCGGCTCCAGGGTAGTCCCATTCCCAGTACAGCTTGGTTTGAGCCAGTCCGGCATAGGTTTCCGCTAACGTCTCGCCCAGTTCCTGCGCTCGATTGGCGGCCGCTTTGGCGAGTTTGAACGCATCAGGCAGGCGATCGTGTCCGATCCGGCTGTATCCCAGCGACAGGCCTGCCCAGGCGCGAGGCTCGGCTGGGTCTTTGTCGATGGCCGCTTTCAGGAACTCGATGCCCTTGTCATGGTCCGCCGGAGCCGCCTTGTTCAGAAAGTACATTCCGCGCAGGTAGTCCTCGTAAACCTCGGGCTTCACTGCGCGTCGCGCTGCGAGACGAGCCTGCTGCTCAGGCCGGATCGTACCCCGAATCTGTTGTGCCACCGCTTGCGCTACTCGCGCCTGCAATCGGAGCGCCTCCTGCATTTCTCCTTCGTAGCCTTCGGTCCACAGGGAAGAATCCGTGGATGCCTGGATCAGCTTGACGCGCACGACGACTCGCCGGCCTTGCCGCTGTATGGTTCCCTCGACAACTCCCTCGACCTGAAGCTCCCGGGCGATCTCCGGCAGCGTCTTCTCCTTGCCGGTGTACCGCATTGCCGAGGTCCGCGAGATCACCTTCAAGCCGTCAATCTTGGAGAGGTCGGTGATTAACGCGTCCGTGAAGCCATCGGCGAAGTACTCCTGTCCGGTATCACCCGATAGATCTTCGAGCGGCAGGACAACCAGCGATCGCACGTCCGGACCGGGTGTGCCCAACACGCGCTCTCGTACACTGCCAATGTTGAATGCTACGGGGCCTGCCGCTGCCAGCGCTGCTGCGCTGGTGATGACAAGCCTGCGTCGCGTGAGGATTGGCTTCCGAGGATGCGCCTGTGCGCTCGCAATGGCCCGCCTCGCTTCGGCGACCTCCGGTATACGCTTATCGGCGTCCTTCAGCAGGCACTGCTGAAGCATGCGGCGCACCTGCACGGGCAGGGCTGCCGGCAGCGCATCGTAGTCCGGCTCGCGCTCCAGAATGGCGGCGATGATGTCGGATACGGTCCGTCCATCCAGCGCCGGCTTAGCCGTCAGCAGTTCATACAACACGCAGCCGAAGGCCCAAATATCCGTTCGCTGATCGACCGCCTCGCCCCGCGCCTGCTCCGGACTCATGTACCGCGGCGTGCCGAGAATCCGCCCATCGCCCGTCTCGAGGCCCACACCGGCTGACCTCACGTGAGGCCTTGCCGCCGCCGTCCGCAACACTTTCGCCAACCCGAAGTCGAGGACCTTGACCCGTCCCTCGGGCGTCACCTTGATGTTAGCGGGCTTGATGTCGCGGTGCGTGATGCTCTTGCGATGCGCCGCTTCCAGGGCCTCTGCCACTTGACTCATCACTTGCAGGGCTTCCCCCACAAGCATCGGACCGGTTCGTTTCAACCGTTCGGCCAGCGTTTCCCCTTCCACCAACTCGAGGATCAGGAAGTTCACTCCGGCGGATTCATCCAGCCCGTAAATCGCGGCGATGTTCGGGTGGTTCAGCGAGGCCAGTACACGCGCTTCGCGGCGGAAGCGCGAGAGCCGCTCCGGGTCTTCACTGAATTCCTTGGGCAGCGTCTTGATCGCCACGTCGCGGCCAAGCTTGCCGTCGTGGGCAAGGTACACCTCTCCCATACCCCCGCGACCGAGTAGTATTCGAATCTGGTACTGCCCGAGATTGGCGTTCTCGCCGAGTTGACTTATTCTCGCGGTCGCATCGTCGAGCAAGGAGCCGGCATCCGACAACACGTCCCGATCGAACGGATCGGTGCCTGAGTCTCCCGACGATAACAGCGACTCGACCTCGCGGCGCACCTCCGGATCGGCGGACTCCAGCAACGCCCCGCGGTCGGAAGGCTCTGCTTCCAGCACCGCGTGGTAGAGATGCTTCACCTGTTGCCAGCGTTCCGGAGTCAAGGCGGTGAACCTGGGCGAGATTATATCCCTTCCAATGGTCCCTTGCTTTGTAACCGAGAAGCAGAGCAAAAAACTACAATGTTGGGAAGCGTAACATGAACGCCGCAGCCAGCCCGGAGATCACGATCCTCCTGAAGGCCTGGGGGTCGGGACAGTCCTCGGCGCTCGACCGCCTGATCCCCTTGGTATATCGGGAGCTGAAGCGCATGGCGCGACGGCACATGCGGCGAAGCGACTCCGGAACGATCCAGACCACGGCCCTGGTCCACGAAGCCTACCTCCGGCTGGTGGACTTGAGCAGCGTCGGGTGGCAGGACCGGGCCCACTTTTACGCGGTCTCCGCTCGAATCATGCGTGGCATTCTGGTGGACGCGGCCCGCGCCCGGGGCGCCCAGAAACGTGGTGGGATGCTGCGGCGTGCCGGCGCGTCTACCAATTTTGACCTTGACCAGCTTCCCGATCTGGGGACAGGCCGGGCTGCTGAGATCCTTGCAGTCAATGACGCCTTGGACCGTCTGACCAAGCTGGACCCTCGGCAGGTTCAGGTCGTCGAGATGCGCTTCCTTCGGCGGCCTCAGCGTGGAGGAGACAGCCGAGGTGTTGAAGATCTCGCCGCAAAGCGTCATGCGCGACTGGAAGCTGGCTAGGACCTGGCTGCGGCGAGAAATGCGAAAGAGCGCCAGCAGCTAGTCGATGCCGGACGTCGCCCTTTTCTTGCCTTTTTCGAGCAACGAAATCCTGCAACGCCATACAAGCCTGTGCAAACCAGAGCTCGGGACACGTCATTGATAACAAGTGGGATTCACGCGGGAAAGTAGCAGTCGCAAACCCGTGCGAAGGCGTGCAAAATCGGGTGTCTCAAGGTTCGGGACCAGGAGGTCGGTGTTTCGAATCCACTCGCCCCGACCAATTCTTCCAATCAGCATCAATACTGAGGCCGCCGGCTTCGCGTTCTTGAGCCGCAGGTTCGCTGCTGTGCCCATTCTTTGGGCCCACTTGTCTGCTTCGGTCTGTGGCCCCTTGCACGCCTTGAGGTGCTGTTTCTTCAGGCTGGATTTCTCAATGTGCCCGCTTCGGGCCGGTGCCGGAAAAAACCCATTCACCATTAGCCAGAGGCGTGTCGTGAGGAAAGTCGACCTCGCTGGGCTGCGGTTTCTGGTCGTCGTCCAGAAGTGCCGACAATTCCCGCTCGATCGTCGGGCGGTCCTGCCGGGTCAATGAGCGCAGCGAAAACATTGTCAGGGTCGAAGCCCGCCGGCCCGCCGTTCTGGGCCATGACGAATTGAAGCGATGCTGACCGCGCTCATTCAAAGCGCTGATGGCTGATCGCTGGAAGCTCCCTTCCTCACGATTTTCAAGCATTGTGGCGTGTATCCCATTGGTATATAAGACAGTTAAGCCGCCGGGAACGCCGGGATAGATGATGGCGCGCCGGGCCGTCCGGTGAAGCACTTGGCGGGCCGAGCGGCGTGGCTCTACAGCCGCTGCTATTTCCGTCGATGATCTGCTCTGGGTGCTTTTCATGTCCGTGTGGCGGCTGCCGGTTGCAATGCTCGGGTGCTCGCTTGCGTTTGCACAGTCGCCGGCGCCCGCGGCAACGCGCGTCCCGAAAGATCAGGCGGCTGTTTCTCCGCTCAAACGCGCCGCCCTCAGAGACACGGACATGCGCGAGATCAAGCTCGGCGAAGACGAACCGGGGTGCAAGGACTCGATGCTGTTCCCCCGCATCGCCGGCTGCAGCATTTTGCAGTGCGACACCAGGGACAGCGCCACGCTCGAGATCCAGACTGGCGCGTCGCAGGACGGGACGCCGCAGCAGGAGGTCCTGGAAGGTCCCGCCGAGATCCTCTACTATCTCTGTCCGGCCAAGATCACTCTCCCTTCCGTGGTCAAGCAGGCCGATGCCTTCCTGACCAGGCTGGGTTTCAAGATCGTCTACAAGGGACGCGATCCCGAGGAGTTCCCGATCGTCACGGCGGCGAAAGGCGACCAGTGGCTGCAAGTGTCGACCTACCCGTACAACATCTACAGCGCCTACGTACTGACCGCGATCAGGGACACCTCCGATGCTGAGCGCAACGCCGACGCGCTGGCGGAAGAGATGAGCGCCAGCGGCAGGATCGTGATCAGCCGGCTCGAGTTCGAGCCGGGCAAGACGGACCTTCCGGCGGATGCTGGCGCGGTCCTCGCGGGCTTGCGAGCGTTCCTGGCGCGGCAGCCGGCGCTGCGAGTGCGGATCGAAGCGCACACCGACGGCACGGGCGACAAGGCCGCCAACCTGGAGCTATCACGGGCGCGCGCCTCCGCGTTGGCGGCATGGCTGCTCGCGAACGGCGTCGATCAATCCCGGATCTCGACCATGGGCCTCGGCGACACCAAGCCGATTGCGGACAGCCAAAGCGAAGCCGGCCGCGTCCGGAACCGCCGGGTCGAAATCGTGAAGTTTTAGGTTTCCCGTCCGGCCGGGCAAGCCTCAAAAGACGACGCGCAGGCCAAGCTGAAGCACCCGGGCGTCGGTGGCATCGCTGACCACACCAAACCCCGGTCCTCCGATGGCGTGACCCGGGTCGGCGAAGTCCGCGTGATTGAAGGCGTTGAATACCTCGCCCCGGAATTGCACGAAGCGCGACTCGGAGAAGCTGAAGTTCTTCACCAGGGAGAAATCGAAATTTATCCGGCCGTCGGTGCGCACGATCCCGCGGCCGGCGTTACCGAACGTAAAGGGCTCCGGCGGCGCAAACGCCGCGATGTCAAACCAGCGGTCGAGCCGCTTCTCGGAATTCGGAAGGTTGGGATCACGGAGCACGTTCGCGCGCTGCGCGCCGGCCGAGAACACGTTAGTCGTATTGGTCTGGGTTGTGACCGTGAACGGTCCGCCGCTCTGCATCAGCGCGATGGCGCCGAGCGCCCAGCCGCCAACCACCTGTGACAGCGGCCCCTGCTGTGCCCACTTCCGCCCGCGGCCGAAAGGCAGCTCGTACAGGGAGCTCCACGTGAACCGGTGGCGGATGTCGAGACCGCTCGGCCCTTTGTCCAGGCGGCGGTTGTAGTAATCGGAATACTGCTGCGCATCCCCGAGGTCGGCCGGGCTGGTGTCAATGTTGTCGAGATTCTTCGACCAGGTGTAGGTGGAGAGGAAGCTCAGACCGCCCGAAAAACGCTTCTCGATTTTCAGTACGCCCGCGTGGTAGTCGGTCACACCGAAGCTTGGCTGCACGAGCAGCACGTTGTTGAACTGCGGGAACGGGCGATACGCCTGGCGGAACACTCCCGCCCGCCGAATCGCATCGATGTTCTCGGGCCGGATCTGGTTGATGCTGATGTTAGCCGAACTGAGCTTGCGCGAGAGATTGCCGAGATAGCCGACTTCCACGACCATGCGGCCCGGCAACTCGCGCTGGATCCCCAGATTGAATTGCTGCGCATATCCGATCTGGCGATCGCTTTCGTAGAACTGGACGTTGGTGGTCGCATTGCGGCCCACCGGGACCGCGCCGAAAGCGGGGGTCAGCGGTTGCCCGCCCGGGTTTACCTGCGGCACGCCGTCGCGGAGGTAAAAAGGCGCGGTAACGCCGTTGTCGGGCGTGCTCAGGTTCGCGGAGTTCTCGAAACCCAGCGAGGCCAGGTTCGGCACGCCGTGATCAAAAGGATGCGCGTACGAAATGCCGAAGCCGCCGCGCACCACCATTTTTTCACTTCCCGCCACTTTCCAGGCGAAGCCAAAGCGCGGGCCGAAGTTGTTCCAGTCCGGATCGTAGGGACGCGTGGGCCAGCCGTCGACACCGGCGAAGCGAACCACCCCGGGAGTATTCGACACCGGGTTGATTGCGGTGATGTCAAAGCTGTTCTGGCGATTGTTCCGGTCCATGATGGGCGTGTCGGTCTCCCAGCGCAATCCGAGGTTCAGAGTCAAATCCCGCGAGACCTTCCAGTCGTCCTGAAAGTAGCCGGCCAGGTAATAGCTGTAGCGGTCGAGCGGCTCGGTGTTGCGCAGCGAAAACGAGTTCGGAAATCCGACCAGCAGGCTGGCGAATCCAAAACCGGTATTTGCCGTTCCCTCCAGCGCCGTCGGCTGGGTGGCGAACGAGAAGTTGCCCGAGATCGAAGGCCGCAGGATGTCCAGGTTCGTCGAGCGCCGCACTTCTCCCCCGAACTTCATGACGTGGCTGCCGCGGACCCATGTCCAGGAATTGATGTACTGCTGTTGGCGGATCGGGATCTGCACTCGTTCATGGGTGCCGGCGCCGAGGCCTCTGATCCCTGCGACGCTGAACGTGGGGAACGCCCCGGTGGGCACGCCGCGCAGGCCGAGCAGTTCCGGCCCGTTGCTTCCCAGCCCCGGACTGACTGAGTGAAATGTCCGGTCCGAAATGCTCACGCGAATGTCAGTGATGATGGTCGGTGTGACGGTGTGGGTATCCGCGAACAGAAACATGTTCTGGTGCCGCTCGCTGAAATTTCGCGTATCCGCGATTGGGTTGGGCAGCGCGCTGGTAAACCGCAACGGGTCGCGGTTGAACATGTACCGGAAATAGAACCGGTTGCTGTCGCTGAATGCGTGGTCCACGCGCGCCGTCAGGTTGTCGCGGTTGAACGTGCGCGCGTAATTGCTGACGAAGTTATTTGCGCCGGCGCGGTTCGAGGGAGGCC
>JACOTZ010000188.1 GCA_016178155.1 Acidobacteriota bacterium
AACCGCCAGGGTCCCGGCCCGGCATGAGCAGTTTGGCAACTACGCCCACCACCAGGCCAAAGAGGATCATGCTGAGGAATGAGAGCATCTCTTGTCCTCCTCGCTCGCCCGAGAGCCGCCCAGCCAGCCGGCAAGCCCTCGAACGTACCCGCGCAAGGTGCGGGTACAGTGTGCAAGCAGGCAATTGCGATGCCAGGGGGGTAGGGGACTTTGCGGTGGCGCCGGTACTCTGCCCTTAACTCACTGATGGAGCAACGTTAAAAGACACGTCGAAGGTGCTTGCGGGGAGATGCGCGTCCCGGGACGCTGCTTTGCCAGACCGCCGCTCAGCCCGCAAGTTTTGCTGCGGCCGGAAAATTTTGCAATGTTCTGCTGGTTAGACTCAAGTCGCGGCGAGGTGTTACATCCCAGGAAGAGCGGCTAGGAGGGCGAATTGCGAGCGAACACCGGCAACCCTTTGCGGGAAATGAGAACTGGCGGGTGTCGTGGACACTTTTCGAACTCTGGAGGGCACCCCAGCGTTCCTGGATGATGGATCGAACCGAGGTATCCTGCTGACGGCGGCTGACGGCGAGCCACTTGCCGGGCGTGTGGCATCCGGATGAATAACTGGGTCCCCAGGCAACTCCCAGGCGCGCTTCCAGCCTACTGCAGAGCCGATCAGACTTCGCCTACCTCTCTTCCATCAGGCGCGCGACCGCTTCGGCGGTGACCCCGCTCCAGGCCACCCGCTCCTCGGTTTGTGTCGCCTTCACCAGCAGGATGAAGGTCCCGTCGGGCGACCAGTTCCCTCCCTGCCAGTTGCCGTCGGCGGTCTCCCTATGAATCGGCCAGCTCTCCCGCGTTTCGACGTTCATCACTCTCGGTCCGGCCTTTCCCAGGGTGTAAAGCAGGTACTTGCCGTTAGGAGACCACGCATTCGGCGTGATGAGTTCCTGTTGCGCGGATACCAGCGTCCCTAGCGGTTCCCCGTTGATCGACATCAAGGCCATTTCCGAGCTCAACTGGGCGGCAATCTGGCCGCGACTGGCCATGTATGCAATCCGCTTCCCGTCCGGTGAAATCGCCATGTGGGGCCACAGCGCGTCAACGGTCGCCACGACTCGTTGCTTGCCGTCCGTCAGCGAAAGCGCCTTCAGCACGGTTGCGGGCTTTGGATAATCTCCGACAACTTGCAGGATTTCGTTCCTGCCGGGCACGTAGTGCCAGTAGAGGCCTTCTGCCTCAGCGACCCGTTCTAACGCCCCGATGTTGACATTCACCGTATAGACCGCGCGCTTATTCCCCTCCTTGGGTTTCGTGTTGAGGAACATGATCTCTTCGGGCGACCGCCAGTAAAGCGGAGGGACATTCAGGAGCTGCTCGAGCAGGGGTCGTTCATTGGCCCCGCCGCTGTCCATCACAGCAAGACCAAACTTGCCTTGGTGTGCATACCAATAGGCGACGCGCTTCCCATCGGGAGAGATCGCGGGCCGATTGTTGTAACCGGTATCCTGCGTCAGCCGCAGCGGCGTGTCGACCGCTCGTCCCGACTTGGGATCCACATCTACGCGATAAATGTTCGCCAACGACCGCCCCAACGGGAATGTAAGAGTTCCATCCCGCGTCCACCACTTGCGCCACGGCCGGCCAGCGGCTGGACCGCCCTCGGCTTCAACGACCTTGACCTTGAGGGGGCTCTTGACCGGAAGCCCCTCGTCTAGAGGAGCGATATAGAATGCCCAGTGGCCTTCGGGGTTTGCCTTAAAGATCACCAGCCGGCTGTCCGGAGAAATCATGAAGCCATACTCTGAACCGGCAGACGTTGTGATCGCCTGCGAATCGCCGGTGGCGAGGTCGATCAGGAATAGCTTCTCGGATTTGCGTGCGATTAGCCTCGCACCATCCGGAGTGATCGCCGTGGAAAACTCCCCGGTGTGAACCTTCCGTGGAGTTCCACCGGCCACAGGCACCAGGAAAAAATCCGCGCCGTCAACCCCATAGTTGGGGAGGTAGAAGAAGATCTCATCGCTGTCCGTCCAGGTGATCGGCCACCCGCGGATGCCCAGTTTGACGGTCTCGCCGCTGGAAACCTGAACGATTCTGATTTCCCGGATCTTCTGGTCGAGGCTAGAGAAGCCGTAAGCGAGTCGGGTGCTGTCCGGGGACCAGGCCGGGTGCATCACGTAGCCCCCGTCCACCAGCACGCGTTCCAACCCGGTTGCGAGTTCTTTCAGATACAACACACCCGACTTCGAAGCATCCTTGTGATAGACAACGAATCTGCCGTCCGGAGACCCGCGGTCGTAGTCGAGGGGCAGCGAAACCTCGGGAAAGACGGACGGTGACTCGGCCGATTGCTGAGCCAGCCCCTCGCGAGCCCGGGTGGCGAAGGGTTCCACGTCCGCATACTCGCGGCTGAGGCGCGTCAGCATCCGCTTGGCCCGCGGGTCGCCCTGCTTTTCGTAGATCAATGACAACTGATACATCGCCTGCGCCGCGATCCGGCGGTCGTTGGGGAAGTCCACGATGATGCGCTCGTAGAGGAAGATGGCCTCTCGCAGGCTGCCCTCGGCTCGTTCCTTTACCAGAGCTTCGCGAAACAGGGCCTCGGCGGTCGGCTTTTGTCCAAGGACCACAACCGCGGCCAGGACCAAACTTGCTGGCAGGCCTCCGATTCTCTGCATACTCATAGACGCCTCCTCCATGTTCTGAGGATGCCCCAAAACGTCCAACCCGGTTGTCATGGCTGCTCGAGAGGGCCATCAAATCAGTGCGAAATGTTTGTCAGGAGATGTCAACCTCATCGCCGACAAACTTGTATCCCACGCCGTGCACCGTCAGCAGGTAGCGCGGGCGGGAGGGATCCGCTTCCAGCTTGCTGCGCAGCGAGAGAATATGGGTGTCCACGGTGCGGTTGGTGGGGTAGACGTCCTCGCCCCAAAC
>JACOTZ010000189.1 GCA_016178155.1 Acidobacteriota bacterium
CGTGCGCTCGGAGTCGTGGATCAGCCTTTCATAGATCTCGTTACCCGTCGAACCCGCATACAAGGCCGCCGGGGGTTCATAATCGCGCACTTCCCTCTGCAGCCCGCCGCGGTCCTCGCAGGACACATACGGCGGATTCGAGGCGACCAGGTCGAATGTTCGCCCGGCAAAACCCGCGAGCAGGTCGCAGCACGTGAACTCGACCTCGGCGCCCAGGCGGAGCGCATTGTCTGCAGCGACCCGCACCGCCGCGAGCGAGATGTCGGTGGCCCATACCCTCAGGTGCCGCTCGGCAGCGAGCGTGATCGCGATCGCTCCCGACCCACACCCGACATCCACCGCGCGTCCGCCCTCCGGCCACAGCCGAAGCGCCGCATCTACCAGGTGCTCGGTCTCGGGCCGCGGGATGAGCACGTCCGCGGAAACCGTAAACTCGCGCCCGTAAAACTCCTGCCGCCCGGTGATGTACTGCGTCGGCCTGCCTGAAAGCCGCTCGTGCAGATAGCGGCCATAGTGGAGCCACGCCAGCTCGCTGAGCTCTTCGGTGGAATGACTGTACAAGTAAATGCGCTCTTTGCGGAGCGCATGGGAGAGCAGAACTTCCGCGGTCAGCCGGGGCGCGGGCACATGGGCATCTTCCAGCAGCCTGGCCCCTTCAAGAAGCGCGGCTCGCACCGTCATGGCCGGCGCCCTGCGTCAGGACGGTTTCTTACCGGCCCGCGCGCCGTTCGGCGCCCCGCCCGAGTACTCTTTCTTGAGCTTTTCGGCCTGAAAGTAGGTGGTCGTCGCTTCAATGATCGGATCCAGCCGGCCCTCCATGATCTGGTCAAGCTGGTGCAGAGTCAGACCGATCCGGTGGTCCGTCACCCGGTTCTGCGGGAAGTTGTAAGTGCGGATCTTCTCACTGCGCTCGCCGCTGCCGACCTGGCTCTTGCGCTCGGCGCCGATCTCCGCCTGCTGGCGCTCGATCTCCATCTCGTAGAGTCGCGAACGCAGGACGCGCTCCGCCTTCGCGCGGTTCTTGATCTGCGATTTCTCGTCCTGGCAGCTTACCACCAGCCCCGTCGGCAGATGCGTGATGCGAACCGCCGAATAGGTGGTGTTCACCGACTGGCCGCCCGGTCCGGAGGAGCAGAAGGTGTCGATGCGTATGTCCTTCGGATCGAGGTGTACCTCGACATCGTCCGCCTCGGGCAGCACCGCCACCGTCACCGTGGAGGTGTGCACGCGGCCCTGCTGCTCGGTCTCGGGCACTCTCTGGACCCGGTGCACGCCGCTCTCGTAGCGCAGCCGGCTGTACACCTTGTCGCCCGAGAACATGGCGATCACTTCATTCAGACCGCCGACCGATGACTCGCTCGATGAGAGGATTTCCACTTTCCATCCGCACCCCTCGGCGTAGCGCGCGTAGGCGCGGAACAGTTCGCCCGCGAACAACGATGCCTCGTCCCCGCCCGTGCCTTTGCGAATCTCGAGGATGACGTTCTTTTCATCCAGCGGATCCCTCGGCAGCAGCAGGATGCGCAGCTCTTCCTCGATCTTTGTCAGCCCGGGTTCCAGCCGCGCGATGTCGTCCTCCGCCATCTCGCGGAGTTCCGGATCGCTCTCCTCGAGCATCTGCCGCGCCCCGTCGAGCTCGGTGTGGACCTTCTTCCACTCCCGATACTTCGCGACAATCTCGCTCAGCTCACGGTGCTGCTTGGCCGTTTTACGATAGGCATCCGGTTCCCCGATGAGCGAGAGATCCGTCATCTGGCGGGTCAAATCCTCGAAATGCGCTTCGATCCCGTCGAGTTTTTCCAGATATTGCATGGGCGGGAGTCAGGCGACAACCAGCTCGCCGCCTTGTGTCGCTTCGAGCGCCATCGCGCCCTCGAGTGCACTGATGGCAACCGCGGTCTGGTCGTCGGCGGGAGGTTTGGTGGTGATCTTCTGCAGCCAAAGACCCGGCGCCGTGAGCATCGCCAGCAGGCTGGTGCGGCGCTTCGCTGCGTAGCGGATGAACTCGTAGCTGACGCCCGTGACCACCGGCAGAAGCAGGATGCGGGCGGCGAACTTGGCCGCGAAGCCGTCCGCCGGCACGAGGGCATACACGACCATCGAGACGATCATGACCACCAGCAGGAAACTGGTGCCGCAGCGCGGGTGGAAGGTGGAGAACTTCTGCGCGGTCTCGACCGTCACCGCCTTGCCCGACTCGTAGTTGAATACCACCCGGTGCTCGGCGCCGTGATATTCGAAGACCCGGCGGATGTCCTTCCACCGCGAGATCATGTACAGGAAGGAGAGGAAGATGGCCATGCGGATGATCCCATCCGTCAGGTTGAAAACGATCCTCCCGTGCACCGCCGGGTACACCTTCTCGATCAGCGAGGTCAGGTAGAGCGGAACGAACTTGTAAAGGAAGATGAAGAACCCGAACGAGAACGCCAGGTTCAGCCCCATCATCCAGCCCGAGATCTCCTGCGGTTTGCCGCGAACCGCCGCGGTGGGCGCCTTGGACTCGTCGAGGGAAGCATTGGCCGAGAACTTCAGCGCCTTGACGCCGAGCCACATCGCCTGCCCCAGCGTGCCCACGCCGCGGAACACCGGCAGCTTGAAAATCGGGTGCTTCTCCGATGGCTTGGCGAGCGGCGCCTCTTCGCTCACGATGCTGCCGTCCGATTTGCGTACCGCGACACAGTAGCTGTGTGGCGCACGCATCATCACCCCCTCGATCACCGCCTGACCCCCGACCAGCGTCTCTTCACCGCTCTCGAGAACCGGCAGGAGCTGGGTGTGCGCCGCCAGCCGAAAAAAACTTCGCAAATTCAACAAGGCACTCCTCGTTAACATTATAGCCGGATTCGGGCCCGGACGTCC
>JACOTZ010000190.1 GCA_016178155.1 Acidobacteriota bacterium
GAGGTGGCGGTCGAGCACCAGTCGCGAGGCCGGGCACACGTTGGCGGCGTTGAGGTAGATGAGACCCGGCTGGAGCGGGAACTGCGCCTTCACCATGAGCCAGAACTGCTCGCTCGCGGGCGAGGGGGCGGCCTGGAGGCGCTGCGCGAAGGCAGCCCAGGCGGCCGCCGCGGGCATGCGCCTGAGGAAGAAGCGACGCGAGGTCATGGCTATTGATTGTAGCCGAGCGGGAGATCGCCAGTCGCGGCGGTACAGGAATTGACATCATCAATCTTTTCGATTGGAGCTCGCAGGCGGGCTGCCGTAGACTGGTGGCAAGCGGTTACTGCTCGTCTGTTCCGAGACTTCGAACGTCCGGGGACGACAGGGCAACAGGGCGGGGAAGCCCGATCCCACGTTCGTCAGAGTGACTTTCCATAAATATCAGGCTTCACGCTGAGCTGGCTGCGAGCGGCATTGCGGCACGCGTGCCAGACCTGAGCACATTTCTATCCGGGAGAGCCCGTGAAACATGACACACTTGCCGGAGTCACATAAGTGAGGACCATACGTATGCCGAAAAGGTTATCTCATCGACATGGATGGCGTGATCTACCGCGGATCCGAGCTCATTCCGGGCGCGAAACAATTTATTGAGCATCTGCAGGAAGAGCGAACGCCGTACCTGTTCCTCACCAACAACTCGGCTTACACTCGTGATCGGCGAGGGAGGGCTCCTCACGGCGTTGAGCGAGGTTCGATATGCGATCAGCCAGGATTCGCCGGACTACGTGATTGTCGGGGAAGGACGTGTTTTGAATTTTGAGATGGTGGAACGCGCGCACCGGCTGATCGCCGCCGGTGCAGGGCTTCTCTCGACCAATTCCGATACATCCTGTCCGACCGACAACGGGCCGCGTCCCGGCTGCGGCGCGATTGTCTCGCTTCTCGAGGCCGCCACAGGGCGCAAGGCATATCACGTCGGCAAGCCGAATCCGTTCATGATGCGTGCGGCACGCAAGCGCATGGGCCTGCGCACCGATGAGGTGATCATGATCGGCGACACGATGGATACCGACATCCGCGGCGCTACGGATCTCGGCTTCGAAAGCATCCTCGTGCTGACGGGATCGAGCACGCCGGAGACCCTGCAAGACTATCCGTTTGCACCTTCCAGGGTCGTCGATTCTATCGCCGAGCTGGTCCCGGGGCGGTCGGCGGCGGTGTCATAGAAGTTCAGAGATCACGCCAAGAAAAACGGCGGGCCATGAAGGCCCGCCTTTTCCGTTTCGAGCGGGACGCGATTACGCGGTGCGCGCAGTCTCGGACTTATCGCCGGAGATGGCCGCCTGGGCGGCGGCGAGCCGGGCGATCGGCACGCGGTAGGGCGAGCAGGAGACGTAGTCCATGCCGACGCGGTAGCAGAACTCGACCGAGCTGGGCTCGCCGCCGTGCTCGCCGCAGATGCCGACCTCGAGGTCGGGCCGGGCCTTCCGGCCGAGCTGCACGGCCTGCTCGACCAGCTTGCCGACACCTTCCTGGTCGAGGACCGCGAACGGATCCTCTTTCCAGAGCTTCTGGTCGGTGTACGACTTGACGAACTTGGTGTAGTCGTCGCGCGAGATGCCGTACGTGGTCTGGGTCAGGTCGTTGGTGCCGAAGCTGAAGAACTCCGCCTCGCGGGCGATTTCATCGGCGGTGAGGGCGGCGCGCGGGACTTCGATCATGGTCCCGATCAGGTATTTCAGTTTGACGCCCGCCTTCTGGATGACCTCCTTAGCGACGCGCTCGACGATCTCCTTCTGGGCGCGCAGCTCGGTGACGGTGCCGACCAGCGGGATCATGACCTCGGGAATGACCTTGACGCCTTTGCCGGCCACCTGGACGGCGGCCTCGAAGATGGCGCGCGCCTGCATCTCGGTGATCTCGGGGTAGATGATGCCGAGACGGCAGCCGCGGAAGCCCAGCATCGGGTTGAACTCGTGCAGCTCCTCAACGCGATGCAGCAGCTCGGGGATCGCTTTTTTCAGCTCGCCGACGCGCAAGCGGTAGCGCTCGGCCATCTCGCGTTTTTCCGCGATGGTGGCGTGCGGGAGCCGGGCGAGGTCGACCATGAGCTGCTCGCGCTTGGGCAGGAACTCGTGGAGCGGCGGGTCGAGGGTGCGGATCACGACGGGGAATCCGTCCATCGCCTGGAACAGGCCGGCGAAGTCCTTGCGCTGCATGGGCAGGAGCCTGGCGAGCGCTTTGCGCCGCGCTTTTTCCTCGCGCGCGAGAATCATGGCCTGCATGTGCGGGATGCGGTCCTCGGCAAAGAACATGTGCTCGGTGCGGCAAAGGCCGATGCCCTCGGCGCCAAAAGCGCGGGCCGCCTTGGCATCGCGCGGAATGTCGGCGTTGGCGCGCACGCCGAAGCCGGCGCGGAACTCGTCGGCGTATGCCATGAACTTCGCAAACATGGGCGACTTGGGATCCGGCTCGAGTGTCTTGGCATGACCCTCGTAAACGTCGCCGGTGGTGCCGTCGAGCGACACCCAGTCGCCTTCCTTGAGGGTGACAGTCCGGCCGTCCTTCAACTTGACGGTGGCGATCTTCCTGGGCTCGTTGATGGCGATGGCGCCCGCGCCCACGATGCAAGGCCGTCCCATGCCGCGCGCGACCACGGCGGCGTGGCTCGACTTGCCGCCGACGGCGGTGAGAATTCCCTTCGAGACGTCCATGCCGTGGATGTCGTCCGGCGTCGTCTCCTTGCGCAGCAGGATGACGGGCGCATTCGCCGACATTGGCACGGCGTCATCGGCCGAGAAAGCGATGCGCCCGACGGCGGCGCCGGGCGAAGCGGCAATGCCAGTGGTGAGCCTGGTCAGCTCCTGGAGCGATTTCTGGTCAAAAACGGGGTGCAGGAGTTGGTCGAGCTGGGCGGGCGCGACGCGGAGCACCGCCGTCTTTTTGTCGATCAGGCCTTCGGCTACCATGTCGACCGCAACGCGAACCGCGGCCGGACCGGTGCGCTTGCCGTTGCGGGTCTGCAGCATGTAGAGCTTGCCTTCCTGCACGGTGAACTCGAAGTCCTGCATGTCCTTGTAGTGCTTCTCGAGCCGGCCGGTGATTTCGCGGAGCTGCCGGTACACCTCGGGCATGACCGCCTCGAGCTCGGAGATCGGCTGCGGCGTGCGGATGCCGGCGACGACGTCCTCGCCCTGCGCGTTGATCAGGAACTCGCCATAAAAGACCTTCTCGCCGGAACCCGGATCGCGGGTGAACCCGACGCCGGTGCAGGAGTGGTCGCCCATATTGCCGAACACCATGGCCTGGACGCTGGCCGCGGTGCCGATATCGTCGGGGATGCGCTCCATCTTGCGGTAGTAGATCGCCTTATCGTTCCACCATGAGCGGAAGACCGCGTCTCGCGCCATAACGAGCTGGTCCATGGCGTTCTGCGGAAAGGGCCTGCCCTTTTCCTTCACGACGAGCTTCTCGAATTCAGCAACGATCGCCTTCAGGTCCCCGGCGGTGAGATCGGTGTCGAGCTTGACGCGCGCCTGCTTCTTGCGCTCGTCGAAGATATGGTCGAACTTGGCCATGTCGATGCCGAGCGCGACCTCGCCGAACATCTGGATGAAGCGGCGGTAGCAGTCATAGGCAAAGCGCGGATTGCCGGTCTTGCGCGCCAGGCCCTCGGTGGTGTCGTCGTTGAGACCGAGATTCAGAATGGTGTTCATCATGCCCGGCATGGAAAACTTCGCGCCGGACCGGACGCTGAGCAGCAGAGGGTTGCCGGGATTACCGAGCTCGACGCCCATCTCGCGCTCGAGCTTCCGCAGCGCCCCGAGACTTTGATTCTCGACCTGCTGCATGACTTCGATATTGTTCGCGAAGTAATGATTGCAGACCTCGGTAGAAATGGTGAAGCCGGGCGGCACCGGCACACCGGCGCGGGACATCTCGGCGAGACCGGCGCCCTTGCCGCCGAGCACATCTTTCATGGTGCCGTCGCCGTCGGCGGTCCCGCCGCCGAAGTAGTAAACGTATTTTTTAGCCATTAAAAGCTCCAGTCAGAAGTCAGAAGTCAGAAGTCAGGGTGACGCGGTATTGTTCTGCGCCACGACAATCTCCGAGAAATCCGCGATGGCGGAGAATTCGGTCAACAGGCTGCCGAGGAAGGCCAGCCGGTTCTGCCGGACGCGCGCATCGGGCGCGTTGACCAGCACCTTGTCGAAAAATGTGTCGATCTTGGGCCGCAGCGAAGCGATAGCCTCGAGCGCGGCGCGATAATCGCGGGCTTCACGATGCCTGTACACGATTTCGCGAAGCCGCTCGAACCCTTGGTACAGCTCGCGCTCGGGGCCTGCTTCCAAAAGCGATGCGTCGATGGCGCCCCCACCGGCGAACTGCGCCTGGCGCAGGATGTTGGTGATGCGCTTGAAGCTGGCGGCGAGCGGCTCGAAGTCAGGTGTCGGGCGGACGGCGCGAATGGCTTCGAGCCGCGCCTCGACGTCCACCAGGTCGTCGCAGCCCGACGCCAGCACGGCATTCACTTCGTCGTAGGCGAAGCCGCGGACATCGCGGAAGTAGTGGCGGATGCGGTCGAGGAGGAACGCCTCGAGCCGGGCGTCAGCGGCGCAGAGCTCTTTGAGCGAGAGCCGCAGCTTGCCTTCCACCAGGATCCTGACGACGCCCTGGGCGGCGCGGCGCAGCGCGAACGGGTCGCGTGACCCGGTGGGAACCATGCCAATCTCGAAGCAGCCGCGCAGGGTATCGAGCTTGTCCGCGAGAGAGACGATACGGGCGGTGGGAGTGGACGGTATCGAGTCCTCCATGCTGAGCGGCTTGTAGTGCTCGTAAATGGCGCGCCAGACTTCATCGTGCTCGCCCTGCACGCGTGCGTAGAGGCCGCCGACAATGCCCTGCAGCTCGGTGAACTCCTTCACCATCTCGGTGGTGAGATCGGCCTTGGCGAGGTGCGCGGCGCGCTCGGCGAGCGAGGCCATGGCTCCGGTGCGCTGCGCCAGCTCCATGGCGAGCGCAGCCATGCGATTCGTCTTTTCGAGATAACTGCCGAGGCGGGCCTGAAAAGTGACAGCCGCAAGCTCGGGAACGCGGTCGGCGAGCGGCTTGCGCTGATCGACTTCCCAGAAGAAGCGGGCGTCGTTGAAGCGGGCCCGCAGAACCCGCTCGTTGCCGGCGCGAACCACGCCCTGGGGGTCGGCATTCGTGTTCATGACGGCGACGAACTCGGGCGCGAGCGAGCCGCCGGCATGCTCGACCGAGAAGTAGCGCTGGTGATGGCGCATCACGGTGGTGAGGATCTCGCGCGGGAGCTCGAGGTAGCGCTCATCGAAAGTGCCGCGGATGGGGGTCGGGAATTCGGTGAGGTAGACGAGCGTGCCGAGCAGCGCCTGGTCGCGCCTGACGCCGTCCGTGAGAGCGGCCTCGATGCGCGCGCGGCGCTTCGCGGCCGAGAGGATGACGCCGTTCTGCTCGAGCTGCACCTCGTAATCCGCGATCGTTACCGGAATCCGGCCGGCGCCGAGCACGCGGTGACCGCGTGTGGTGTTGCCCGAAACGACGCCGGCGAGCTCGAGAGGCACGACGGCATCCCCGAGCAGCGCCACGATCCAGCGGATCGGCCGGATGAAGCGAGGCCCTCCCTTGCCCGTCCAGTACATCGTTTTCGGGAAGTAGATACCGGTGATGACGTTTGGCAGACTGCCGGCAAGGACTTCAGAGGTTCTCCTTGGGGCGACCGCCCGCGCGAGATAATATCGCGGCGGCGTGTCTCGCACTTCCAGATCCGTAACGCCTACGCCCATGCGTTTGGCGAATCCCTCAGCGGCTTTCGGGCCAGCCGATACGGGCGGGCCGATAGTGGCTTCAATGCGTGGGTGCTGCTCGAGGGCGAGTCCCTCTGCCCGCAGGACCAGCCGGCGCGGCGTGGCGTCGACCCGAGTCACCTGGCCACCCAGCCGGTTGTCGGCGAGCATTTCCGCGAACAGCCGCCGCAGGTCCGCAAGCGCCGGCTCGATCATCCAGTCGGGAATTTCCTCGCTGCCGATCTCGAGCAGGAACGGCAGGCCCATTACGCGACCTCCTGCGCGGCTTCGGCGGGCGCGGGATGCTGCTGCTCGATCCAGGTCTGTGCGACGCCGATCGCGAGCTTGCGGACGCGCGCGATCAGACCCACGCGCTCGGTAACGCTAATGGCGCCCCTCGAGTCGAGCAGATTGAACAGGTGAGAGCACTTGAGCACGTGGTCGTATGCGGCAAGCATGGGGAACCGGGACTTCGGCTCATACGCGGGATACCCTTCGAGCAACCGCTGGCATTCCTTTTCGTGAAGCGCGAGCAACTGCCAGAGCGCAACCACATCGGCAAACTCGAAGTTGTAAACGGAGTTCTGCAGCTCGTCGGCGAAGCGCACGTCGCGGTATGACACGCCACGCGCCCATTCGATGTCGTAGATGCTCTCCTTATCCTGCAGGAACGCGACGATGCGCTCGAGCCCATAGGTCAGCTCGGCGGGCACGAGGTCAAGATCGATGCCGCCGCACTGCTGAAAGTAGGTGAACTGGGTAATCTCGAGGCCATCGAGCATCACCTGCCAGCCGATGCCCCAGGCCCCGAGAGTAGGGGACTCCCAGTTGTCTTCTTCGAACTTGATGTCGTGCTTGCGGAGGTCGATGCCGATCGCTGCGAGCGAATGGAGGTAGAGATCCAGCACGTCCTGAGGCGCCGGCTTGAGGATGACCTGCAACTGCTGGTGCTTGTAGAGACGGTTCGGGTTTTCCCCATAGCGTCCGTCAGCGGGCCGGCGGCTGGGCTGAACGTATGCCACGTTCCACGGCCTGGGACCGAGGACGCGCAGAAAAGTCTCTGGCGCCATGGTACCGGCGCCGACTTCGACGTCGTAGGGCTCGGTGACCACGCAGCCCCACTCCGCCCAAAAGTGCTTCAACCTGGCAACGGTGGTCTGGAATGTATCCATTGTCTATAGCGCCTCGAGCAGCGGCGCGGTAATCAGCCTGCGCTCGGCGTGACTCTCAATTGCGCGGTACAGATCGCGCCGCAGCCCGGCGGCGGTCGATTTGGACCAGGGGCGGGGAGTGAGCTGGGCTATCGGTGTTCGCAACATTTCGTCAGCGACTTGGTTCGATTCGCGGCCGGCCCCGAATTCGGGCAGAAAACCCGAGAGACGAACGGCCCAGAGCGCAAAATACAGCACCGCGGGCCAGACGCGCTCCGCCGGCTCCTCTCGCAAGTAGGCGAGAACGGCGGCGAGCAGCCGGAAAAAACGTTCGCTAGGCTCGGCCGGCGGAAGCAGGTGCTCGGAGACCTCGGCGAAGAAATCGAGCGCGACGCCCGCACCGTAATCGGTGAGGACGGCGAACTGCGACTGAATCAGCTCGCAGGAATCGAGGCTGACCAATTCCCGGTTTTCGCGCTGGAAGTAGTACATGCGGACCTGGGAGAGGCGCTCGAGCCCGGAGCCAAAGCTGTTTTTCGGTCGTCTGGCGCGTCTCGCAACCCCTCGGAGCTTGCCCTGATCCCGAGTGAAGAAACTGACGATGAGATCGGCTTCTTTGAAGGGGTACGTGCGCAGAACGAACGCTTCGCTCGCCTGAGCCGGCATACAAGCCGTGCGTAAACTTCAGGTTAGCACAACGCGGAAATCAAGGGCGCAGGCGCCGTCGCGGCGAAGCGATCATTACCGGGCGCATGGTTACGACCCGCCTCCGGTCTTGCGGCCGGCGATCCAGCTCACGACCTGCTGCTCGAGGATATCGAGCGGCAGCGGCCCGTTGCGGAGCACCACGTCATGAAACTCGCGCACGTCGAACTTCGTCCCGAGTTCACGCTCAGACCGGCGCCGCAATTCGCTGATCTTCAGTTGCCCGATCTTGTAGGACAGCGCCTGTCCCGGCCAGGCGATGTAGCGGTCGATCTCCGACAGCGACTCCGCGGGCGCATGCTTCCGGAAATACGCGACAGCCTGGTCGCGGCTCCAGCCGAGCGCGTGCATGCCGGTGTCGACCACGAGGCGGACGGCGCGGAAGCGCTCGCTGTGCAACTGGCCGAAACGGCTGTAGGCGTCAGGATAGACGCCCATCTCGAGGCCGAGTTGCTCGGCATATAAGGCCCAGCCTTCGGTATAAGCGCCGACATGGTAGAGCTTGCGAAACTCGGGGAGGCCTTCAATTTCGCGCTGCAGCGCGATCTGGAGATGATGGCCGGGCACGGTCTCGTGCAGCACCAGCGCGACCTTATCGTGCTTGATCTCCTGCGCGGGCTGATAAGTCTTCAGATAGAAAAAGCCGGCGCGGCTGCCATCGGCCGCGGGGCCGGAGTAATGCGAGGCGGAGGCTGCCTCGCGATCCTCCGGAATGGGCCGGATCCCGAATGGCATGCGCGGCAGCTTGCGGAAGAAGCGCGGCATCTCGGGCTCGATCAGCTTGGCGAGATTGCGGCAATAGATGAGCATCTCCTCTTTGTTGTGGAAGTGGTTCGCGGGCTTGCCGGTCAGGTGTTGTTCAAACTCTTCGAGCGTACCCTTGAAATGGAGCTCGCGCACGATGTTTTGCATCTCGTCTTCAATGCGGGCGACCTCCCGCAGGCCGAGCTCGTGGATCTCCCGGGGCGTCATCGTGGTGGTCGTACTGTGCCGCACGCGCATGGCGTAGATGTTCTTGCCGTCCGGCAGTGCGCCGGCGGCGATCGAGGTCCGCGCCTTCGGGATGTAGGCGTTCACGAAGAACGCGTGCAGCTTGCGCCAGGCAGGGAGAAACTTCTGCTCGTAGGCATCGGACGCGGCGCGCCGGAGACGCTCCTGCCCGGGGGGTGAAACGGATGCAGGCATTTTGCGGAACGGCGCGAGGATCGCGGTTTCGCCGGATGTCTGAGCGGCCTGGGCGGCGATCTGTTTGGCCACGATGCCGGCGATCAGCTTCGGCTGCACCAGCCCTTCCGCGATTGCCTGCTCCTGCACGGCGATATGCTGATCCACATAGGCGGGAATCGCATTCAGCCGCGCGACGATGTTTTCGTAGTCCCGGAGGGTGCGCGTTGGCATCTGGTCGAAGGTGCTGTAGACGCTGTTGTGCAGTCCGAATAATTGCTGGACGCTCAGGAGCTCGTCTGAGACCTTCTCGCCCTCGAGCTGGTTTTTGAGCTGCCGGCGCAGCAACTCGAGGCTCAGCCGGTCCTGGGCGGGCAATTTCGTTGCGGTTGCCAGTTCGAGGCGTGAGAGGTATTGTTGAGCCATCTGGCGCGAGCGCCGGCGGCCGGCCTCCGACCAGTCGGTCCAGCGATCGTTATATTCGTTGCGACCGATCGCGGTTGCCGTTTCCGGACTCTCCCGCAGCAAGTCTTCGTAATATTGAGCAAAGAGTTTATGGAGGCTCTCAGCGTCCGGCGCCTGCGCGACGGCTATCGCCGTCACCAGAGTCAGCACGGGCGCGAGAATCAAGAAGAGAGGAGCGCAAGACCGTTCTCCACGCTTCAACCAAGGATGTGATTTCATGGACTTCGAAGTGCTGACCGATACGATGTCGTTTACTAATCCGATAGTAGCGCGGGCTAAGGGCACGTGCTAGAAGAAGGGGATTTTCTACCCAGTTGCGTTATATGACACTATTGGGGCAAATGACACTTGGTGCGGCTGCCGAATGCCGGGCGATGAAATGAGAGTGAGGCAGTGGATCACAGAGGCGTGTAGCGGAAGGGAACAGCCATGAGAGTTTTGGGGCTATTGGTGATCGGCACAGTTGTGGCGTGGGGTGGTGACGCCCGCCGAGGCGGTGATTTATTCAAAACTGAAGGGTGTATCCAATGCCATCGCGTGGGGGGGGAAGGCGGCACAGCGGGCCCGGATCTGGGACGGCGGACCAGCCGTGGCTACACGCCGGCGGTGATGGCGGCCGTCATGTGGAATCACGCCCCGGCGATGTGGCAGGCGATCAGCGGGCGTGGGAATACCCGGCCGACCCTCACACCGGAGCAGGCCGATGACATGTTCGCGTTCTTTTACTGGGCGCGTTATTTCGACGATCCGGGAGACGCGGCCCGAGGCAAGCAGCTATTCAGCTCGAAGCACTGCAGCCACTGCCATGGGATTACAGCAAGCCGCCGGGCGGGCGCACCGGCGGTGGTGAAATGGGGTTCGCTG
>JACOTZ010000191.1 GCA_016178155.1 Acidobacteriota bacterium
GGATCTCCACCTATGCGGCGTCACTCGGACTGTCACAGCCGCTCATCGGCAACGTCGGCAATCTGGGCCGTAACGTGCACCGGCTCAACGGATTCGTGAACTTCGATTGGAATGTCTACAAAGACTTTCGCATCACGGAAGGCCTCAAGCTGCAATTTCGTTCTGAATTCTACAACGTCTTCAACAACGTAAACTTCCAGGAAGTCAGCCGCACCATCACCAGTCCGTCCTTCGGGCAATATGAAACAGTCGCGAACGATGCGCGTAACATCCAGTTGGGGCTACGGCTCGTATGGTGACATTCCACCTCATCTTCTGATCCTGAAATCCGATTGACGAGAACGGCCCGGGCCACGCGCCCGGGCCGTTCGCGCTTCGACCGACCTTCTACCTGGGCACGCGGCCTTCGTAGATGGCGATCACGTCATCGACCGGGCCGTCCATGACGAGCTGGCCGTGATCGAGCCAGAGGGCACGATCGCACAACTGGTGCAAGGTCGCCGATGCATGGGAGACGCAGAGCATGGTCTTGCCGGCCTTCTTGAACTCAATGATCTTCTCGTGGCAGCGCGCCTGGAAAGCCTGATCGCCGACTGCGAATACTTCGTCGAGGATCAGGATATCGGGGTCGACGTTCACGGCGACCGAGAAGCCGAGCCGCATGATCATGCCGCTCGAGTAGGTGCGCAGCGGCTGGTGGATGAACTCGGCGATGCCGGAGAAGTCGACGATGTGCGGCAGCAGCTCTTCGGTCCGCCGGCGGGAAAGCCCCAGTAGGGAGGCGTTCAATTTCACGTTCTCGATTCCGGTGAGGTCGGGGTGAAATCCGGAGCCGAGCTCGAGCAGGGCGGCGACGCGCCCGTTTACCCGCACCGTTCCCTCGTCCGGCTCCGACAGCCCGGCCACGAGGCTCAGCAGCGTGCTCTTGCCCGCGCCGTTCGCGCCCAGCACGGCCACGCTCTGGCAGTGATCGAGCGTGAAGCTCACGCCGCGCAGAGCATAGAAGGGATCACGGAGTTTGCGGCCGAACCAGCCCTCGACGTGGCTGCGCAGGAGCTTGCGGTCCGCGGACCGCGAGTACATCTTGGAAACGCCGCTAAATTCGATGGCCGGATGCGAGGTCACAGGTAATCGTAAAACCTCCGCTTCAGGCCGCGGAACACGAGCAGTCCGATGCCAAAGGTCAGCGAAGACACGAATGCGAGCCGCCACAGCAGCGTATCCGCCGGTGCGCGGCCGTCGAGCAGCACATTGCGAAACGCCATCACGACGGCGGCGACCGGGTTGAAACGGTAGAGCTCGTGGAACCGCTCCGGAATAATGGTGAACGAGTAGAAGATCGGCACCATCCAGAAGAGCACGGTGTTGGCCGACTCGACGATGTAGTGCATGTCGCGCACGTAAACGTCGAGCGCGGAGAACATCACGGCGAGACCGCAGACGAACACCAACTCAAACCCGGCGACCACGGGGATCCACAGCCAATTCCGGGACGGCGAGAAGCCGGAGAGCAGCACGAGCGCGAGCAGCAGGGCGATCTGAATGGCGAAATGGATGCAGTTGGCAAGCACCGTGGAAACGGGAATGATCTCGCGCGGGAACCGCGTGCGCTTGATCAGGTGCGCGTTGCCGACCAGCGATACCGTGCCCATCACCCAACTGGTCGCGAAGAAATTGAACGGCACGAGGCCGCAGAGCACAAAGGCGGGAAAGTGCGGCTGACCGGTGGGAAAGATCCAGGTGAAGATGAACGTGAGCACGGCCATCATCACGAGCGGGCTCGCCACACTCCAGCCGAAGCCCAGAGACATGTTGCGGTAGCGGACGCGAAAATCCTTGAGCAGGAGATTGGTCAGCAGAAAGCGGTAATCGCCGCTCCAGGTCGCGCTGAAGGAGTGGGCCATTCTTCAGAATACAGAAGCCAGCGGCTAACCGCACGGGCAGACCGCGGTCAGCCGACGTTCGTCACCGACAGGATTTCGAACCGCTTGCTGACGCGCGCGGCTCAGTAAGTGCCGTCAAGTCAGCGGAAGCGTTCTGAGCCACGACCGTCAGGGAGTGGTGGTGACGAACCGCGGTTAGGTGGAGCCAAAACTCGCGCCGCAGTCGCCGCGAAACAGAGGGACTGCGAGTTCCTGGAGAGAATACCGCGGTCAGCCGAGGCCTTCGAAGAACTCGATCGACTGGCGGGCGCAGCGGTCCCAGGTGAACTCGCGGGCTCGCCTCGAGCCGGCATGGGACATCTTCTCGAGTAAGGAAGGGGAGGCGAGGGCGCGTTGGATGGCGGCGCGCAACTCCGACGGGCTTCGCGGATCCACCAGGAGACCAGCCGGTCCCGCGACTTCGGGCAGTGACGAGACCGCCGACGTGATCACCGGCACGCCGGCGGCCATGGCCTGCGCGAGCGGCAGTCCAAAACCCTCGTACAGGGACGGGTAAACGAACAACGCTGCTCCGCCGGTGAGCGCCGGCAGGTCGGCCTCGGGAACATAGCCGGTATGCCGCACCCCGGCGATGCCGCCTTGCAGCCTGCGGACCGTGTTCTCCGGCGACCATCCGATGGATCCGGCGATGATGAGATCGAACTGCTCATGCAGAGCCGGCGGCAACTGCTGCCAGGCATCGAGCAGCACGTCGATGTTCTTGCGCGGCTCTACCGTGCCGACGAAGAGAACGTAGGGTTTGTGGAGACCGTACTTTATCGCCGCTGCCCGTTTCTGAGCTTCACTGACCGCAAAGAATGCTCCGGAGACGCCCGGATAGATGACGGCGATGCGCCGCGGGTCGAGCCCGATGAGCTTCACGGCGTCATTTTTCGTGTTCTCGGAAATCGAGATGACGCCGGCGGCGCGTTTGAGCACCCGCTCGGCGAAATTGCGTTCCGCGCGCACATTGGCGCGTGTGTGCTTGCCCGGCATCAGCGTGCAGGTCATGTCGAAGAGGGTCGCAGAGAGCAGTTTTCGGCGCGGAGGATTGCGGACCTGGTTGGACGCGTGGAACACGTCGACGCCGGCGGTGAGGAACTCCATGGCTGGATTGAAACGGATATTTGCGAAGTGCAGAAGGGCAATGCGCGGCAGCGTCGCCCATGGGCCCACGACGGAGGATTCGTGCCGCAGCGCTCCGAGCTCGCCCAGCGCCGGGAAGGCGCTGAATCTGTGGTGCGAGCCGGCTTGCCGCAGGGCATTCAGCCAATAGTAGGTGTAATTCTTGACGCCGGCGCTCCGCAGAAGCAGGGAAGTGGCGTCAATCTGGACGTGCATGGGTCACAGCGGCGCGGCCAACTCGGCCGCTTCGCGCGCCGTCTCCTGAACCGGGGGCTGCACTGCCCAGCGCTTCATCCACAGGAACAATGTCAGCAGTCCCCAGAGATGATATCCGTAATTGGCGCGGCGGGCCTGGTGGTCGCGAAGGATGCGGTCGACCACGGGCCACTGCAACAGGCCAGTGCCGGTGACGGCGCGCTCGGTTACAGTATCGAGCAGCAGCGGCCGCAGCAGGCCGCGAAACCACTCATGCGCGGGAATGTCGAACCCCTCCTTGCGGCGAGTCAGAATGGAGCGCGGCAGGCTGCCTCTCATCAACTCCCGCAGGACGAACTTCAGGGTCGAGCCGCGCAGTTTGTAGCGCTCCGGCAGCCGCGCGGCAAACTCCACGATGCGGTGGTCGAGAAACGGCGGCCGGACCTCGAGCGAGTGCGCCATGCTCATGCGGTCGCACTTGTACAGGATGTCATCCGCGAGATAGTACTGCTGATCGGCCATCAGATAACGGCTCAGCCCGCCGACCGCGGGCATGGGCAGGATGGTATCGCGGAAGGCACGGCCGAGCAGCTCGCGGCGCTGCGGGGGCGAGAAGGTGCCGTTCCAGAAGAAGTGCGCGTCGTCGGCGCCGAGCAGCGAACCTTCGAGCAGCCGCTTGGCCTTGTACTCGAGGCTGATCTTCTGGTCGGACGCGGGCCAGAAACGCAGGAGGCCGAGGCCGGTGCGCCGCAGTGTCGCGGGCAAGAGCCGCAGGTCGCGAGCGTAGCGGTCCGCCAGGTAGGTGTAATAGCCGCCAAACAGCTCGTCGGCGCCCTCGCCGCTCAGCGCCACGGTCACCTGCTCGCGGCACATCCGGGAAAGAAACCAGACCGGGACCGCGCCCGCGTCGGCGCTGGGCTCGTCGGAGTAGTAGGCCATCTGCTCGATGATTGCGGGCAGGTCGCGCTCCGCCCGCATCTCGTACTCGTGGTGGTCGCTGCCATAGTGCCGCGCCGCTTCGCGAAAATACGCGCTCTCATCGAAGCTGCGCCCCGGGAAGCCGACCGAGAAGGTCTTCAGCCGTGGCGCGCCGGCCTGCGACGCATAGTGGAGAATCGTGGAGGAGTCCAGGCCGCCGCTCGCCCACACCCCGAGCGGCACATCGGAGATGAGATGCTCGCGGACGGATTCCTTCAGCAGGCTGTCCAGCTCCTCCTTCGCGGTTTCGAGCGGAACCTCCCGCGGCGCGGCCCGCAACTGCCAGTACGCGCCCGTACGCGCGCGGCCGTTGCGCCACTCGAGCCAGTGTCCCGGCGGGAGTTTGGCGATGCCGGCGGCCATCGTGTACGGTCCGGGGATGTAGTTGAGCGACAGAAACCGGTTCAGTCCGTCGAGATCGATCCGGGACTCGATCCGGGGGTGCGCCCAGATCGCCTTGAGCTCGGAGCCGAAGTGAATATCATCGCCGCGGCGGTGCAGGTACAGAGGCTTGATCCCGAGCCGGTCGCGCGCGAGCACCAGCCGCCGCTCGCGCTCGTTCCAGACCGCGAAGGCGAACATGCCGCGCAGACGCGGGAGGCAGTCAAGGTCCCAGCGGCGGAAGGCTTCGAGGACGACCTCGCTGTCGCATTGCGACCGGAAGCTCACACCCTCGCTCTCGAGCTCGCGCCGCAGCTCACGGAAGTTATAGATCTCGCCGTTGAACACCAGGACGTGGCCGCCGCAGCGCAGCGGCTGATCGCCGCCGTGCAGGTCAATGATCTTCAGCCGCACGGCTCCGAGCGACACGGCAGCGCTTTCATAGACGCCCGACTGATCGGGCCCGCGA
>JACOTZ010000244.1 GCA_016178155.1 Acidobacteriota bacterium
GTTCATTGAGATCCATCCGCTCCCTCAGAAGGTGTGAAAAAATTGATTGTCGGGCCTCTTTTCCACAGGCTAACCGAATGCAAACATTGGAGGCCAGAAATGGGTTTTTCGGATATTTCACACGTTCTGAGGGAACGGGTTGCACGGGGCCGGAACATTTGCTCATCTTACTGTTTCGCCGCCCCTAAGCGGAGGCGGGCAACCCCTGTGGGCGAGCCTACAGCTCGAGCCGGTTTCGGCGCTCAGCGCGATGCAATGCCGCGGCCTTGGAGCCGCCGTAGGCTGACGCGTCCTAACCCTCGACCCCGCCCGCCTGCTCAAAGGCGTGTGCCAGCCGGAACATCAGTGGCTCATCGAAGTGCTTTGCGAGAATTTGCATGCCGACCGGCAAACCCTGGGCGGTTCTGCCGCACGGCACGCTCAGGCCCGGGATGCCCGCGAGGTCGCAGGTAATGGTGTAGATGTCCGACAGGTACATCTCGAGCGGGTCGGCGAGCTTCTCGCCCAGCTTGAAGGCAGGGAACGGCGACACCGGCGTCACCAAGGCATCCACTTCAGCGAGCGCGCGCTGAAAATCCTGCGCGATCAGATGGCGCACCCGCTGAGCTTTCAGATAGTAGGCGTCGTAGTAGCCGGCGCTGAGCACGTAGGTGCCCAGCATGATGCGGCGCTTGCATTCCGCGCCGAAGCCCTCGCCCCGGGTGTTGCGGTACATCTCGCTCAGCGTGCCGGATTCGGGTGAGCGGCAGGTGTAGCGGACGCCATCGAAGCGAGCCAGGTTCGAGCTTGCCTCGGCGGTGGCGATAATGTAGTAGCAGGCAATCGCGTACTCCGTGGCCGGCAGGCTGATCTCCCGCACCTTGCAGCCCAGCCGCCCGAGCACCTCGATTCCCTTCGCGATCAGGTCTCCGGTCTCGCTGGCGAGGCCCTTGAAGTACTCAACAGGCAGTCCGATGCGCAGCCCGCTCACCCCCGCATCGAGCTGCGACAAATAGTCGGGAACGGGAGCGGCGGCCGAGGTGGAGTCGGCCGGGTCGCGGCCGGCGATCACGCCGAGCAGCCGCGCCGCGTCCTTCACATTGCGCGCAAACGGACCGATGTGGTCGAGCGAACTGGCGAAGGCGATCAAACCGTAGCGCGAGACGCGCCCGTAGGTCGGCGTCACCCCCACGACGCCGCAGAACGACGCCGGCTGGCGGATCGAGCCGCCGGTATCGGAGCCGAGCGCCACGACCGAGGTGCCCTGGGCAACCGAAGCAGCCGAGCCGCCGCTCGAGCCGCCGGGCACGCGGTCGAGCGCCACCGGGTTTCTGACCGGCCCGAACGCCGAGTTCTCGGTCGACGAACCCATGGCGAACTCGTCGCAGTTGGCTTTGCCGATGATGACGCCCCCGGCCTGTTCGAGCCGGATCACGGCCGTCGCATCGTACGGCGGATTGTAATTCGCCAGGAGTCGCGAGCCGGCTGTCGTGCGGACGCCCCCGGTCAGAATCACGTCCTTGACCGCGACCGGCACGCCCGCCAACGGTCCCGGCGGCTCGCCGGCGGCGATCCCGGCGTCGACGCGGCGCGCCGCGGCAAGGGCCCGCTCGCCGCAGATCTCGAGCAGGGCGTTGGTCTTTCCGTTCTCCGCCCCGGCGAAACGCAGCGCTTCGGTGGCCAGCTCCACGGCGCTGAAGGCACGTCTGGCCAGCCCTTCGCGCACGGAGTCTATGGTGAGGTTTTCGACCTGCATCGGGATCGGTCTATCGCTCGATGACGCGCGGCACTTTGAAGTAACCGGCGCCGCTCAGGGGCGCGTTCGCGAGCCCTGCCTCGGTCCCCAGAGGCACGTGCTCGACATCCTCGCGCCAGCCGGCCTGCTCGTCTGTTTCGAACAGCACCTGCGCCATCGGCTCCACACCGCTGGTGTCGAGCTCATTGAGCTTGTCGACATAGTTCAGGATCTCTTCCATTTCCCGGACCATCCTGCCGACCTCTTCGTCGCTCAGCTTGAGATTCGCCAGATCCGCGACGTAGCGCACTTCCTGCTCCGTGATCTTCACCGCAAGGACCTCCTGCGCGCCGCTTTGTACAGCCTGCGCAAATCGGGATCGGCGATGCCTTCGGCCTCATCCGCCGGCCGGGCGGTCTCTGCGCGGCGCGGCTCAAACCGCCGCATGCGCAACCGGAATTCGAGGTCGCGCACCAGGGGCCGGCCCAGCACTTGTTCGAGCCGCTGCAGAATCTGATCGCGAAGCGTGCCGAGCTGCCGCTGCCAGACCTCGTCGGCCACTTCAATGACCAGCCGCGACTGCACCAGGAATACGCGGCTCGTGTGAGCCGCAATCGTCTTGCCCACGGCGGCCGGCCAGGCAGCAATCGCCACCTGCTCGTCACTGATGGGCCGGCTACCGGGCTTCATCCTGGCCAGCGATCGCGCCGCGCGTTCCATGCTTTCGACCGAAACGAACATTTTAGCAGCCGTCCGGCGACGCGGCCCGGGCAGACCGGCTTGAGGGGCTTGAGGGGGGCCGCCGCCGCATAGCGATCCCGCAGCGGCGGATTACCATGCCAATATGCTGGTGCTTGCCTCACGCTCACCCCGCCGCAAGAAGATCCTGGAGCGCGCCGGCCTGCCCGCGGCGGTCCGGGTCGCGGAAATCGACGAGGCCCGGCGCGATCGCGAGTCACCCGCGGCGTATGCGGTGCGGCTGGCGCGCGAGAAAGCCGAGGCGGTCGAATGGCACGAGGGCGAGCTGATCCTGGCGGCAGATACGATCGTGGTGGTCGATGATGAAGTTCTGGGCAAGCCGCGCGATGCCGCGGACGCGGCCCGCATGCTTGCCAAGCTGTCCGGCCGCGACCACCGCGTCATCACCGGCATCTGTCTGCGCTCCGCTGGCCGCACGGTGGTCGATTACGCGGAAACGAGCGTGCGATTCGTGAAGCTGTCACCCGAGGAGATCGATGCTTACGTCGCCAGCGGCGAGCCGCTCGATAAAGCGGGGGCGTACGCGGTGCAGGGCCTGGCCTCAAAGTTTGTCGAGCGGATCGAAGGGTGTTATTTCAACGTGGTCGGCCTGCCCATCTCGCTGGTGTACCGGCTCCTGAAGGAGCTGCGGCCGGCTTCTCCGGACGCAGGGCAGAACGGTCACTGAACGCCATGGCGGCGGCGGCCGCGCGTTCTCGCGAGGGAACGACGCGAGTTGCCGGATCGGGGACCGCGGCCTGCCGGGCGGTTAACTGCGGTTAACTGCCGAGTCGCGGATACCGGGCTTGCATCCAGGTGACGAATTCGGCCGGCGCCGCCATGGTGGACAGGCGCGGCTGCCTGACCAGCGCCCAGGAATCGAAGCGGCCGCTCTTCTTGATCTCAGCCAGCGTGGTCGGCGGATCGAGCCGGCTCCGGAATCGAAGCCGGACCACGGCGGACTTGGCGTCTTTCGGGTCCGAGCGCGGCTCGGATGTGATTTGCGCCAGACCCACAATGGCCGATTCGCCGCCGCTATGGTAAATGAAAACCAGGTCGTCAGGCCGCATTTCCCGGATGGCTCTCACGGCCTGCGGATTGCGCACACCGTCCCAGTTGGTTTCACCCTCCCGCTCCAGGTCGTGGATCGAATAGGTGTCGGGATCTGTTTTGGCGACAAAGAAGCTCAATTTCGTCCCTCCGAGCATAAGGCGTTTGATCCTATTGTGCAGGATGCCGGCCGTTTATCCGAAGAGCGGAGCCCCGGAAGAGCAGCCTATGCGGACTGGCGGCCGACCGGAGCCGGGCTGGGCGGCGGGGCAGGGGTCGTAGCCAACGGGTTGTACGCATTTGCCTTAGGGTGGTTTGCCCTTTTGCCGATATAGAAATTAGATACGGTACACTAGAGAGGTTTTTGGTGGTTGCCGCAGTTGTGGCCCGCACTACAGTTCTGGCTGTATCAGGAGCGAGAATGAAGCATGTAGTTTCCTGTCTTGGACTGGCGCTATTTTTCGTGTGTGGCGCCGCATGGGCGCAGGAAAGGAAGGACGAGCAGCAACAGCCACCGCCGGAGAAGCGGGAGAGCCGGCCCACCCCGGCCGAGGCCGCCTCCGGGCCCGCGGCGCCGGTCGACCCCAAGACCTACTCGATCGGTCCGGAGGACATTCTGCTCATTCAGGTATGGCGTGAGCAGGAGCTCACCCGGCCCGTGCAGGTGCGTCCCGACGGGCGCTTCACCATGCCGCTGATCGGAGATGTGAAAGCAGCGGGGCTGACGCCGGAGCAGCTAGCGCAGAACATCACCGAGGCTCTCGGCAACTTCATTAACAAGCCGCAGGTTATGGTGTCGGTGCAATCGGTGCAGAGCAAGAAGTACTACATCACCGGGGCCGTGAACCGCACCGGGATGTACCCGCTGGTTCTGCCCGTGACGGTGCTCGAAGCCCTCAGCAACGCCGGCGGATTCCGCGAGTTCGCCGATACCAAGAACATCATCATCATGCGAGGCACGCAGCGGCTGAAGTTCAATTACAAGGATGTCGTCAAGGGGAAAAAGCTGGAGCAGAACATTCCGTTGCAGGACGGCGATCACATCATCGTCCCGGAATAGCGGCTTGGAAGTTCCACGCAGTCATCGGAGGTTCTAATGGAAATGCAATCGGCGCCTGAGTCCTATGTCAGCATTCCCAGGCGCGCGCTCGACATAGAGGACTACATCGACATCATCCGCCGGCACAAGGCCTGGATTCTGGGGCCCATGTTCGGGGCGCTGGTGATCACGGTGGTGCTGGCCTTCCTCTGGCCTGACACCTATGTTTCATCGGCCGTCATCCGCGTGGTACCGCCACAGGTGCCGGAGAACTACGTGCCGAGCAATCTGAACATGGAGATGTCGCAGCGCATCAACTCGATGGCGCAGACGATCCTCAGCCGCGGCGTCCTGACCAACATCGTCAACACCTTCAACCTGTATGCGCGGGAACGGCAGCGCAAGCCCATGGAAGACGTGGTGGAAGACATGCGCCGCGAC
The DNA here is from genome assembly GCA_016178155.1 of Acidobacteriota bacterium. GTDB lineage: Bacteria > Acidobacteriota > Terriglobia > Bryobacterales > Bryobacteraceae > JACOTZ01. The sequence continues at coordinate 4,983 of JACOTZ010000244.1, forward strand.
ATCAAGATCGGCAATGTGGTCAGCCTGACCACGCAGGGCCAGCGGGGAGTTTCAGCCTTTTCCATCTCGTTTTCCTACGATAACCGCATCATGGCGCAGAAGGTGACGGCGGACCTGGTCAGCCGTTTCATGTCGGAGAACACGCGCGACCGCACCACGCAGTCGGTTCTGACCACGCAATTTCTAAAAGACCAGGTGGAAGCGGCCAAGAAAGAACTGGATACCGTCGAGGACAAGCTCGCGCGCATCCGCCAGGAGAACGCGGGGCGGCTGCCCGATCAGATTCAGAACAATTGGGCGCAGTTGAGCGCGCTCGAGAACCGGGTGGCCAACCTGAACGGCGCCATCAGCCGTACCAACCAGGAAAAGCTGGTGCTCGAGAGCGAGCTGCGTACGATCAAGAACCAGCTCGCCGCGCTCAAGCCGCCGACCGACCAGACTGTTATGTCGCAGAAAAGTGAAAGACTGGAGCGGATCGACCGCGAGGTCCAGAATCTGGAGAACCAGTTGAACGTTCTGCGCGAACACTACCGTGATACTTATCCGGACGTGCAGCGCGTGCAATCGCTGCTGAAGGTCGCCAGGCAGCGCCGGGAGCAGGTCGCCAAGGAGGAGGCGGAGAAAGGCACGGAGTCGGCGCCGCCTTCGCCGGTGATGGCGCGGCTGGGAATGCAGTATGAGCGCGACAAACAGACTTACGAAGGGCAAATCCAGCGCGTGGAGGCGTTGATTCGGCAGCGCGTGATGCAGGCCGAGGATCTCGGCAAAGAGCTGCGGTCGGTTGAAAGCCAGATCAAGACCGTACAGGCGCGCATCGCCCAGACACCCATTGGCGAGCAGCAGTACTCGGAGGTGCTGCGCGACCGCGAGCTCGCGAAGCTCAAATACGAGGATCTGAACAAGAAGCGGTCACAGTCGCAGATCGCCGAAGAGTTGGAGAAGCGGCAGCAGGGCGAGACCCTCGAGGTGCTCGACCCCGCCTCTTTGCCCCAGTCTCCCATCGAGCCGAAGCGACCCCTCATTATCGCCATCGGCGCCGCGCTCGGCTTGGTGCTCGGATTCTGCCTGGCCGGGGCGCGGGAGGCGAAGGATACTTCCCTGAAGAACCTGAAGGACGTCCGGGCCTACACCCAGCTCACGATTCTGGGCAGCGTGCCGCTACTCGAAAACGATCTGGTGGTGCGGCGCCGCAAGCGGCTTGCCTGGCTGGCGTGGTCGACCGCCTGTTTAGTTGGCATTATCATCATGACCGCGTCGGTTTTCTATTACTACGCGTTCTACGCGACGCGGATGTAAGGGCGGAGATTGGAGACAAGCATATGAGCCGAGTTCATGAAGCGTTGCGGCGCGCCGAGCAACTGGAGAAAACCACGGGTCCGACACCGGCGCCGCCCGGCCCCGCGGGCGACGCGGCCAACGGGCACGCGGCCGCCGCGGTGCTCGCCCCGGCGCTCACCGAGGCGCTGCTCGCGAGGATTAAATCGGTGCCGTTCACTCCCGCCGTCGATTCCCACCTGATGGATGCGGCCAAGCCCCACGAAGCACCCGCGGAAGAGTTCCGCACGCTGCGCACCCGCCTGAATCATCTGCAGACGCTGCAGCCGATCCATAGCGTGGTTGTCACCAGCCCGTCCCCGGCGGAAGGCAAGTCCTTCGCCGCCATCAACCTGGCCCTTTCGGAGTCACAGTTGGAAGGCAATCGCACGCTGCTCGTGGACTGCGATTTCCGCCGGCCGATCGTGCATTCGCTGTTTCAGATCGATCGCTCTCCCGGTCTGACGGATTACCTGCTCGGTAAAGCCCCGCTGGAGGACGTGATCCGGCAGGTGGGCAACTCCAATCTTTATCTGCTGACCGCGGGCGAGGCCGTGCTCAATCCGCTCGAGCTGCTCAACCTGCGCGAAGTCAAAAGCCTGATCGACCAGCTGCCGAACCTATTCAACTGGATCATTCTCGACAGCCCGCCGCTGCTCTTCGCAGCCGACGCGAACCTGCTGGCCACGCTCTGCGACGGCGCCATGCTGGTGGTACGGATCGGCACCACGACCATCGACTCCGTGACCCGCGCCATGCAGTCGCTGTGCGAAAACAACGTGCTTGGCATCATCGTCAATGGCGCGCGCCGTGGCGAGCTCTACAGCAAGTACACCTACTATCACTCGTATTACTACGCGCGGCCGCAGCCGCAGGCCGAATCGGCGTCCACGGCCGCGGAGTAAGCTGCCAGCTCGGGCTGGAATGTCTCCTTCAGCGCCTGCGCGATATAGGCGCTGACCAAGTTCTCGCCAACAGGTTCTGTAACGCGTTCACCCTGCCCGGCTCTGGGTAGTGTCTGAAAACAAGTCATTCTTGCGGCTTGAACCCGTGCCGTTCAATCCTTCATCCGTCATCCTACAACTACAAGCGGAATGTAGCGTGATACATCGCGATTGGGGGCATAAGGCACGATTCAGATTCGCCCAAGGCGGGAAGCTCAACTTTGCCGTATATGGAACAATTTTCAACGTGTGCCTGCCATGCCAACGCACCTTTCAGAGCCTGCCCGGCTCTGCAATGCCGGCGGCCGCCATACACTCTAAGTAATGGCCAAATGGTTCGCTGGCGTGTGCGCTCTGGGGCTGCTCCTGCTGCTCGGCGCCGACTCCTCCGCGAGCCGCGAGGAAGAGCTCGCGCGCCACCGCAATCTCGGCAAAGCCTTCTATGAAAATCCGACCACGCAGAAGGAAGCCGTCGAGGAGCTCCGCAAGGCGCTCGAGCTGGCGCCCGGCTCCGTGCGCGAGCAGCTCAACTACGGCCTCGCGCTGCTGCGCGCCGGCAAGACCGGGGAAGGCATCGCCGAGCTCGAAAAAGTGCAGAAGCACGACCCCAGCCTGCCGCACACCTGGTTCAATCTCGGCATCCAGTACAAGCACCAGGGCGACCAGCAGCGCGCGATCCGGCAGTTCGAGCGCATGATCACACTGGCGCCGGACGATGCCATCTCGCACTACAATCTCGGGGCCCTCTACAAGCTGGCGGGCAGGCAGCCGGATGCCATCCGGCACTTCGAAATCGCCGCCAGGCTCGACCGCAACCTTGCCGCGCCGCACTTCCAGCTCTTTAACGCCTACCGCGCGGCGAATCGTCCCGCGGACGCCAAACGCGAGCTGGACATTTTCCAGGCGCTCAAGAAACAGCAGGAAGGCGCGGTCATCCCTGAAGACGTCGAATGGAACGCGTACGCGGAAATCTACGACCCGACGGCGGCGGCGCCACCGGCCGCGGCGCCCGCCACGCTCAGGCTCACGCCTCGCAAGCTCCCGGGCAGTGCGGCGGGGATGGCGGCGGTCGACAGGTTGGCCCGTGGCCGGCCGGAACTGCTGATCTGGTCCAGTGCGGGCGTGCGGCTCGGCTCCGGTGTCCCGCTGATTGCGTTGAAAGACGTAACCGGCGTGTTTCCCGGCGACTTCAACAATGACGCATTCCCCGATCTCTGCGTGCTCACCGACACCAGCGCGGCTCTCTACACGAACGTCCGCGGGCGTTTTCGGAAGCACGCGGCGCAGTTGCCGGCCGGCCGATACAGCAAAGCGGTGTGGCTCGACTATGACCATGATTACGATCTCGACCTGCTGCTGCTCGGCCCCAAGCCAGTCCTGATGCGCAATCAGGGCGCCGCCGGATTCGCCGACCGCACCGGCGATTTCCCGTTTGTCCCGGGCAATGCGCTGGACGCCGCCGCCTTCCGCGTCGTGGCGAACACGAAGGGAATGGACCTGGTGGTCTCCTACGGCGAGCGCGATGCCGTACTCTATCGCGACCTGCTGGCGGGAAAGTACGCCGCCGAACCAATGGCGGTGAAGGCCGGCGCCACGGGACTCACTCCCGCGGACATCGACAATGATAACTGGATCGACCTCGTGTTCGCGAGCGGCGGGCAAATCCAGGTGCTCCACAACCGCAACGGCAGTCTCAAAGAAGTGGAGGCGATCGGGCCGGGCGGCGCGGGCTTCGCCCTGGCCGATCTCGACAATCGCGGCGTGTTGGACCTCGTCCTCAGTGGTAGCGTCCGCCGGAACCTGGGAGAGCGAAAGTTCACCGAGCCGGCCAGCATCGCGGCGCTCGCGCCCTGCAGGACCATCATTCCCGCCGACGCCGGCGGTGACGCCCGGGTCGACCTGGCGTGCCTCACTGCCTCGGAGCCGCAGGTGCTCTCCAATCAGACTGCGTCGAAAAACCAGTGGATCCGCGTGAAACTCGCAGGGGTAAAGAACCTCAAGCTAGGCTACGGTTCCGAAGTGGAGGTGAAGGCCGGTTCCCGCTACCAGAAGAAAATCTACCAGGGACTGCCGCTTCTGTTCGGTCTCGGCGCGGAAAAACAGGTGGACACGGTCCGCATCACCTGGCCGAACGGGCTCATCCAGAACGAGATCAGACAGGTCCCGCTGAGGCTCGCAGCCTATCGCGAGGCACAGCGGCTCTCCGGCTCGTGCCCCATGATCTGGACGTGGAATGGCCGCGAGTTCGAGTACATCACCGACGTTCTCGGGGTGGCGCCGCTCGGGGCCAGCGCCGGCGATGGCCAGTACTTTCCGGTCGATCATGATGAGTACGTCCAGATTCCCGGCCGCTCGCTCGCGCCCGTGAACGGGCATTACGAAATCCGCATCACAGAAGAGCTCAGCGAGGTCGCCTATCTCGACCAGGTCCGGTTGTTCGCGGTCGATCATCCGGCGGAGGTCGACGTTTTCACGAATGACAAGTTCAAGGGTCCGCCGTTTCCTGAATTCAAGCTGTTCGACATCCGCGAGCGCATCTACCCGGCCGCCGCGCGCGACGATGCCGGCCGCGACGTCCGCGCCCGCCTGCTGGGGCGCGACCGGACTTACCCGGACGCATTTCCGCGCGACGCGAGCGGCGTCGCAAAGCTCCACGCCCTCGA
>JACOTZ010000245.1 GCA_016178155.1 Acidobacteriota bacterium
CCATGCCACGGACTTTGCCGACCGGATGGAACGCTACATTCTACCGATGCTGAAGGCGGGCGCCGTGGTCTGCGCCGACCGCTACGCGTACACGGCCTGCGCGCGCGATGTCGCCCGCGGCGTGAGCCGGCGATGGGTCCGCAACCTGTACCAGTTCGCGCTGCGCCCGAACCTCGCGTTCTACTTCCGCGTCCCGCTCGACGTGGCGCTAGGTCGCATTCTGGGAGGCCGGAATGCGATCAAATACTACGAGGCGGGCATGGATCTGGGTCTGAGCCGCGACGTCCAGGAGAGTTTCCGGATTTTTCAAGGGCGGATTCTTGCCGAATACGATGAAATGTGCGAGGAAATGGGCTTTCACGTGATTGATGCCGCGGGCTCGATCGAGCAACAGCAGAAGATCATGCGCGAGACTGTTCTGCGCGAGCTCGGCCCGAGCTTGCGGAACGGCGTGCTGCGCGTTCCCGAGGTGGAAAACGGTGCGGGAAGGAAATCCACTCGAATTTTATAGCGAGCCGCTTCCCGGCGTCGACAGCGCCGAGCTGCTCGGCCGGCTGATTGTTGTCGAAGGCGCGGACGCGGTGGGCCGGACCACGCAGGTGGAGCGGCTGAAGTCCTGGCTCGAGCAGCAAGGGCACGCGGTATTGCACACGGGCATGGCGCGGTCCGCGCTGGCAGGCAAAGGCATTCAGCAGGCCAAAGAAGGCAACACCTTCGGCCCGATCACGATGACGCTGTACTACGTCACCGATTTCGCCGACCGCCTGGAGAACGAAATCATTCCCGCGTTGCGCGCCGGTTTCGTGGTGCTGACCGATCGATACATTTTCTCGATGATCGCGCGTGCGATTGCCCGCGACGAAGACCGGACGTGGATCGAGCAGGTTTCGAGCTTCGCCCTGGTGCCGCACGCGGTGTATTACCTCAAGACCGACGTCCGGCAGCTGGTGACCCGGGTTGTGGTCGGGCGCGGCGCTTTCGATTACTGGGAGAGCGGCATGGATGTGCGTTTCGGCGAAGACATGTACGAAAGCTTCGTCCGCTACCAGACGCGCATCATCCGGGCGCTCGACTCCATGTCGCGCAAATACTCCTTCGAGGTGATCGACGCCGGCAAGTCCGCCGATGCCGTGTTCGCCGAGCTGCAGCGCCGGATCTCGCGGCTTCTGCGGCGCACGGGCATCCGCCCGCCCGCAAGGGCCAGGCGCCCGAAGCTCCGGAGGGCGGCCTCGAGCGCCGCATAGCGGAGTTCACTGGTGCGACCGCACACGGCGCGGCTTCCCGCACCCTAAAGCCCGGCAAATTCCCGGTAGCGAGCCGAAGATCATGGGTAACTTCCGCGGCGGCGGCTGCCGTGAGCGCCGATAAAGATCTCAGTCGCTTCGCTCAATGCCGCGGCGCGATCCAGCGCAGGGCGTTCCGAATGAGCCGCTGCATCATCGGATGGCCGAGCGCATCGGATGTGTGGCCCGGCGCGAGATAGACGAAGCGGCCCTTGCCCATGTCGCGCCACCAGCCCGCGGGCGCCGCCAGGTTGTCGCGCGCGATCGAGCGCAGCAGCAGGTGCTCGCGGTCGAGGTAGTACTTCACTGTGTGCTGCTCGTCGAAGATTTCGAAGTCCTCGACCCCGGCGGTCACCGGATGGTTCCGGTTCTCGACGCGCACGGTAAAAACGTACGGCTTCGGGTGGCCGCCATAGTCGCCGCCGAAGAGCTTGTAATACAGGCCGTCGGGCGGGTAGAGACCCTGCGCATTGTGCAGCGCCAGAAAGCCGCCGCCGTTATGCACGAAATCCCAGATCGCCTGCTGCTGCGCGCCGGTCATCCACTTGACGTGCGGCTTGTCGTAGCCATTGAGCCAGTTCATCCCATCGCGCAGGATGATCAGGATCTGGTGCTCGCGCAGGGAATCGGAATTCAATGCCTCGGTGTTCTCGATGAACGTGACCGGGATGTTCTCGCGCAGGAGCGCCGGGGCCAGGCCGTCGCGAATGTAGACGGGGCTATGGTAGCGGTCGCCGATGAGCGCGAGCGCTCGCGGGCGTTGCGCGGTCTGGTACACGGACGAGCTGTTCTGCGGCGCCGCCGCGGCGGCGGCAAGCAGCAGCAAAACCATCGGACGCATGGACTCCACTCTATTACAGGCAGGCCGCGGCCGCACGCATTGTAGAATGCGAAGCGGAAGACGATGACGGCACGGATTGCGGGCAGATGCGATGCGCGGCAATCGCTGCCAGAGCTTCCGGCCGGCGTCGCGACCGCTCTCCGCCGTGCCTCCGAGGCCGCCGGATTCTTCGTACAGACGCCCCGTTGAAACGCACAACTCCAAAGCGGTCTCCGAGGCGATGCCGCCAGGTAGCGCACGAGCCGGCGTCTTCCGTTCCGCCGGCCGGCCGCAAGCTGAAGACGCTCGATCGCGTGATCTCGAGGTTCGGCCTGGGATCCCGCACAGACGCGCGCAAATGGATTGGCGCCGGCCGTATCGCCGTCAACGGGACAGTCATCCGCACGCCTGACCACTGGGTGGCCGTGGACCGCGACACGGTCACGCTCGACGGCAAGCCGCTGCGCGCGCGCGAGCGCACTTACCGCCTGCTGTATAAACCGGGCGGCTATCTGACGACGTATAAAGATCCGGAAGGCCGGCCGACCGTCTACGACCTGATCGGCGACGTCGAGGAGTTCGTCTTTCCCGTCGGGCGGCTCGACCGCGACACCAGCGGCCTGCTCATCCTGACCAATGATGCCGAACTCGCCGAGCGCCTTACCAACCCCGGCTACAAAGTTCCCAAGACGTACCTCGTCAAGACGGCTGCCGTGCTCGGCGAGGAGGCGATCGAGCAGCTCCGGCGCGGCGTGACCCTCAGCGACGGGCCCACGCTTCCGGCAGTCGTGCACCGGCTGCGAAACTCGGCATCGTCCACCTTCCTGGAGATCGTCATCACCGAGGGCCGAAACCGCCAGGTGCGACGCATGATCGAGGCGGTGGGCAGCAGAGTGCGGAAACTGGTGCGGACCGCGATCGGGCCGGTCCGGATCGGCGACCTGCAAATCGGCGCACATCGGCGGCTCACGGGCCGCGAAGTGCAGCAGTTGCGGTTGGCGGCGCGCGCGGGCGGCCGCTCCCGAACGGTCGTGGCTCGGAATGACGATCCGGACTGAGCCGTGATCGTCATGGAGGGGTGGTATGGGCGATGGCACTCAGGAGCCCCATGCCATCAGGCCCCGCAGCCTCCCCGGCAGACACCCTGCCGGCGGCAAGCTCTGCCGCGGCCGCTTGGAATACCGATTCTCACACCAGCGCCCGCCAGAGGCTAACCTGATCTCATGTGGAAGGAGCGCCTTTCACGCTGGCTGCTTCCGGGGGCCGCCGAAGACGACCCTGGTTTCCGGGAGCAGATCCTCCGCCTCGGCCGGCTGGGCCTTCAGGTGGTGGGCGGGGTCGAGATTGCCGTCGCCGCATTCATGCTGCTGGCGCGCTTGTTCATTTCGCCCGAGCTGCCTACTTTCCAGTTGCGCGTTCTGCAGACCGCGTTGTCCGTGCTGACCGGCGTGATCTCCCTGGGTTTGGCGCGCGTGCCCTGGCTTTACCGCTGGTGCCGCGCCCTGGCCGTCGCCTCCGGCCTCGTCATCGCGGTGGACATGGTTGTCTTCGCCATGCTGCTGTCCCGATGGGAGGCGCACGCCGATGACCTCATCCCCGGACAGATCACCCTCATCATGTTTGTCGGCGTTGTTGCCATTCCCTTCCGCCCGCTGCAGACGCTGCTCTTCGGGTTCCTCACCGGGGGCGTCTATATCTCGCTCGCGGCATACATGCAAATGGTCCACGGCGCGGGATCCGGCGTCAACCCGATCTTCGTGGTGTTCATTTTCATGTTGAACCTGTTGGCCACCGGCCTCACCGTCGTTCTCTATGAACAGCGCCGCGCCAGCTACGAGGCGCACCTGGCCACGCTGCGCGCGGCCGAGGACCTGCGCCAGGCCGAGGCGCGCAACCTGCTTTCCCAGAATGCCGCTTCGGTGGGCCGCCTCGCCGCCGCCCTGAGCCACGAGCTCAACTCGCCAGTGGGCGCGCTGGTCAGCGGCGTCGACACGCTGCTCCTGCTCGCTGCCCGGCAGGCCACCGCCCCGCCGCGGGAGCAGCAACGTCTGGTCGTTCTGCAGGCCGACCTGCGGCGCTCCGTGCGCGAGTCCGTCGAACGGCTGAAGGAGCTGGTTGCCCGCATGCAGCGTTTCACCAACCTCGACAAGGCCGAGGTCCAGGCCGTCAATATCAACGACATCGTCAGCGACGTCGCCGCGCTGCTCGAGCCCGGCGCCCGCGACAAGGCCCGCCTCGATCTGGACCTGCACCCGGTCCCGCAGCTCGTCTGCCGGCCCCAGCAGTTGAGTGCCGTGTTCTCCAGCCTCGTTCGCAACGCCATCGACGCGGTGAACCGCGACGGCCGCGTCGCCATCTCGACCCGCGCCCGGGATTCCGTCGTCGAGGTGCGGATCGAGGACAACGGCCGCGGCTTGAGCAGCCAGGAGCTGATCACCATCTTCGATCCCGGCTTCAAAGTCGCTCGCGGGCGCGTCTCCACCGGCAACTGGGGCATGTTCAGCTCGCGCCAGATCGTGCGCGAGCACGGCGGCGAGATCGAAATCCAAAGCACTCCCGGCGCGGGAACCCGCGTCTGCGTCACCCTGCCGGTCCAGGGCCTGCCGGGTCCATCCCCGTCTTAATGTGCCGGGAAAGGGTTCATTCCGAGGCGCGACCGTGAGGGAGTGCCGCATGGGCCTGCGACCCACCAAAGGGATGAAGACGCGCTCCGGGCCGACAAAGTGAAATCAACTGTTTGCGGCGCGTCTTCAGGGGAGCGCTTGCCAGCGGATTACACCGCGACGCACTTCGAACCGTACGTCGCGGCGGCAGTCGCTGCGAAGGGCTGCAGAGGCGTGTGAGGATACACATCAGGGTGACTTTTCGGAAGTTTGCTAACC
>JACOTZ010000246.1 GCA_016178155.1 Acidobacteriota bacterium
GCATTGTAACTGAGGTCCAGCATCTCGAGGCTCAGCTCGCCGCCGGTCATGATGAAGGGGCGTTTGCAGCGCACCCAGCGGCCGTCATAAGCGAAATCGCCGGACAGCGCCGACAGCGACTCGGCCACCCGCTCCGCCACCTGGTGGTAAATGGGATCGAAGAGCTGGATGATCTGCCCCTGGTACTCGATCGCATACGGCACGTAAATCAACGGGCTGTCGAGGTTGACCAGCGCCTCCACCAGGTACGTTTTGCCGTTGCCCGGCTGCCCGTAGATGAGACACGACTTGCCCGAATTGAGCGCCGGCCCGAGCTGTCCGAAGACCGCGTCGCTGACCACCATGTGACGGTAGGCGCGCTGCAGCATCTCCTTCGTGAGCCATCCGTCCTTGAGCTTCTGCGCCTGCACGGCTTCCGAGTACTGCCAGAGCGGAACCGGCGCGGGCCCGATGTACTGGTTGTTGTCGAGATAGTCGCGGGCAACCTTGCGTCCCGTGTCGCTGAGCGCGAACACCGAAGAGATGCTGCCCATCCCCAGCGATGCTTTGACCTCGACAAGCTTCTGCCGCCGGAAGAAATCGGTCATGCTCTCGATCAGGCTGAAGCGCAGGCCGATGCCATTGGCGAGATCCCGCCCGATCGTCTCGCCGCGGAAGTAGAGGATTTTGAGCAGGAGCTGCTCGATCAGACTCGAGGGCAGGCCCGTGTCGCCGAGATCGTGCGGCACCGGAGGGACAAACTCGGGCGCGCTTGTACCTTCAAGCTGCGCCGTAGCCGTCACCTGAGCCTTATCGGCCGGGCAGCACCGTTACTGAGCCGGAGTAAGAGGCGTCATTGCCCTCACACCCGCGGCGGGACCGGTGCGCGGGCGCATCCCAAGGGTCGCTTCCCGGCTTCAGCGGGGATCGGCGCCGCACCCGGGAGCGGGAGTCATCTCCGGGAGAAACTGGACAGGCTGCGCCGCAGCAGGCCCGTACCGGCGGCAGGCCGCCCCACGAGTGGCGCGAGGCTGCTCTCCTGCGGCTTGCGAACGCGGCATGTCGCTCGCGTCACACTCCACCGCGGTTGTCGATCCGCCTGGGCCACCACGCCCTCCAATGGCCGTCGCACGTTGGGGATCGGCGGCGCCGGCCCGCTCCGGTTGTGAGAATCCGGCGCCGCTACCGGTCTCGTCCAAGTCCGGAACGTGCGATGGAATCGGGAGCGTCCGGTGCTCCGGCCGCCAGCGCCTGCTCCACCTTGGGCGCCAGAAGTTCGTAAGGCATCCGTCCCGGGTGGTACAGGCTGACGCTGCCGCTGCGGTCGATTAGGATAAGCGTCGGCGTCGTGCTCGCGCCCAAATTCCGGAAGCTCTCTTCACTGACCGCCACCGGCATGTCCGCAAGCTCCGCATAGTGCCGGCGCCGGACCTGCTCGATGTGCGTCAGTTCTTCCTGCGGTCCGGCCTCCCGGCCGCCGGCCGCGTAGCCGTAACGCTGTGTGAGGCCCACAAGCACCAGCCCTTTCGGGCCGTACTCGCGCAGCAGGCGCGCGAGGACCGGCGCCTGCTGCTTGCAGTCGCCGCACCAGTGCGCCCACAGGAACAGCAGCACAGCTTTGCCCCGGTAGGCGCTCAGCGGCCGCGGTTTCGAGCCGAGCCATTGTTCTGCTTCGATGGCCGGCGCCGGCTTGCCCTCCAGGCTCAGCAGGTGGATGTTCTTCTGAATGCGCATCCGCACCGGCGTGTCCCGGTAGCGCGCCAGCTCTTCCTTGAGGTAGAGCACCGCCTGGTCGCGCTCGCCGCGGGCCGCGAGGACGTGTCCCTGCACCTCGATGGCCGCCCCCAGCGCCAGCTCGATCGGCTTTACCGTGTTCACGTCGTGCGGCTTCACTCGCTCCAACACCCACGACCTGGTCTGCACCGCGTATTTCTCCGCGGCGTCGTAGCGCCTGGCCGCAAGCGCGCCGCGCCCCAGCCAGGAGTAGGCCTCGAGCATCTCCGGCGTGATGCCGTGCTGCTTGCGGTGTGCCGCGATCTGCGCTTCCGCGCCCGCGAAATCGTCGCGCGAGATCGCCGTCCGCACATCCTGCACCAGCCCTGCCCAGGCCGGGCCCGCGACCGAAACTACAAGCGCGAGGTGCCGCGCCCGCGTCGCGAGCGCACCGCGGCGGAACCGGATCAACATAGGAGGAGGCCTCCATCGACTACGATAACTTGTCCGGTCAGGTAAGACGACTGGTCGCTCGCGAGCAGCAGGGCGACATCGGCGATCTCCTGCGGCTGCCCGAGATGCTTGATGGGCTGCCGTCCCAGGAACTCGCGCGAGCGGTCCGGGTGCTTCCAGAAGAACTCGCTCAGCGCCGTTTCGATCAGTCCCGGCGCGATCGCGTTCACCCGCACGCCGCTCGGCCCTAGCTCCTGGGCATACGATCTGGTCATCATGATCAGCGCCGCCTTGGTCATGCTGTAGAGCAGGCTCTCGAACTGCGGTTTCAGGCCCGCCACCGACGCGATATTGATGATCGATCCGCGGCCGCGGCTGCGCATTTTAGGCGCCACCCGGCCGATCACGCGGAGCGCGCTCTTGAGGTTGACCGAGACCATCTTGTCGAACTGGCCCTCCTCGATATCGAGGCACGGCCCCTGCTGGATGTTGGTGGCCGCGTTGTTGACCACGATGTCGATCGCGCCTGCCTCGCGCTCCGTGCGTTCGATCAGGGCCTGAATGTCGGCCGCTCTCCCGACATGGCAGGCGATCGGGATGAGGGCGTCGTTGCCGCGCGCGACCTCCTCGAGAGCCTCCTGCCTGCGGCCGCAGATGACGACGCGCGCTCCCTCGCGGGCGAAGGTCTCGGCAATCGCGCGGCCGATCCCCCGGCTGGCGCCCGTCACCAGCGCGACCCTGCCCGCAAGCTGGCCTTGCGCCGGCATTCACGAAACCCGCGGGAGCGGCCCGCCCTCTCCGCGCGACCGCCCGACTGGGACCCGCCGGGCGCTCATATGCCGAGCAGCCCCCGCAGCCAGCTCATGCTCGCTTCCAGGGCCTCTCGCTCGCGCTGCGCGGCCTGCTCCTTGGGCACGGGAGGCGCGGCGGGCCTCGGCTGCCCTTTTTCGGCCAGCGCCACGAAGCGGGCGAACTCCCATGCGGGCACGCCGCGGTAGCCGTCCCAGAACCCCGGGTCGAGATAGGGATACTTGCGCGCGGCGGTCACGATGATTTCGAGCGACAGCGCGCGCCCGGGGCAGAGATCGAGGTACTTCTTTACGTACTCGGCGATGTTGACATTGCCCTCGCCCATGCGCGTCCATTGGACGGCGGCGCCTTCGGGGATGCGCCACACCGCGGTATCGCGCACATGGCTGGTGAGCACGTAAGGGTGCAGCACCTCGAGCGTGCGGTGCGGATCCTCGAGCGCCCAAAGCGGGTTGCCCGAGTCGATACAAGCGCCGGTGAAGTCCTTGCCGGCCTCTTCGATCAGCGTCTTGAGCTCGCGGCCCTGCATGTCGCCGCCGTGATTTTCGACGGCGATCTTGATGCCGGCATCGAGAGCGCGCGACCGCACGTTGCGCAGCACCTTCGCCGTGTTCGCGATGTGGCCCTCGATGCCGCCCGGCGCCTTGCGGTCGGCGGCGAAGCCGAGGAAGCAGCGCACGATAGGCGAGCCCAGCGTCTTCGCCGCCGCGATCATGCGCATCAACTGCTCCTCCGCCGTGCCCTGCTCGGGGTCGAACGACGTCGAGGTCGGGCAAATGGAGCGCATGCCGAGCTCGAGCTCGACTCCGAGCCCGGCGGCATGCTCCCTTACCCTGCGGAGATTGGACTCCTCGAGGCTGCCGAGGAAGCGGATCTCGGAGAAGTGGACCACTTTCGCGCCGAGCCGGGCCGAATAGTCGAGGAACTGAATCGGCGTCCAGGGCGACGAGCGAATGCTGAAGAGATCGATCCCGAGCTTCACTTTGGGTGCCTGTGCAGCCTGGCCGGCGAGCGTCGCCGTGCCGGCCGCCATGAACGTTCGGCGTCGCATGAACGTATTATGGCCGCAACTGCTCGGCCAGCCAAACGATGTAGCTGGTGTTGCGGCGCCGCACTTCCCGCAGCAGGTCCTCGGGAAGCTCGTCGAGCTTCTCCTTGAAGAATCGCGCGTCCCCGCCGGGTGCGTGCAGGTCGCGGCTGCCCACCAGGTTGCCGAGCCAGAAAACCAGAAACAGGTTCCCGTCCACGCGGCCGCGCGAGCTATCGCCGAGATACGAGCCTTCATACTCGGTTGCCAGCCGGCTCTCCTCGCCGAAAGCGCCCGCGGCGGCGAAGACGTTGCAGCGCTCGACCATGCGGTCGAAGAGGGCGCGCCAGTAGGATCCGGCCGGCTGCTCGGACAACACGTCGAAAAGCTGGAGCTGGAGCTCGCCGGAGATCTTGTAATTCACCCGGCCCGCCGTGGCATGGCCGATCTGGTTTAACACGGCGGCCTGCTTGCCGCTGCCCGAGTGGATGCTGAGCGTGCCGTTGAAGTACTGGGCGATGGCCGCGAGCTCGGCCACGCGCGCCCGCAGTTCGGCCAGCGGGTCACCGCCGAATTCGCCTTCCACCCGCGCGGCCAGCTCCGGCCACTGCTTGTGGCGCGCGTAGCGGCGCAAAGCCTCGATCGTCTCCGGATACGCCTGCCGCTTCTTGAAGCCAAGATTCGGCGGCACGAGCTGGGCCGCACGCCCGCGCGCCTTCAGCCAGTGCATGTAGAAGATAAGCTCCTCGGGCGTGGTCAGCGTCTCGGCTTCATCGAGCGAGGGTTCGAAGTCGAAGTGCTTCCAGGATGCGCCCCCGGCCTTGATACTCGCGATGAAGTCGTACAGCTCCTCGTTCAGCAGCAGGCTGCGGCCGAACTTCACCGCCAGCCGGCGCACCTCGACTGCCTGCATCGTATAGGTGGCGCCTGCGATGCGGAAGCCGCGGCCGAATTCGTTTTCGGTCCACGCCCGCAGATCCGGCGGGAACAGCATCCGGTAGCGCGATCCGATCTCCGCATCGGACCACGGCTCGGGATGCCGTGGGTCCGCGCGCAACTCGAAGAGCCGCGAGGTATCGGTGGTGAATTTCGTGTACCCGGCGGCGGCGTGGATCGCCTCCTTGGCGGCCTGGACCGACGCCGCGATCTCCTCGTCGTTGTTGCCGGTGATGATGAAATGATCCGCTTCGGCGTTGTAGCCCTCACGCCAGCCGGCGCGGATGGCCGCCCACAGCCCGGCATGGTACAGGTGCTCGATGGAGACGCGCGTGTGCCCGGCGGCGGCCGGGGTTTCGCCGTCGCGGCCGGCGAGCCGGGCAGCCGTGGTCATCTCGCGCGTGGCCGAAAGCTGCACCGTGGAGGCCAGGTTCAGGCCGGTGTTCCGCAGGATGGCGCCGAACGCCTCGAAGGCGGCCGGCAGGCTGACCTCGGGATGGCGGTTGCCGGCCGCGATCGCCGGCTGCGCCGCCTGCGGCCTGGGCAGAAAAGCGCGGTCGACCTGCTCGGCGAAGATGCGGATATTCGTGTGATCCCGCGACGAGAACGGGATCGCGTTCACCACCACTTCGCGGCCCCCGCCGGGGCGCATCCGCCCGATTAGCACGGGGTTTTCAAACAGCGAAGCGGCCGGCGAGGAGGCCGCCGTGAAATGCAGCAGCAGCGGCTGCGCACGCACGCCCGCAAGCGCGTCCACGGCGAGAAAGTACGTGGAGCCGTGCACGGGATCCTTCTGCAATGACCCGAAATACGGCCGGATGCTCGAGAGGTCGAGCGCGGCGGCTCGCGCGGCGATGCGCGAGCGCAGCTCGTCGCCCGGTTTCCGGCCCTCGGCCAACTGGAAAATGAGATCCGCCAGGGCAGCGGCCTCACTTGCCTTCAACGGAACCTCGATCGGTATGGCGCTCACAAGATCAAATCTGTAAAGACTTCAGGTACTCCCGAAAAGGTTTCCCGAGATCGTAGCGTTTGAGGGCGAACTCGACCGTCGCCTGCAGAAAGCCGAGCTTGTCGCCGGCATCGTAGCGCTTCCCTTCGAACTTATAGCCGTAGATGGGTCGGCTACGCAGCAGGTGCTTGAGGCCGTCGGTAAGCTGGATCTCGCCGAGCGATCCCGGCGGCACCGCCTCGATCGAGGCAAAGACCTCGGCGGTCAGCACGTAACGGCCGATGATCGCGAGATTCGACGGCGCGTCGGAGGGCTTCGGCTTCTCTACCATGTTGTGGATGCGGAAGAGGCGTCCCTTCGCGCCATTGTGCGGCACGGGCTCGGCATCCACCACCCCGTATGCCGAGATGTTCTCCCGCGGCACTTCCATCAATGCCACCACGGGCGCCCCGAAGTATTCGTAGATATCGAGCAACTGGCGGGTGGCCGGAACTTCGGCGTCGATCACGTCGTCTGAGAGGACAACCACGAACGGCTCGGCGCCAATCAGCTCCTTGGCGCGCAGCACGGCGTGTCCGAGCCCCAGGGCCTCCTTCTGGCGCACATAGCTCACATCGATCATGTCCGAGATGCCCCGCACCTGCGCCAGCAGGTCTTTCTTGCCGCGCGACTCGAGAAGGTTCTCCAGCTCGAAGCTCACGTCGAAGTGGTCTTCAATGGCCGACTTGCCGCGGCCGGTGACGATGATGATGTTCTGCACCCCCGAGTGCATCGCCTCCTCGACGCCGTACTGGATGAGCGGTTTATCCACCAGCGGCAGCATCTCCTTGGGTTGCGCCTTGGTCGCCGGAAGAAATCGCGTCCCGAGCCCGGCTGCGGGAAAGACGGCCTTGCGGACCTTCGCTATCATCGCCCTCCATTGTAAGCGTCTCATGCTGCGTGGCTTAGGCGCCGAGCCCGCCCGGCATATGCCGGACCTAGTACGCGCTCGCCCGTCGTCTGGGTTGCGCTGGAGCGCCAGTTCGAGTAAAAGAATCTACATGTCCGACCCGAAGCGCGAACTGGCTCAGGAGTTGTTCGAACGCGCCTATGCGATGCAGATGCTGGGCGAGCTGGACCTCGCGGCGGGTATGTACAAGCGCTCCATCGAGCTGCACCCGACCGCGGAGGCATACACTTTTCTCGGCTGGACCTATCGCTTTCAGGGCAAGCTCAAGGATGCCATCGAAGAGTGCAAGAAGGCGATTCTGGTCGACCCGACCTTCGGCAATCCGTACAACGACATCGGCGCATACCTCATAGAGCTGGGGCAGTACGACCAGGCCATTCCGTGGCTCGAGCAGGCGCTCACCAGCGAGCGCTACGATACCTATCACTACCCCTGGTTCAATCTGGGCCGCGCCTACATGGCGAAAGACGAATACAAGCGGGCGCGCGAATGCTTTGAGAAGGCGCTCGAAATCGAGCCCGGCTATGAGCAGGCGCGCCAGGGCCTGCGCGGTTTGAGGTTACTGGTGCAGTGAGCATGATCGGCTCGCGCACGGGCCCGGGCCGGCGGACTAGCGGAAGCGGACCTTGACGTCGGGACGGTTCTCGAGGTGCACCGTATCGACAAAACGGACACGCGCGGGATTGGAGGTGAGGACGATCGAGTGCGTGCGGATGCCGTCGCCGAAAAAACGTACGCCCTGCAGCAGGCTCCCTTCGGTCACACCGCAGGCGGCAAACGAGATGGAGCGGCCATGGGCCAGCTCCTTGGTCACGTAGATCTTCTTGTGGTCGCGCAAACCCATCGCCTCCATGCGTTCACGCTGCGACTCGTCTTTCACGATCAGGCGGCCCAGGATCTCGCCGTTGAGACAGCGCAGGGCGGCGGCGGTGAGCACGCCTTCGGGCGCGCCCCCGATGCCCATGACCACGTGCACTCCGGTGCCGACTACGGCGGCCGCGATGCCAGCCGATAGATCGCCGTCGGCAATGAGCCGGATGCGCGCGCCGCAAGCACGAATGTCTGAGATCAGCTGCTGGTGACGCGGCCGGTCGAGCACCACGACAACAAGGTCGTCAACACCGCGCTGGAGGCGGCGCGCGATCGCCTTCAGGTTGTGCTTGACCGGAGCATCCAGGTCAACGGCGCCTTTGGCGGCAGGCCCCACCACGATCTTTTCCATGTAGCAATCGGGCGCATGCAGCAGGCCGCCTTTTTCGGCGGCGGCAAGGACGGTGATGGCGCCCGGAGCTCCGGTGGCGCAGAGGTTGGTGCCTTCCAGCGGATCGACGGCGATATCGACGGCGGGCGCGTCCGGCTGGTCCCGCGACGCCCCGACCTTCTCGCCGATGTAGAGCATGGGCGCCTTGTCCCGCTCCCCTTCCCCGATCACAATAGCCCCGTTGATGGCGACGGTATCGAGCACCCGGCGCATGCTCTCCACGGCCACCCGGTCGGCGCTCTCACTGTCGCCGAAGCCCATGGTACGGGCTGCCGCGATTGCCGCGTCCTCCACCACTTTCAGCACTTCGAGCGAAAGGTCAAACACGTCTTCGGACGATAGCATAGGCCGGCCCTGCTCAGCAGCGCCGCGGAACGAGCACGGGTATGAAGCGAAATGCCGCATCGGGGCCATTCCGGTTGCGCCGGAAAAACAGCCTACCGCTCCGGCACACACGCCGATCAGCCCGCCGCCCGCTCACGCGCGTTCAGCACCATCTGCTCCGCGCCCACGGCGCGGACACAGCCGGTTTCACACAAGTGCAGAAGGGTTGTTTTGACGATGTACTTCAGCCGCGCCATGTTGTCGATCTGGACCGGCACCGGCAGCACCGGCTCGCCTTTCGCATAGCAGGCGGCATTGTGCCCGATGGCGCGATAGGACTCGAGCGTCAGGTTCGGCGCCTGCGGGAATAGCTCCAGGTTGTTGAGCGGCTCGAGGCCGCGGCGGTGGATTACGGTGGTGCCCTTCGACTGCACGCCGACGGCGATGCCGCTCCCGCTCAACTGCGCTCCCGCGTGCCCGATGAAACCGCAGTCCGAGGTCTCGTGGATCTTGACCACGCGCGGGCGCATGCCCTCCTGTTCGATCCCCGAGATAAGCGCGGCGAGAACCTCTTCGTGCCGCAACCCGAGCAGCGTCTCGCGCAGGCGCTCACCAAACGCAGGCCCGATCGCGATGACCACGTCCAGCGGGTCCCCGCTCGGCAGTGCCTCGCCCGCGGGCGCGAGCACGTCGACCGGCGGCGGACCGGAGACCTGTCCCACGCGGCGCGGATCGATTGCCTGTGGGATGGCGTCAATCTCGGCCTTGCGCCGGGCGCTCAACTGGTAGCCGGTCCCGGGGCCGCCGTAGTCGTTGGCGTCGTTCACGGCGCTGAGCACGCGGCCGCCGGGAAGCAGGACGGCCGAGGTCTGCAGATACTCGCCCGTGAGCCGCAGCTTCTGCACGGTCAGGATTTTCCCCGCGATCTCGGCATAGCCGCGGCGGGCGAGCGCTCGGATCAGCTCGACGCCACCGATGCCGTCGCGCAGCAGGCGGTCGGCTGCCTCCAGGTCGGCAACCACATTCCGCATCGGCATGTCGGCGCTGGCGCGGGCGTGAACTGCCGCCTCGACCTCCTCGGCCGTGACCGGCGGCAGCCCGAGTTCCTCGAAGACCGCGCGTGTCGCCTCCGTCGCGCGCCTCCTGACCGCGAGCGCCTGCTCCTCGCTGATGGCGCGCACCCCGCCATCCACCTGCATGTCGCGCTGCAGCACGTTGTAATCGTCCAGGTCCTCGGCATCGAAATTGCCGCCCCCGAAGAGGTTGTCCTCCCGGGGCATCGAGCTGTAGCCGGAGAAGATGAAATCGGCGCCGGGCAGGAACTGCAGCATGAGCTTGGCCGACTTGCGGATCTCCGAGTGCGACGCCATGGCATCGTTGCCCGACGCCAACTCGAGATCGAGCAGCGCCGCCATCAGGTTCTCCGCCATGACGCCGCGCACCCCGCCCGGCAGCGATTCAGGCAGCGCGATGCAACTGATCGAACCGTTCTGCACGCCCTGCGATCCCGCGCCCTTGATCGCCTTCAGGCAGCGTGCTTCGAGATAGAGCATGGATTTTCCCTCGGCATGGCCCATCAACGCTTCCGAGCCGGTGCCGGAGGTGAAGCGCACCTTGACGCCGCGCGACGCGTACGCCGAGCCCAGGAACGCCTTCGACCACGGCGTGTCGTCGCCGTCGCGGAAGGCGCGCTCGGTGCCGTAGACCGAGAGCGTCTCCGCATAAGTGGTGAGTCCAAGGAAAGCCAGCCGGAGTCCCAGCGATTCTTCGACCGCGCACTGGGTCAGCGCCGTGCCGCGCCCGGTCTGCGATCCGATCAGCACGGCGAGCGCGTTGAGTGGCGCGTAGCGCGAGATGCCGACCGTGGTCTCGAGCTCGCTGAAGCCGCGCTCGACGGCCTCGGCGGCATCGGCGGCGAGCAGCGCCGGGTGCTCGCGCTTGTTGGTGACGTGCGCCTGGTTCGACGGCGTTCGCCGCGCGCGCATCTTCATCAGCGCCATCATCATCTCGACAACGTTCAGCTTGCCCACCACCTCGACGATCTTGGCGGGCGTGAGCGCCGCAAAGATCCGCACCAGCGCCTCGCGCGGCACGTGGATGTCCACCAGCATGCGCGCGATCCCGAGCCCGTCCATCGCCATCGAGCGCTCGGCGCACTTCACGTCAATGGCGTGGCGCGCGATGAAGCGGTCGAGCATGTCGAACTCGGATTCCCGCCGCCCGTCCATCTCGACCACCCGGCCTGCTTCGATACCAATGGACGGCCGCGGATCGCCGGGGCTGTCGATGACCACGAGCCCCGTCTCCGGCCACTCCGTGATGAAGCTGTCGTAATTGATCTCGCGCCCGGCGCGAGCTGCGAACCGCTTCGACCTCATATTGAACCCATGTTCGCGCATATCCCCCTTCGGGGAGTGTTGAGTGAATCTTGGGAGCTCTGGGGCGAAATCGATTGTGCCGCCCCATGTTCCTCAGGGCAGCTTTTCCAGCGAGATGGAAATGATCTCTTCGTCATTCCGCGCAACGATGTGGCGGTTCGCATAGGCGGGGTGGGACCAGTTCACGGCGCCCAGTTCCCGGCGGTTCCCTGAGTTGGTAGTCGGTTTAATCAGAGAAGTGCGGCTGATTTCCTGATAGCGCTGCGGAGATAATCGGGCGATGATCAGCTCGCCCCGATCGTTATTGATGAAGTAACGGTCGCCCTGGCGTACGATAAAGCCCGATGCCCAGCGGGCCTTCTCTTTTGTCACGTCCATCGTCTCCCAAACCCGCTCTCCCGTCTTCAGGTTCAGACAACGGAACTGACCGTAGCTGCAGATCCCGTAAATGTGGTCGCCGTCAATGACCGGGGTATTGACCACCGCATGCAGGCCGTCGGTGTTGATCTCGCTGTTGCTGTTGCCCTTCCAGAGCATGCGGGCTCCTTCTCCGCCCATCTCGATCAACCTGGCGCCGTTGTAGAAGGAAGTGACGAGCAGGCGCGTCCCGCTCACAACCGGTGTCGCCAATGTCACGCCCATATGGATCCGGAATGATTGCTGCCAGCGCACCTTTCCCGTTGCCGGGTCGAGCGACGTTACCGCCTCCGGATGCCAGATGATGAGCTGCCGGAATCCTCCCGCCTCGACGATCACCGGCTGCGAGTATCCCTGTTCGGAATCCGATGGCAGCGCGCGCCAGATCTCCTTGCCTGTCATCTTGTCGAATGCCATCACCTTGGCGTCCGGCCGCCCTCCGACAATCGCGATCAGGCGTTTCCCGTCCACCAGTGCCGCGCTCGATATTCCCCATGCCGGCATCTGCATGCCGTAGTCTTTTCCGTAATCTTTTTGCCAAACCACTTCGCCTGTCCGGGTATTGAGGCAGAGCAGCGTCCCGCTTCCCCCGACGATGTAAACCCGATCGTCATCGATGGTCGGCGTGGCGCGCGGTCCGGTGGCGTAACTGATGCCGCGGTAGTCCGCATCCCACTCCCGGGTCCAGAGAATCCTGCCGGATTTCTCGTCCAGGCAGAGGGCGCGCTCCTTGCCCTTCAGCCCGGCGGAGCGTTCGAAGTCCGTCACATACACGCGTCCCGCGGCGACCGCCGGTCCCGCAAAGCCGCCGCGCACGGGCGTGCGCCAGGTCGCTGCCAAGCCCTTCTCAGGGAAGCGATCCAGGATGCCCGACTCGTTCCACACGCCACGTCGTCCCTTGCCTCGCCATTCGGGCCAGTCCTCGGCCAAAGAAGGCGTGAGGGTGCAAAACGTAAGGATCAGGTGCGGGATCGTCAATCGCAAGGATCTTAAGTTACTGTAAACAGCCGGCAAATGCAATCGCGCGCGAAGCGCCGCAAACCCGCTGCCCGCGGGCGTACTCGAACGGCACATCGAGTGCGGCGCGGGTGTCCTGCCGCAAACGGCTGGAAACGAGCCGGCGCGCGGCTGAGAGTCGGCGC
>JACOTZ010000247.1 GCA_016178155.1 Acidobacteriota bacterium
CTAGGGTTCAATCGGAATGGTCACTGCATTCGCCTGGCGGCCACCGATCGTTATCGAAACGACCGTGTCGCCGCGCAATTGTATGTTGGCCGGAATACGCGCGTTGATCTGATTCACGCCGACGAAGCCTGGTGCCGCCCCGGCGTATTCGACCGAGGAGTTCAATAGTCCGAAGGCCAGCGCCACCTGCGTTGACACGAGATTGGCACCAGCCGGCTCTCCGGTTTGGATGGGCGGAATGAGAACACCGAGTCCCGTGAGGTAAAACGCCAATACTTCGTTTCGCTTGGCTGGATTTTGCCGCGTGACGAGCGTAAGGCCATCCTCATGCACCATGGCTGCGATGCCGGTTCCCGCCTGATTTTGTGTGAAGAACCCCGGTGCGGCGGGCGCGATATTGATCGACCGCGGCAGGCTTGTCTGGCCGCCCGCGGTGACCACTACGTTCGCGATGTTTTGCCCTGCCATCTCGAATGGAATCTGAATGGAAACCTGCCCCGGAGTGGAATAAAAGATGGGAGCCGGGATGTTGTTTACGGTGACTTGTGTCCCCCCCAGCGACGTGAGTACCTTGCCGTCGGGACCAAGACTCGTAGACAGCGCCGATCCGCCGTCGTTCAAGTCAGCTCCAAAGATTACGGCCATCGATCCAGGAGCGAGAGGCGCCGGGCTGGGCGCAAAGCTCGCCGCGTTGACCACCCCGCCGGTGAACACGGACGGCGGTGCATTCACTTTCAACACGAACGAATCGTTGTCGCCTAGAGATTGCTGCTGAAGAGCATCGCCGTTTTTCGTTCCCGCCACGAAAAAGGCGCCAGAAACAGCCACCACCCCTCGACCGCTGTCGTTCAGGCCATTGCCGAACTGCTGAGTGCCGACAATATTCCCATCGAAATCATAGAAGCGGAGGAAAGCGTCCTCCCCTCCGGCTCCGGCGGTGGCACCGTTTACGAGATCCCCATCGGTTCCACCGGCTACCAGAACAAGGCCTCCGCCCACGGCGATTCCGTAAGCGTAGTCGTTACCCCCCGTCCCAATCTGCCGGTACCACTGCGTATCCCCGTCCGTGTCGATTTTGATTACAAACGCGTCCGAGCCTCCTCCCGCGTAAGTGGTACCTGGAACTGCGCCCAGACCCGTCGCGCCGACGACGAAAACGCCGGCAGGACCAACGGTAATCGCAAAGAAATCGTCGACGGCCGCATCGCCGTTGACAAGACGAGTGCCGAACTGGCGCGTCCAGAGGATTGCGCCCTCGTGGCTGTACTTTCGGACAAACCCGTCCCTCTGACCGCCGGGACCCGCGAAGTTGCCGGTGGTAATACCCGCGACATAGACGCCGGTATTATCAACTGCCACCCCATGCGCGCGCTCGATGTCCAGCGTGCCGAACTGGCGCGTCCAAAGCTCATTGCCGTCGCCACCATACTTCCGGATGTAGGCATCCGTTGCTCCGGCCGGCGGCTGGCCAGGAAGAAAGCCTCCGCAACAGTCCACATAACCGACCACGTAAACTCCGCTGGTGTGCGTTGCCACGGCCCTCGCGGCGTCGTCCGTAAGGGAACCGAACTGGCGTGTCCAGAGTACCGCCCCGTCGGGCCCGTATTTGCGAATGAAGGAATCGGCCCCGCCGGCCCGCGACGTCAGCGCACCATAGGTATAGCCCACGACATAGGCGCCCGAGCCGTCTCCGGCAACTCCAGTAGCAACGTCTTCTGCGGGCGTCCCGAACTGGCGAATCCATTTCAAGTTGCCGGACTCATCGTGCAAGCTGATAAACGCGTCTTTGTCGCCGGCGCTTGTCTGCTCCGAAAACGCGCCGGTCGTATCTCCAGCGGCGTAGACGCCGAATTCACCATAGCCGACCGCATGTCCCTGGTCGAACTTGCCAGTGCCGTACTGGCGTGTCCATGCAACACGCGGCGTTTGAGCGGTGAGAGGATGGAGTACTGCACCGGTTATCAAAACCACGGAAACCACAACACGTGCGGAAACACGCTGGTTTGTCATAAGAGTACCTGCAAATATACCACAGCTTAACGCTACGGGCTCTACTTGTTCGGATCACTGTGTCTAATCTAATTGGGTATTCCTAAGACAAATCCCCGGGATTGTCTTTAGGCCGTCGAACGTTGTTACCAGAGGGCAATTCGGTGTCAACGGCCAACGCGCGAACGCGAACTACCTTACGGTGGACGGTGTCAGCCCGCCTTCTGTCAGGCACGGGAGTCCACCGTGTCTTGTTCCAAATGAACTGATCCACTGGATGCCTAACGCCCAAATCGCGCAAGCGGACAGCCGCGGAAACGTTCTGTTACTCCTGGAAAACGCTCCTCACGGGAACCGCTTGGACGTGTAGTCGGCAACCCTGACCTGTGGAGGTCCCGGTCTGGATAGGGCGTGATGGGAACCGTCCACCGGGGCCGCCCTGGCGGGCGGGCTCTTGCAGGCCGTGTATACCGGCTGGCGGCAGCGCTGAACCAGCGGTCACTTGGAACCTTCTGTTTCGAACTCTCCCGCCCCCACCTGCGTACCTGGTACTGACGACCGACCGGTCCCTCACGGTCGTGGCTCAGTTCATGAGCAGAGCCGCGACCGCGAGGGCACGCTCATTCAGCCAGGAGCGTACGCGATGGCAAACCTCCTCAGAAATCTGCGCTCCGGCATCCGCAGCCTGCGCGCGAACCTGCCGGTGACCCTGGTCATCCTCGCGGTGCTCGGCATCGGAATCGGCGCCAACGTCGCCATGTTCACCGTGGCCGATGCCGCTTTTCTCCGGCCGCTGCGGTTTCATCGCGGGCGTGTACGAGGAGACGCTGAAGAGATCCGGCGGCAACGAGCGGATTCCGGTCGCGTATGTTTCGGAAGGCTTCCATCGCACCTACGGCGTCCGGCCGATCCTGGGCCGTACGATCTCCGCGGCCGACGACCGGACCGGAGCGCCGCCCGTCGCGGTGCTTTCGCACCGGTTCTGGCAGACCCGATTTGCGGCCGATCACGGTGTGGTCGGCCGGACCGTGATCCTCGACGACCAGGTATGGACGATCGCCGGCGTGATGGAGCCATTTCGCTGGAAACGGACCGCGGACGTTTCCGTCCCGATCGCGTTCGCCCAGAATAAATATGGCCTGAGCATGCGGGAACAGCACAGCAGCACCGGCGTCATCGCGCGGCTCAAGCCCGGAGTGACGCTCGAACAGGCGCGCGCCGAGATGAAGGTCATCGCGGCGCGGCTGGCGACGCAGTACCCCGACGCCAACGGGGGCAACACCGCGCTGGTCGTACCGCTCCGCGAATTCATCGGCGGCGATATCCGCCACTCCCTCCTGCTGATGTTCGGCGCCGTGGCCCTGCTGCTGCTGATCGCCTGCGCCAATGTCGCGGGACTGCTGCTCGCGCGCGCCGCGGTGCGCCGGCGGGGCCTCGCGATTCGCGCCGCGCTCGGCGCCAGCCGCCTGGAGCTGGTGCGGCAACTGCTGGCCGAGAGCCTGCTTCTGGCGCTCGGCGGTGCGGCGGCCGGGGTGGCGTTTGCCCGGCTCAGCCTGGTCGGCCTCGAGCGCATCTTCCCGGCCGCGGAGAACCTGGGCGGCATCACCGTGGATGCGCGCGTTCTGGCGTTTGCCGTCCTTACGGCGGCGCTGACCGCGGTCGTGTTCGGCCTCGCTCCGGCCCTGCAGTTCACCGGGTCGAATGTGACGGATGCGATCAAGGCCGGCGGGCGCGCCTCGCACGGAGGCGCCGTCCGGCTGCACACGCGCAAGCTGCTGGTGGTTGCCCAGGTCGCGCTGGCGGTCGTGCTTTCGATCGGCGCCGGGCTGCTGATGCGCAGCCTGCTCGAGGCCCTCAAAACGGATCCCGGCTTCCAGCCCGAGCACATCGTGACCGCGCCCATCGTGCCACCCGACCGCAAGGACGGCGACCTGGCCCACAACTCGAAGCTGCTTCGCGACGTTGCGGAACGGCTCGCGGCCGTGCCGGGCATCGAGGCCGTCGGCGCGACCAGTAACCTCCCCTTCGGCAACCCCGAGTCCTGGGCCCATTTCTATCGTGACGACCGTCCGCTCCCTGCGGCCGGCAAGCTGCCGAACGGCATGCAGGCGGTCGT
>JACOTZ010000248.1 GCA_016178155.1 Acidobacteriota bacterium
AGCCAGTTGGGTTTACCATTCATGTTTCACGTTTCAGATGGGTTGGTGACAACCTGACCAAGGTGTATCGAGGTCCATGCATGACCTTTCAGGTGGGTGAGAAGGTCGTCTACCCTAATCATGGGGTGGGCACGATTGAGAACATCAGTACCCGGTCTTTCGGTGCCCAGGTGGAACGGTTTTACTTGTTGCGGCTGAGCTGCAACAGCATGACTGTCATGGTCCCGTTCTCCCATGCAGGCGACATCGGACTGCGCAAGGTCACGAAGAACGGGGAGATCGCGAAGGTCCTGACTTTCCTCGAGGCCGGAGTCTGCCGGTGCAGCCATGACTGGAAGAACCGGTTCAAGCAGAACTCGGAAAAGATGCGGAACGGCGCGCTCCTCGAAATTGCCGAAGTCTTCAAGAGTCTGCTCCAGGTGCAGGCGGACAAGCCCCTCTCGTTTCGCGAGAAGAAGATGCTCGATCGCGCCCGCCACATGCTGATCACCGAGATTTCCATCGGTCGCGGAACCTCCGAAGCCGGAGCGATTGAGATCCTGGACAAAGCGCTCGCCAAGTCGGACTTGCAATTTCCAGCCGCGTTGTAGCGCCGGTCGGCTCTTTCGCACGCGCTCTCATCCGGCTGTAATGCGGCCCGCAACCTTCCTTCCTGAGTCTTTCGCGAAACTTAAACGGGCCGCCCGGAGCACGATCACTGGGCGGAATGCCGGTTCTGCGCGTGCAGGCCGAGGCAGATGACACTGAGGTACGGCGTAGGGGATTCGGCTTAGTAATCCGCCAGGGATTAAGCCAGGGATATTGAAACTAAGTACTTGTACGCGTTTTATTTTCACCGCATTTGTCGAATCATGAATAGAAGGGACTTTGTCTCCCGGCGGGATCGCGGGTGTGTCGCCGGACTTGCATCGAGGTGAGGTGTTTCTGACCTCGGCTGCGCGATAGAGATCCCTACGAGTGATTCGACATGGGCTGCTGCTACTGCGGAAATGAGCTTCCCCGATTAAGGAAGAAGCTTTCTGACGACGGCTTCTGCTCCAGCGAGCACCGCCAGCTCTTTCTCGAAAGCATGCAGGCGACGATGGTCTCGCGCCTGCAGACCACCCGCCAGCGCCTCCAGCAGTACCGCCGGGCCGATGCGCACGTCCCGTCCGCGCATGGCGGCGCGGATGCCGGCTCCCTCCGTGCTGAGGTGCATCGGAGGTTTCCCCGGGATCCGTTTTCCTCTCCAGCTCCCCTCGTCGGCTTCCGGATGCCTGTGCCCGATGCGCAACTTCTCGACCTGCCGCTCTCGAGCGACCTGGCCCTGGTCACCGGCGTGTCACACGAGATCCCGCTCTTGCGCCACCGCGCCGCGTGCGCTACGGTCGTGTGCCGTCCGGCGGAAGTGGCCGCCGTCGCGGCGGACGTCACGCGGCGCGTTATCCATGCGCGGGATGTCGATTTCGGAGCATTCCGGCGGAACGCCCAACCGCCCACGCTCACCATCGCGGCCTGCGAGGGCCGCCCACGGGCGCTGCTCAGGCACTACCGGATGCGCCCCCGCGCGCCCATAGACTACGCGATCCGCCTGGCCTGCGAAGCGCCTTCACTCCTCCATTCCGGCGCCGCCCACTTACCCCGGCTGGTCGTCCATCCCCGGGAGCTGGCGGTTTTGAGAGCGGCGGCATTCAACTCTGCCGTGCCTCGCGTGCCGCTCCTGGTGAACGCTTTCCTGCCGCCGGTTCCGGCTGCTTTTTCCGCGGACGGGCGATTGCCCGGCACCGTTCACACACCGGTTTGCGCATATCCGGCCGCGGCGTCCACAGTCCAAATCGGAGCGCCATCTCTCTTTCTCCGTTTTGCGCGCCCGCTCCTGCGGCCCGCGCGGGATGCCGGCATTAATGGACTCGAATGCGCGGCCAGCGACGAAGCGCCGCTCATGAGTGCCGCTCACCGGGCGACCTTGCCCGGCAAATTGGTTTGCCACGGCTCTCCAGCGCTGCTCGCCCGCTTCTTTCGTATGCGGCCGCGCGGCGCCACCGGCGCTGCGACCCCCGGCTTCCAAACGCTCCAGCCTGCTGCCGCGGCGCTTTCGGGCGCCGTGAATCTCGGCCGCCTGTCCGCGGCCACCGCTGCCCCGGCGCCGGGCTCCATCGAGAGATTCCTCCCGCCCCGGCTCCGCGCCGCCTTGCTCGACGCCACGCTGGCGGACTCGCTCGAAACCGGGGGCGAATGGCTGAACGCGCTGTCCGCTCTCTCTCGCCCGAGCTTCCCGCCGGTGCTTCACCCCTATGGCGCTCCGGTTCTGCTGCCGCGTTTCTATCGTATTCGCCCGCGCCCTGGGGTACCGGCACGGGAGCTGAGCGCGCTGCAGGCCATCGAGCCGGTGGCTGCCGATTCTGCATGGTCTCAGGTATCCCTGGCAGTCCTGCCGAGCGACCTGGTGGAACCATGGGTGCCCGATCCGCTCGACCATCCGTGCTGCGTGCCGCTTCCGCCGGTCCAGGATCCCCGGATTGCAGCCTTCGTGCCCGGGGCGCCGGAAAGTCAGGCCATAGCGAATAGCACAGCGTTGCCGGGATTGCTGGCGCGAGGGCCCGAGCGCGTGCCGGTGGCGGTGAAGGCCAGCTTCCGCATGCGGCCCCGCGCGGGCCTCGCGTTAAATGACACGGCCGTGCAGGAGACGATGGCTGGGGGTACCCTGGCGGCCGCTCCGGCGTGCAGCCTGCATGCACCCATGCCGTTGGGTGAGATTCCCAGCGCTCCCGCCGCCCTCCGGCGCTGCTGGCGCCTCCGGCCGGCCGCAGTCACGTGCGCTGCAGTCTCGGCTTTCGAGTCGATCTCCGCGGGCGACCCGCTCGCCGGGGCCGATGCCGGTTTGCCGGAAAGCCGCGCTGGCCGCGGAGCCCTCGCGCCCTTGCCGCTCTCGAGATTCTTCCGCATGCGTTCCCGAGGCGGTGCGCAGGATGCAGGCCTGGCTGCCGAAGAGCTGGGCGACTCTGGCGCGGTGCTTTTCCCGCCCGCGACGCATTTGGCTTCGCTCGGCGGCGTCCATGCCGCGCCCGCCCCGCCCCTGCTCGAGCGCCGCTACAGAATGCGCCCGCGCAGCGGTGTGTCGTGCACGGCCCTCTCGCCCTTTGAACCCATCCCGGCCGGGGTTGCGGTCGTGGATGCCGCGGCGCATGTGCCTGCCGTCGCCCTCTCCGCCACTGCGGTCGCCCCCGTCCTGCTCTCCCGCCTGTTCCGGACGCTCCCTCGCGGGGGTGTGCCGGGCGCCGGCATGACTGCCGCGGACCTGACGGACTCCGGTGCCGCCACTCGCCCGGGCACGCTCCAACTAGCTTCCCTTGGCCGCATCGCATCCACGCCCGCGCCGCCGCTGCTCGATCGCTGCTACCGGACACGGCCGCGAAGCGGGGTGAACGACGCCGCGCTCCCATCCTTCGACCGCCGCGGTCCAGTGGAAACCATCGCCAGCGCGGCGGCCACCACGGCAGCGCTGCCCGTGCTCGGTCACGGGCTCATCAGACCCCTCGCGCCACCCGAAGGCGCCCGCCCCTATCGCGCGCGACCCGCGGCGGGCAGGACTTCTGAAGACGTGCGAGCTTACACCGCCATCGAGTCCGTCGCTGATGCGGCGCCTCCGCGGTCGGGCGCGCCCGCGCCCGGTGATCCGGCCTCGGCGGCCGCGCCCCTTTTCCTCAATCGCTTCTACCGCATGCGCCCGCGCGGCGCGGTCGCGGCCCCACCGGAGCTGCAGCTTCCGGTTACCGGCGCCCGCTGGCCCGAGCTCGGCGCTATCGTACCGCGCGCCGGCGATTTCCCGCCCGGGTGCGCCGCGCCGACCGTCCTCCACCGTCTCTATCGCCTGCGCCCGCGCCCTGGCGTCACCTGCCCGGACGTACCGGACGGACACTCGATCGCCCTCGCCGCGCTTGAACCCTCGCAGCACCCCGCCGCGCCTACCTGCCCCGGCCTGGTCGTCATCCCCTCGCCGCTGTTTCACGATCGTATCTATCGGGCCTCGCCCCGCGGCGGGAGCCGCGGCGATGGCGAACCCCGCAAGATCGTCTGCTCGCTCATCGAGGACAAGCCGACATTGGTCGAGCCTTCCACTTCGAAGCTCGCGGTGGCGCTTGCCGGGTTGTCCGGCCCTCGCCGGACGTTCCGGCTTGCTCCGGTTCCCTGGCCGGACCTGATTCATGCGCGCAACTGCTTTCGGGCCTTCCGGCCCTATCCGGCCTTCCAGACCGCGCCGGAAGCCGCGTTCCCCACGCTTCTACTGCAACCGCCGGCCCGCCGGGAGTCGCTGGCCAGTGGTCTTAAGACCGCCACCGCGCGCTGGCTCCGGCCCGGCCGTCTGCCGGAGGTTCTTAAGGCTTTCCGGCATGCTCCGGGCCGCATGAAATGGGTGCCGGCCGCCGCGCTCCTGCTCATTGTCCTGGTCGCCTACACCACAACGCGCCCTGCTACCGAGGCAAAAGCCAATTCGCCGGCGGACAGCCGCGTGACCGCGCAACCATCACCCTCCCTGCCCGAGGCTGTGGAAACCCACATCACCACCATCCGCCAGGAAGTCAGCGACCGCTCGGCGATCGACATCTCCGACGACTTCACCTCCGGGCTGTACAACTGGGAGGGAAACCCCGAATGGGCTACGAGCTGGACCTACGACCTCCGCGGAGGCGTTAAGCCGGGGGCCCTAGCCCTGTTCAAGCCGTCGCTGACCTTGCGCAACTACAGCCTCGAATTCACGGGCCAGATCGAAAATAAGGCGCTGAGCTGCGTCTTCCGCGCCGCCGACACGCGAAACTATTACGCCGTCAAACTGATGGTGAGCAAGCCGGGGCCGCTGCCCACCGTCCTGGTGGTGCGTTATGCAGTCGTGGACGGCAAAGAGGAGTCTCGCAACCAGGTTGTGCTCCCCGCCACCGTTTACAACGACACTATCTACCGTATCCGCCTGAATGTGAAAGATCAGTCCTACACCCTATTCGTCGGCGGCAAAGTGGCCGATGTTTGGTCTGATGACAGGCTACAGTCCGGGGGGGTGGGCTTCTTCGTCGGCAAAGGAGAACGTGCCCGCATTCTCGGGGTGAGGGTCACGTACCAGAATGATGCTCTGGGCAAGGTCTTTTCCTACCTGTCGTCACCCGATCCGGAGCGTCCGGCGCCGCCGCGCTGAGCCCCGGCGACATGGCAGCACTTCACCGGAACAGCCCGTGTGGCTTGCCTTGTCCTGGTCTCGCGCCGTCGCGGTGCGCGACTTTCCGGACGGACCGGAGCAAGAGCCGGAGTGAAGTTAAGGGGGTTGTGAGATAGAAATGGCGAATTCGCAAACCAACGGCAGCCCGGATACCGCGGGCGCGATTGCCAAGGCCGTCTCGCTGCATCTGGAAGGAAAACGCAAGGAGGCTCTGCAGGAATTGTTGCGCGCCGCCGGAGGCCGCGAAACGCGGGAAATCCTCTCCGCCATGGGGCACCTGCAGTTCGAGCTCGAGCAGTACGAAGACGCCGTCAAAACCTACAGCAAGCTGCTCAATGCCGACCAGAATCACGCCGCCGGCCACTTCAATATGGCCGTCTGCCTGGAAAAACTGGGGCGCTACGGGGAGGCTTCGGAGAAATTCACCCGCGCCCTGGAGCTCGATCCGCGGCGCTCGGAGGCGCGACTCGGACTGGCCATCTGCCTGCTGCACCAGGAGAAAGCAGAGGCCGCCATCGAAAGTTTCGAACGCTGCCTGAGCGAGAACTCGGCGAACGACACCGCTCTGTTCGGAAAAGGCGTCGCGCTGCAGCTCCTTTGGCAATTCGACGAGGCGACGCAGATCTACAAGGGCATCCTCGAGAAGAACGCGAACGCCGACGAGGTGATGGTGAATCTCGTCACCATCGGGATCGCGCGCAAGGACATTCCGATGGTCCGCGAGTATTCCGAGCGGCTCATGAAGCTGCGCCCGCATTCGCCCGCCGCGCTTGAAGGCCTGGCCACCTGCGCCTTCGCCGATGAAGACTACGAGGCCGCCGCGCGCTACTGCGAAAAGCTGGTCGAGGCTACTCCCAATCACTTCGAGCGCTGGTTCAACCTGGGCGTGGCCAGCCAGAAGCTCAACCGGCTCGAGCCGGCCGCGAAGGCTTATGCGGAAGCCATCCGCATCCGCCCGGACGCGAAACAGGCACACGTCAATCTCGGCATGGTGAAGCAGCAGCTCGGCGATCTCGCCGGCGCCCGCGCCTGCTATGAGCGCGCGCTGCAGATCACGCCTGAGCTGCCCGACGTCTACTACAACCTGGCGTCGATTCTCGAGCAGCAGGGCGCGAAAGAAGAAGCCGAAAAGCTGTACGCCAAGCTCACCGCGCAGAAGAGCGACTCCGAAGACGCCTGGTTCCGGCTCGGCTACCTGCGCCTGCAAAAGAGCGATTTCCGCGGCAGCATCGAAGCTTTCCAGGCGTGCGTGAAACGCCGGCCGAAGTGGCCCGAAGCGCACGTCAATCTCGGCATCGCGCACTGGCGGCTCGGAGACCGCGAGCAGGCCTCCAAGGCCTTTGAAACTGTGCTGAGCCTGGACGCCGGCTCGATGGACGCGCTCCGCGGCCTGGCGGCGCTCGCGGTTGAGAAGGAGGAATTCAACCGCGCCCTCGAGCTGCAGATCAAGCTTATCAATCAGGGCGAGAAGACGCCCGAGCTGTTCTACAACACTGCCTTGCTTTATCAGAAGTCCGGCAAGGTGGAGGACGCTATCAAGTACTATCGCGCCGCCATCTCGGAGCGTCCGAATTTCGCCGAGGCGCTGCTCAACCTCGGCCACGCGCTCAAGGCCAAGGGCGAGCAGGACGAAGCGCGCCGCTGCTGGAAGCTCGCGCTCGATCATAAGCCCGAGCTGGCGGTGGGTTACTTCGAAAATACGATCAATTAGCGCAAAATGACGTTTTCGGCGCCCGAGCCGCTCGCTGGTGGCTCAGAAACGCTCTACTGAAAACGCAACACTTGCTGCCAGGCTGCGACCCTCAGCGATTCCGGTCACTCTGGCCGTGGGGACTTGCCACCGCACGAGGCAGTTACGCGCGGGTCGTCCGGACGCAGAGGGACCCGATAGCATTGGGACCGCCGACCAGCAACGAAAACTGCGGCCGCGGTTCCTCGTTGAGTTCGGAGGCGCCGCAAATAGAACAGCGGGAACACGAGGGGGCTCGACCTGCGCGGGTCCGAGGGTTGGATCCGGATGCACCGCAACTACGCCGGCCTCTGTTCGCTCGTGGACCAGGCTTTCGCGAGGATTCTGTGGGCGCTGGAAGCGTCGGGCCAAGCGGAGAACACGATCGTCGTGCACACTACGGATCACGGCGAAATGCTGGGCGCCCACAGCCTGACTGCCAAGTCGGTGATGTACGAAGAGGCGACGCACGTGCCGTTCCCGCTACGCGTCCCGTTCCGGAACCAGAGGCCGATGCACGTGAAGCACCCGGTGAGCCACATCGACGTCGCGCCTGCGCTGCTCGAGCTGCTCGGCAAGGACGCCGCGACGCTCGACGGCCGCAGCCTGATGCCGGCGCTCACCGGAAAGCGGCCGCCCGACGATGTATTCCTCGAATGGACAGCAGACCGCAACGAGGGGGCGGGTCCGAGCGGGCGGACTGTCATCACGCCGGACGGCTGGAAGCTTGTGCTCCACGATGCGGACCTGTCGATGCTGTTCGACCGCAGCCGCGATCCGTTCGAATTGCGCAACGTCTACGGCCAGGCCGAACAGGCGGCAGTGCAAAACAGGCTCCGGGCGAAAATCGACGCCTGGCAGCGCCGGACCAACGACAAGTTGGCCCTCCCCGGTTGACCAGTCGCTTTCCGGCGCAAAATTCCGCTCCTTGACAGTCGCGGCTCCATAACGTGTTGATCGTACTGAGCTGCGCGCGTTCGCAAGCAGTCCGGTTCGGTCGTTCCATGTTCGCGGCACGTCTCGTAGTCTCGCGCGGGCGGCCGCCGCTGCGCCCAGCGTACATCCCTTGCGAGGGCGCCACGGCAGGCCCGCGGCTCTACGTCAGATCTTAATCATCTCGTCCCAGGTCACGACCCGCTTTTCGGAGATCGCCTTGCGTCCCATCATTGCCATCAGCGTCGACCTCGCCGCCGATTCGGCGTTGTTCAGCGGCGTCTTCTTGCCCCGCGCATTGTCAACGAACGCCGCCAGCGACTGGTAGGTGGCGTCCTTGCCCGCGTCCGGCACCTCCAGCTTGTGCACCATTTCGGGGCCGCGGCGCCCGCGCTCGCCCAGCTCGTGCCAGGTCGCGGTCGGCAGTTCGATCGCGCCCTTCGCGCAGAACACCCGTTCCTTGATCCCGGAGAAGCTCGCCGGGTCGAAGTAGATGTGGCTGAAAACGAGCCGCACGTCGTCCGGGAACTCATAGATGACCGCGTAATTGTCCAGCGTCGTGCGCCCCGGCGGGATGTCTTTGTACAGGTTGATCCCGCCCGATCCGAAGGCCCGCAGCGGCGGCTTTCCTGCGGCCCAGGTCATCAGATCGAGAATGTGGCAGGCCTGCTCGACGATGTTGTTGCCCGAGCGCGCGGCATCGAAGTACCAGCCGGTCTGCCGCGGCAGGTCGCCCGTGTGGCGGTAGGCCTGCAGGAACAGCACGCTGCCCAGCTCGCCGCTCTTGATGAAGCTCATGGCGGCGCTGCGCGCGGGATCGTGCCGGAGCTGGAAACCCGACTGGAAAACGCCTTTGGCGTTGCGCGCTCCCAGAACCATCATCTTGACGTCTTCTTCCCGGTGCGCCATCGGCTTTTCGCAATACACGTGTTTGCCGACCTCGAGCGCGCCGAGCGCGATGTCCTTGTGCGTGTCCACCGGCGTGGCGATGATCACCGCGTCGATGTCCTTGCGGCGGTCGAGCATCCTGCGGAAATCGGTGAAGCCCTCCGGTTTTTGGCCCGCCCCTTCCGCCTGCGCCACCGCCGCCTTCAGGCGCTCTTCATCGATATCGGCGATCGCCACCACCTGCACGCCCGGGATGCGCAGCGTGTGGCGCAGCAGAAACGAGCCGCGGTTGCCGACGCCGATCATGGCCACGCGCACTGTGTCATTCGGCGATTGCGCCGAAAGCAGCGGAGTCGCAGCCAGTGCGATGGCGCTGCGCCGCGTCATGTCTTTTGTGTTCACTTGGATTTCCCTTTTCGCTTGCTGAGATTTTCGAACAGAAACACGCCACTCTTGCCGCCGACGGCGAAATCGAGGTCGCCGTCGCCGTCCAGGTCGGCCACGGGAATCTGCATCCCGCCGCCCGCGCGGCCGGCGTAATCAATGACGTGACGAACCCATTCTAGCTTCTTACCATCGGCGCCCTCGACATGCTCGTACCAGTAGATCCCCAGCGGCTCCCGCTCGCCCGGATCGCGCCCGTTGTGCGCCATGTAGCGCTTGCCGGTCAGAATGTCCTTGCGGCCGTCGCCGTTGAGATCGACGAGCGTGAGCGCGTGCGCCTGCGACCAGCTTTCGTCGATCATGCGCCTGGTCCATTTCGCGTCCGCGCCCTGCTCCATCCAGAACACGCCGTAATCGTGCGCGTAGCTCGTGACCACGTCGTTGCGTCCGTCGCCGTTTACGTCGTGGACGTGCAGGAACCCGAGTCCTTTGGTTTCGCTCCAGTCCGGGTGATGCTTCCAGTCGCCCGAGCGTGGGTCCGGCGGCGCTTCCAGCCATCCCTGCGGCGTGAGCACGTCGGCGCGTCCGTCCCCGTTCACGTCGCCCGCGCCGATGCCGTGCCCGTAGCTGCGGCCGCTGATGATGTGCCGGACGAGCTTGCCGTTTTTCGCCTCGTACCAGCTCAGCGGCGCTTTCGGGTTGCCGAACTGCGGCAGCAGCTCCTGCGCCTTGCCGTCATTGTCGAGGTCAACCAGGAACGCGAACTCGTTGGGAAATCCGCTTTCGACCGGGTGTTCCTTCCAGGTCACGGCCGGCTTACCCGGGTTCTCGAACCACGCGATACGCCGTGAGAACCACGCCACGCTGATGATGTCGGCGCGCCCGTCGCCGTTGACGTCGAGCGCCAGGTCGCTGAAGTTGTCGATGTAGTTGTTGGTGAACGGCAGGTCGCGGAATTTGTGCTTCGTCCAGCCCGGCGCCTCGAACCAGTTCTCGCCGGACACAATGTCGACCCGCTGGTCGCCGTTGACATCGGCGAGCGTGCAGGTCTCATTCGCGCCCAGGTCGAGAACATGCTTCTGAAACGGAACTTCCGGCGGCCGGCCGGCGGCGGCGAGCACTGCCGCGACCGCGGCGGCGAGCATCAGCGGAGGCAGCGGAGGCGTTTTCATCGCCCCGATTGTACATCGTTGCTATAATGGCGCTTGCAGGTGCCTCACCCGCTGGCGCTATCGTCTAACGGTTAGGACGGAGCCCTCTCAAGGCTTAAATACGGGTTCGATTCCCGTTAGCGCTACCATGTTTTCAATAACTTATAGCGTTTCTGCTCACACTTGCTCACACAAATTTGGATTTTGTGGCGGAGCAGCCCTGCCTCGTGGCTTCCAGACGCATGCGGTGTCGTCCAGGAAATGCAGGCGCCCGCAATCCTCGCAGTCGATAAAGAACAAGGGACAATAGCGCGGAGCGGGGATCTGTCCGAGCATCGTTGCCACGCTCGCAAGGATCGCCTTGCGGTTTGCCAGTGCAGTCGGGTCGCCCGCGTGAAGCAGCGGGTTTGGAAGCCCGCGCCGGACTGTTAACAATCCTCCGCCGCCGCTGAATTTTTCATCACGGTCGAATACCGATCCAACGGACCAGCAGAAATGAGCCGCGGGTATCTCGTCTGTCAGCCGGGCTTCAATGATCGGCTGGAAGGCTCGGGCCGATTGCCGCGCCCGCGAAAGCGCTTCGAGATATGCGTTCTGGCCATGCGCCGGCTCATTGCCGACGATATCCAGCAGCCCGACCGCATTGAACCCCATTTGCAGCAGAAGATCGATCCGCTGGCGAAGACGATTGGTCTTCTTCCTGGACGATTTGTCAGATTGCGGGCCATCCTGCGCGTCAAAGTATCCGCACTTCACTTCGACGCCGATGATGCGCGACGATTGCGGAGGCCAGCACATGCCGTCATCCTCCGTCACGATCTTTGCCGCCATGTCCT
>JACOTZ010000083.1 GCA_016178155.1 Acidobacteriota bacterium
CTGCGGCTTCTACCACGAGTTAACGCCCTTTCCGCCCCGTCTTGCCCAAAGAGAATCTCCTCAGCCTTCTTCTGAGCCAACGCCGCCACGCTTTTCTTACACTTGGGCTGCTTTCCCGCACTTGGTTGCGGAATCGCTGGGGCTGGCCGGGTCAAATCCCACGTCGGTGGCCCATGTGGTATTCTTCGATGCCGATATGCGTCTGCAAACGATCACCCCGGCCGGACTCGCATTGCCGCCGGCGCCGCAGCACGAACGGTTTGAAGACCCGCCGCGGAACCTGGTGCGCCAAAGCAAGCCCGACCTGGGATTCGAGCTCCTGCAGCCTCTCGGCAGATCAGCCGCCGGTCCGGCGGCGCGCTCGCCCGACTGACCCATGCGCGCCCTCCTCATCCTGCTGCTCGCGGCGGCCCTCGCGCCCGGCGCCATCCCGGTGATCCTCGACACGGATATCGGCGACGACATCGACGACGCGCTGGCGCTCGCGCTTGCCCTCCAGTCGCCCGAGCTCGATGTGCGCGCCGTGGTGACGGTGCTGCAGCACGGCCAGCGCCGGGCCGACCTCGCCTGGCGCATCCTCGAGCTGTATGGCCGCACCGACATCCCGGTCGGCACCGGCGCCGAGCAGCCGCTCATGGACAAGCTCGACACCCGCCCCGTGCGCCAGACCATCGCGCTCGCTTCCGGCTACCACATGCCGGACGACAGGCGCCGCAACGGCGTGCAGCTTACGATAGACACCATCCTGAGCGCGCGCGAGAAGATCACCGTCCTCGCCTACGGTCCGGCGACGAATGTTGCCCTGGCGTTGCGGGCCGAGCCGCGCATCGCCCGCAATATTGAACGCATCGTGCTCATGAATGGCGTGTTCTTCCGCGCAGGGCTCGAATACAACACCTACCGCGACCCGGAAGCGTCGGCGATTCTGTACAGCTCCGGGCTGCCGGTGGTCGCCATCGGCCTCGACGTGACGCTGCAGACGCGGCTCAGCCTTGACCACCTCAAACAGATGGACTCATCGCCGCACGAAAACGTGCGGTTCCTGCGGCAGTTGATCGGCATCTGGCAGAACGGCAAGCCAGAGCGGACGCCGGTTTTGCATGACCCGCTTGCCGTCCTTGCGACCTTCCAACAGGGGCTCGTCGACCTCGTGCACGGCAACGTCACGGTGGAGACGAAAGGACAGCGGGGCATCAGCTACGGCCTCACCGCATTTAAGTCGGACCCAGGCGGCCTGGTCCAGGTCGCCAAAGAAGTGCGCGCCGGTGTGGCGGTCGATCTCTTCGTCTCGCGTGTGATCGCCGCACCGCGCCGGGCGCGCTGAAAAAGGAGAGAGTATGAAACTTCGAACCCTTCTGTTGGTTCTTTGTGTTCTCGGTTTATCCGGCGCATGCAGCCGCGAACCCGCCGTGAATGTTGCAGCCGAAGAAACCGCGATCCGCGATGCCGACACCGCCTGGTCAAACGCGGCATCGGCCAAGCAGTTGGAGCAGACAATTTCGTACTATGCCGCGGATGCCTCCGTGCATCCGCCTAATGCACCCATGGCGACGGGAAAGGAGAGCATCCGCAAGTTCTGGGAACAGCTCTTCAATGCTCCCGGATCTTCGATCCGATGGCAGCCGGCCAAGACTGTCGTGGCGAAATCCGGGGATCTGGCCTATAGCCAGGGAACGTACGATCTGACGATGAACGACCCGCAGGGCAATCCGGTTACGGATCGCGGCAAGTACGTGGTCGCCTGGAAAAAGGAGGGCGGCGCCTGGAAGGCCGCGGAGGACATTTTCAACTCCGATCTTCCGCCGCCGCCACCCGCCCCCGCTCCAGCCAAGCCGGCGAAGTAGGAGGTTCTGCCGGCCGGGAGGGCGATTCACGAGTTCGGCCGGCGCTCGCATCCCTCGAGCGGGCCGCCGGCGGACCTAGCCGTGAGCAGGCCCGCCCGCGGCGTCCGGACAGGGGGCCGCTGCAACCCGCGACAACACGCCCGCGTCTCGAATTGAGAGCTCAGTGCTGTCGTGGAAACAACTGGTGCTGTTCGCCGGCATGCCGATCGCGTTCGCCGCAGTTTGGGCGCTCAGGTCCCCGGCGCCGCAAACAGGCGCCGCCGAACTGGGCGTTGCGGAGGTCGCGGGGCACCGCTGGGTGGTTCTCGCCCGCGCGGGCGAAGCGCCGGTCCGCCTGCATCGCATCGCGGGTGGCGATGACGTCCGGCGCCTGTCGTGGTCCCCGGGCCGGCGATGCTTTGCCTTCGAGATCTTCGACGCGGCCGGACCCAGCCCCGCTCGGGTCTATGCCGGCGCACCAGGTGAGCCCCCGAGCGAACTGCGCTGGCCTGGACCAGAACCGTTCTCAACCCGGTTCGAACGCTGGGATGGACCCAACGTGTTGCGGGTCCGCGTCACCGCGCTCTCCTTGCCCGGAGACAAATTCTACGATTACGATTGCGCCGCGGGCCGCCTCAGCGGCCCCGTGCGGTAGCCGTCGCCCACGCAGCCATCCTGGGATTACGCCGGCGAGTCTCTGGCGCGCTAACGCGCCGCTGATGAGTCGAGGGCTTGCCGGCGCTACCATGAAAAAGAACGGCGCTGTCATGGCGGAATCGCGCATCCAGGACGAGCGGCTCGCAGGCGACGAGATCATCTACGAGCTGCTCCGCAACGTCGATTCCGGCATCTTCCGCATCCGCCACACGGCGCTTCTGCCCTGCGTCTTCAATGTTCATCTGCACCGCGACGACTACGAGCAGATTCGCCCGATCCTGTCGATCGTGACTTCGGAAGCTGGCAAAGCCCTCGCCGAGCGGCTGGAGCAGCTCAATGCGCAAAGCGAGCGGCCGGGGATTGTCAAGGCGCTGGGCTTGAGCACCGGCCCCAGGCTCGAGTACAAGATCCTTGAGCCGGACTGGAGCATCGATTTCCATCCGGACTATGAAGGTCGTCTGCAGCGCGGCGAGATCGAGATTTACTCCGAGCTGGGCTCGGAACCGAGGGCCGAGCTCGGCGCCGGAGCTATGACGACGCTCATTACCCGGCGCGCGCCGGACGGCGCCGCCAGCTCGCGCCAGGAAATACACGAGCCGCAGCAGACCGCAAAACCGGTGTACGGGTGGCTGCGCTACGAGGATGAAGGCGGGCCCAAGACCTTCACCATCAGCAAGGATCTGATCGTGATTGGCCGCGGCGGCAAGTCTTTCTGGGTGGACGTGCAGACGGAGGCGCCCGCCGATGTCTCGCGCGAGCACTGCCGTATTCGCCGGGACCCGGCCGGCCGCCGATTCCTCATCAAGGATGTCAGCCAGTTCGGCACGACCGTGAACGGAGACGCGCTCCCCAGCAGCATCGAGCGCACCGCCGGCGGCCACAAGAAGGACATCAACGTGGAGACGCCGCTGCCCTCTCGCGCCCGCATCGGCCTGGCCGGTGTGGTGTTCATCGACTTCGAAGCCGCATGACGACTCTCTATTTCGCGCGCATCCCTTTCCTGCTTCTGCTGCTTGCTTTCGGGCTCTATTTCGCCTGGCTGCACATCGTGAAGACCCGGTAAGCCTGCGTATGGCCGTGATCACCCGCCTCCGCTGTGCCGGTCTCTCCGACAAAGGACGGGTCCGCGGCAACAACGAGGACCGTATCTTCTGGGACGTCGAGCGCGGCATCTTCCTTGTCATTGACGGCATGGGCGGCCACGCTGCGGGGGAAAAGGCGGCCGAGATCGCGCGCGATCTCATCGTCCGCCGCCTGTTGCGCCAGACCGGGACGGTTGAGGAGCGCATCCGCGAGGCCATTGCGCTGGCGAGCAATGAAATCCATGACCTGGCGCAATCGAACACCGGCTGGAAAGGCATGGCATGCGTGCTGACCCTGGCCATGCTCAGCGATAACGGCGAAGTCGTGGCCGGTCATGTCGGCGACTCGCGGCTCTACCTGCTCCGCCCGGGTGCGATGCAGAAGGCCACACACGATCACTCACCGGTCGGCGAGCTCGAGGACGCGGGCGATCTCTCCGAGGCGGAAGCCATGCGCCACCCGCGCCGCAATGAGGTTTACCGCGACGTCGGCTCCGAGCGCCACGCTCCGGACGACCTCGAGTTCATCGAAATAGTACGCTTGCAGTTCGCATCCGACGAGCTGCTGCTCCTGTGCACCGACGGTCTCAGCGACCAGGTGCCGTCGCGCCAGATCCGCCGCATCATCGAAGAGCACGCCGGCACGCCCGATCGTGCGGCGCGCGCACTCATTGCCGCCGCCAATGAAGCGGGAGGCAAAGACAATGTCTCCGTGCTGCTGGTGGAGGGCCCGGCGTATGCCTCGGCCGTCCGCCCGGCTGATGCCCCGCCGGCGGATTACGCCGAAGCCGCCGCGAATTCCGGATGGATCTTCACCGGCCGCGCGGCGTTCCTGCTCTACGGTATTCTGGCAGCGCTGCTGATCATCGCTTTGAGCAAGCCGTATTGGCAGCAGACCGAGTCGGGCGGACGGCTCCGCTTCGGCAGCGTGCGCCCGCCATTGCACTGGACCGTCGGACCGGCTCCCGGTTCTCATCTCGCGACCATCGGCGAGGCGCTCGCGCGGGCGCTTCCCGGCGACACGGTTGTGGTGGCGCCGGGCACTTATGCGGAGAACGTGACCCTCAGATCCGGCGTAAGCCTGATCAGCCGCGAGCGCCACCGGGCCACCATCGCCGCCGCCGGACCGGTGGTGGCCGCGCGCAAAGTCGAAGCCGCGCGGCTGGTCGGCTTCCGCATCACCAGCACGGGCGCGAACATCGCGGAGGTCGGGTTGTTGATCGAGGACAGTTCGCTCGAGGCGTCGGATCTCGAGATCACGAGCGTGCGCACGGGCGTCCTCATCCGCGGCGCCTCCCTGCCAGTGCTGCGCGCCAGCCGCGTGCTGGACAACCTGGGGCCCGGCATCCTGGTGGCGGACTCCGCGCGGCCACAGCTCGTTCACAACCTCATCGCCCGAAACGGCCGCGACAAAGCTCAAGTCTCGCCGGGTGTGGAGGTCACCGGCTCGTCCCAGCCGTTCCTCGGCGGCAAC
Organism: Acidobacteriota bacterium; assembly: GCA_016178155.1. Taxonomy (GTDB): domain Bacteria; phylum Acidobacteriota; class Terriglobia; order Bryobacterales; family Bryobacteraceae; genus JACOTZ01. The sequence goes on from JACOTZ010000083.1 coordinate 5,037, forward strand.
ACGATCGTGGAGAGCGGCGCCGAGGAGATCTGGGTGTCGCCGCTGTTCGATCCCGCCGACTTGCTCCGTCAAAACGTTGTCGGACTGCCCAACGCGCCGGCCCGCCGCCGCGTTCGCGTGATCGCCGCGAAGTGATGGGCCATGCATCCTAAGCGTTTCGGCAAATTCCGTATCCTGAAGAAGCTTCCGGGCGGCGGCATGGGCCGCGTCTACCATGCCATCGACACGGAGTCCGAGGCGCCCGTCGCTCTCAAGCTGATCGATCACGGCCCCGATCCCGAGAGCATCGAAATCGTCGAGGCCGAACGGCGGGGCGCGATCCTCCAGTCCCGCCTCTGCGCCGTCGATCCGCGCGTCACGCTGATCTGCGAGTACGGCGACCTTGATGGCTTTTTCTACATAGCGATGGAGTACATCGAGGGCCGCGATCTCGCGGAGTTGCTCGGCGGTGCGGGAATCGGCCTGCCGTTCGCAGTGCGCATCACACGCGACGTCTGTGACGTGCTCGATCATACGCACAACTTCCGCACCACCATCGACGGGCTGGAATTCCAGGGCATCGTGCATGGCGATATCAAGCCGCGCAATATCCGCATCACGCCTCATGGCGAGGTGAAGCTCCTCGATTTCGGCATCGCCAAGGCGCTGTCGCTGACCCGCAAGTTCACGGCGAACCAGTTCGGCAGCGTGCAATACTCATCGCCCGAGCGGCTGAACACGGGCGAGGTCGACCGGCGCTCGGACCTTTGGTCGGTAGGCGTGGTCCTGTACGAAATGGCAGCCCGGCGTCCCTACTTCCATGCCGAGAACGTCCCCAAACTCGAGCATTTCATCCGGAATTACAGCGCGTTGCGGCCGATGCCGGAAACGTTTCCCGAAGGGGTGAAGGCGGTGCTCGGGAGAGCGCTCGCTCCCGACCCTGGCGCGCGCTATGCCACGGCCGCCGAGTTCCGCGACGCGCTCGAGGAGATTCTGCCGGCCGTGCCGCCGACGCTGCCTGGGGTCGACGACGTCGAGGCGACGCGCCGCACGTCGGCCGCGGGCTCCGGCGCCGGCGAGCCCGCGACGGCGCGCTCGGCCGCCGCGGTCGCCGTCGCCGACGAGGAGACACGCCGCACCACTGCCGCGCCCCGGCCGGCGAAGGCGGCGCCGGCGCCCAGGAAACCTAAGCACGCCCCGAACTCGCGCGCCCGCGCTGTGCGGCTCGCCATCGCGGGCTTCATGACAGTTTTTCTAGGCTACCTTTTCGTGAACGAGATCGATGTCTGGCGGGAAGGCGCGCAGCTCGCTCGCGAGCTCGAAGCCGAAAAGCTGCGTGACCTGAACTCCGCCTGGACCAGGTATCAGGAACTTTCGCTAAGCGCGCATCTCGGCCCGACGCTTTCGGCTCCGCGGCAGGCGCTGCGGAGGCGGCTGCTCGCGCAGGCGGACCAGGTCATCGGGGAGTATCGTCATTCAGATTCGCCGACGGTCGGCAAAGCCGACTGGCTACGAGCTCAGGCCAGCGCCGCTCATGCGCTGGAGCTGCTGCCGGGCGACGATCAGATCCGCGGCAAGCTCCGCCTCGCGGAGGCGCACCTCGACCGCATCCAGGGTACAGCCGTCCGGGAGAGCAGGCTGCTCAACGCCGCGCGCGAGAAGTTCGAGCAGGCGGCTCGCCTGATGCCGAAATCACCAGATCCTTACCTGGGGCTCGCGCGCCTGGAAGTCTACAGCTTTCATGACATCGACCGGGCCGAGGACGCGCTGCGCGAGGCGCAGCGGCGCGGCCATGACCCCGGGCGCCGCGAAACCGCACAGCTCGCTGACGGCTACCGGGATCGCGCTGAGCGCATGATGCGCGAAGCCGAGAACTCGCTGGACATGCCCGAGGAGCAGGACTACCTCCGGCGCGCCGAAAAAGATTACCAGCGCGCGCGCGAGCTGTACGAGAGCATCGTCCCCTTCGCCGGCTCGGCCAACAGTTTGCGGCGAGTCCATGACGGGCTCGCTTTGATCGAACGCCGCCGCGAGGAATTGCGTCAGGTACAGTAATGGCCGTCACCCGCAGTACGGCCGAGGACCGCGCGCGCCGGGGCGCGGGGCCTGCCGCCGGTCCCGCGGACCGCTCGGTCGAGTTTACCGCCCTGCTCGCCGCCACGCTGCTCGCCGCGGCTGCTCTGTTCCTCGTCTACTCCGCGAAAGCCCGCGTTCTTGCCGGTTATCCGAACACGCTCGACCTGGCGCGCCTGGAGCGCGAGCAGCAGCTCTATCCCGTGTTGCAGCCGCTGATCGCAAACCCGGTGGAACGCCAGTTCGTCGCCCGCGAGATCTTCGACAGCGTAAGGGATCGAGGCGGTTCGCTCCCGAACGCCGGAACGCTCGCCAGAATCCGCCTGCCGGTGCAGGAAATCCCGGCCGCGCTTCGCACCGGCGCCTATCGCGATCGCATCACGCGCCAGACGCCGCGAGACGGCGGGCTGACCGTGCCACTGCTCACGCGCGCGCAGTTTGCGGCACTGAAGCCTCGCCTCGCGGTCCGCTCACCCGGACGCTTCCGATGGGCGCTGTTGCTCTGGTCCGGCGCTTTTGTCCTCGTCTTTTACGCCGCACACTTGTTCTGGACGATACGTGGATTCAAGGGCAGCCAGGCCGTTCTACCCGGCGTCTTTCTGCTCACCGGCATCGGGCTGGCCCTGATGCTCTCTCTGCGGGACCCCTTGCGCGACACGCTGGCTTTTGCAGAGTTCTCGCAGGGTGTGATTCTCGGCGTTGTGCTGCTCGCGGCCGCCGGACTGGTGGACTACGAACGCTTCGCCGGCTTCAGCTATGTGCCGATGCTCGCCGCCTGCTTCTTGTCGGTTCTGCTGATCCTGTTCGGCTCCGGTCCGGGCACGAGTGACGCCAAGGTCAATCTGCTCGGGTTCCAGCCGGTGGAAGTGATCAAGATCCTGCTCGTCTTCTTCTTTGCCGGGTACTTCGCACGCCGCTGGGAGCTGTTGCGCACGCTCGAAGAGCGCCGTCCCGAACTGACGCGCCTCTCGCGCTACGTGAAAGTTCCGCGGCTCGAATATCTGATGCCGGTGGTACTCGGTGTCGCCGCGATTTTGCTGTTCTTCTTCCTGCAGCGCGACCTGGGACCGGCGCTCGTCATCTCCAGCCTTTTTCTTCTGCTTTACGCAGTCGCGCGGGGCAAGTACCTGCTCGCGGCCGGCGGCTTCGCTGTTCTCATCGCTGGCTTCGGAGCGGGATACGCGCTCGGCTTTCCGCGCACCGTCTCGGATCGCGTCGAGATGTGGATCTCGCCCTGGGACAACCTGGTCCGGGGCGGAGACCAGGTGGTGCATTCGCTGTGGGCTTTTGCGACCGGCGGTATCTTCGGGACGGGCCTTGGCCTGGGTGACCCCGACCTGATCCCGGCGGCTCATACCGACCTCGTGCTTGCGGCAATGGGCGAAGAATGGGGGTTCGCCGGCCTGCTCGCCACCGCTGCCGCATACGTCGTGCTCGCGGTGTTCGGCTTCCGCGCTGCCGCACGCGCGCGCAGCGACTACGCGTTCTTCCTCGCACTCGGCTGCACGCTTCTGCTCGCGCTTCAGGTGCTGTTTATCGCCGGCGGAGCGCTCGACCTGATCCCGCTCTCCGGCATCGTCACGCCGTTTCTCAGCTACGGGCGCAGCGCGATGCTGGCGAATTTCGTTCTGGTGGGAATCCTGTTGTCCGTCTCGCGCAACCCTGGAGACGGATCGCATACCGAGCCATTCCGGAAACCGGTGGCTTCGATCGCGCGCGTGCTCGCCGCCGCTGCCTTGATGCTGCTGCTGAAAGCGGCGTACGTGCAGGTGCTCCAGGCCGATCCCATTGTGGGCGCGGGCGCGCTGACCACCCAGGCCGACGGCGTGCGTCGCTATGAATATAATCCGCGGCTGATGGCGGTCGCTCGCGGCATCCCGCGCGGCGCCATTTACGACCGCAACGGCCTGCCGATTGCCACCAGCGATTGGACGGAGCTCGAGAAACATCGGGCGGAATTCGCGCGGCTCGGGATTCCTCTCCCGCCACAAGCAGGCGGGGAGGCGGAACGATATTACCTGCTGGGGGCGACTGCGGTGCACCTGCTCGGCGACCTGCGCACGCGCGCGAACTGGAGCGCGCGGAACAGCAGCCTCCAGGAGCGCGACTCCGCCGTGCAGTTGCAGGGCTACGACGACCGCGCGCGCGTTGTCGCGGTTCCCGATCCGCGCACCGGCCAGCCGACTTACACGATCCGCTACGACTACCGCGAGCTCGTCCCGCTTCTGCGGCACCGCTGGCAGCCCGATCATGCCGCCGTCCGCCGCATTCTGGACCGCAACCGGAACGTGCGCGTGTCGATCGACGCGCGCCTGCAATGGCGCGGCGCGGCCATTCTGCGCGATCAAATCCGCAAACTGGGAAAAGAACGCGGCGCGCTCGTCGTGCTCGACCCCGCCGATGGCGACCTGCTTGCCTCAGTGAGCTATCCCTGGCCCGCCGCAATGCCGCCCACGCTCACGGCCCCGGAATCAGATGAAGCCCTGTTCGACCGCCCGCGCTATGGCATCTATCCGCCGGGCTCGACCTTCAAAGTGGTCACCGCCGTCGCCGCGCTGCGCCGCGATCCCGAAAACGCGCAAAAGCAGTTCGAATGCAGGCGGCTCCCCGACGGCCGCGTCGGCAACTACGTCCGCGGCTGGAGAAGGCCGGTGCGCGACGACGTTGCCGACCGGAACCCGCACGGCTCGGTCGCGATGGAGCGCGGCATGGTGGTTTCCTGCAACGCATATTTTGCGCAGCTCGCGGCCTACCAGGTCGGTCCTCAGGCGCTGCTCGAGACAGCGAAACTGTTTGGCATTTCGGTCGCGAACCCGAACACCCCGGCGAAGCTGAAGGAAGCGCTTGCCCAGGCCGGCTATGGCCAGGGACAGGTGGTGACCACGCCCCTGCAGATGGCGCGCGTAGCCGCGACCGTGGCAAACGGGGGTATGACGCCCTACGGCCGTTGGGTGATCGATGAGAGCAACCCGCGCGTGCAGCCGCCCCAGCGCGTGCTCTCGCCGCAAATTGCGGGCCTGCTCGGACAATACATGCGCGAGGTAGTCACGCGCGGTACCGGTCGCAATGCTTCCTCGGCGGCCGAGCCCGTCGCCGGCAAGACTGGCACAGCCGAGCTTGGCGACAAGCCCGCGCATGCCTGGTTCATCGGCTATGCGCCTGCCTCGGGCCCAAAGAAGATTGCCTTCGCCATCCTCATCGAGCACGGCCAGTACGGCGGCACGTCGGCGGCGCCGGTGGCCACGCAAGTCGTGAATGTGGCGCGCGAGCTCGGGCTACTCGAGAGGACGGAATGAGCCTGCTCCGCCGCCTGGAACAATCGATTGACGAGAAGCTGCGCGAGCTGTTCCACTCACCGGCGAACACCGCCGCCGGCCGCGAGCTGATCGAGATCGAGCGTGGAATTCTGCACGACGCCGTCGCGCGCATTGAAACACTGCCGCGCGGGCGCCTCGTATTTCCGTACAACTCGCTCGCGGTCACCATCCTGTTGCCCTCCGAAGATCGGCGGCCGGTCTTCGAGATGGTTTTCTTCGAACCCGGGGCGCTCGCCACCAACCTTGCCGACTACCTGAAGGAACATGGCGCCGAGGTGCCGCAGGACCTGACCGTGGACGTCCGCCTCTCGAGCGACGCGTCGCCCGAGCTCGCCGCCTGCGGATTCTTCGTGACCTACGCGCGCACCTGGCCCGAGCACGCGACCCCGGCCGCGGGGCCAGCATCGCGCCGCGTCACCATCGAGATTCTCCACGGCGCCGCCGAGCAGGCTGCGTACGCATTCGAGCAGGAGCGGATCGATATCGGCCGACTCGCCGACGTGCTCGATGCGCGCAACCGCCTTGTGCGCCGCAACGACGTGGCCTTCGAGGATTCGCCCGACCCGCCCAACCCGACGGTCTCGCGCGCCCATGCCCACATCCAATACGATGCGGAGTCCGCCCGCTTCCGCGTCTTCGACGACCGCAGCGCCGCGGGCACCACGGTGGTCCGGCGCGGCCGGATCATTCCGGTGCCCTCGGGCTCGAGCCGCGGCGTTGCGCTGGAACCCGGCGACGAAATCCTGCTCGGCCAGGCGCGCCTGCGCTATCGTTCGGGCGAGGCGGAAACCTGAATGCTCCGGCAGGGATGCAGGAAGGCCGGTGATGCTCGCCGGCGGCCACACATGCGGCGCATCCGCAGCCGCGCCCTGAGGAACGCGGGCGACTGGGTCCGCAGCCATTCGACCGGCACAACACGCGAGCGAAATACTGAGGCGCACGCGGCGGTCTGGGCGAACTGTCCTGGTGAGCCAGGCTGAGCGCCGGGGGGTCACGTCACCGCGCTTGGGAAGCGGGCGGCCCACCTGGCGTCCGGCCAGAATTGCCATCTACCGCACCGCCAGCTTAACGCCCGGCTGGCTCCATCGCCCGCCGATCCCGACGCGCACCGGTACCGCAGCCTCCGGCGTGATCCCCTCGGGTACGCGTACATTCACTTGCCAGACGCCCGCGACCATTCCCGGCGCCGCGCCCGCATAGGTCACCTCGGCCGGCATGCCATCGATCTCGACGAAGACATGGCTCAGCCGCGGTGGATCGCCGCCGGCCATCTGCCCGTCGCGCGACGGTGGTTCGGTCTGGCCGCCGCCCGTTCCGAAGATCATGATCATCGATCCGCGGGACGCAGGCCGCGCCGCGCTGTTCGTCGTGAAGTCCTGGTTAAGAATCGCGCCCTGGCCGCGGCCGGATCCGTCCACGGTGAAAATCCCCGGAACTTTTTCGACAACCGGAAGCAGGAAGCTCCGCGCCCCGGCAGCGCCTTCGAGGCGCACTTCGGTCGTGGAGCCTGCGAGTGTGAACGGTGCGATGGCGATCGTATGGTCGGCGCCGGCGTGTAGTATCGCAGCGGGCACGCTGTTGAAGAAGACCCGCGTTGCGACCGCGGGCAGAACCAGAACCTCGCCTGGGGCAACCGCTCCCGTCAGTCTGCTGGCCGCGTTCAGCACCCGCACCGGAGCGATGCTCGCGCCCGCTGCCACTGTGGTGAAATACGCGACCGGAGCGTCGTGGTCGCTGATGCGCTCCAGGCGCGCCGGAAAGTTTCGCACCGTCTCGGGAAAATCAGCATTGCTCCGCAGGTAGATGATGCGAGTGAGACGCGCCGAGGCCGCGCCGTTCACCAGCACGTGATCGAGCGTCTGCGTCTCGCCGCCGAACACGTAGGAATAATTCTGGTCCGGCGGCAGCAGATCGGTGAGGTTGACCAGCGTGTCCGCCTTGATGACGCTGACCAGATCGTTCCACTCGTCAGCAAACTGGAAGGCGTTGAAATCGCCGGTGACAATCAGCGGCTCGGCGGGCGCGCCGGCCTGCCGCTCCAACACCAGTTGGCGGATCGATCGCGCCTGCGCCTCACGCTTGGCCCGCACCCGTGGTTCGCCGGCATCGATCAACGACCGCAGGTGCACGGCGACCACCGTGAACGGCACTGCGGCGGCGTCAGTGGTCTGCGCGCGCAAGACCAGGGGCGGGCGGTCGTGCGTCAACTCGGACGCGCCGGAGGGTGCGATGTGACGCTCGTCTCGGCCCCATTGCGTCACGTTCCGGACGAGCACGCGGGAAGACTTGACGAGGAATCCCACATCGATGCCCGAGGGATCGCTGCCTTCCAGCAAATGCGCCTCGTAGCCGCCGAGCTCGGCCGCGAGCAGCCGCAGCGTTTCGATGTTCTCAACTTCCTGCACGGCGAGGACGTCAGGCTGCCCCATGGCGAGCCTCAGTGTATGCCCGGTTCGCTGCACCCGCGTCTGACGAGCGGCCGGCGACAACACCGCATCACTGGTGCTCGGGTCATCCTGATCATCAAAGAACCGTTGCAGGTTCAATGACGCCACCGTGAACTCATCTGCCGCCGGCGCAGGCAGTGCGACCACACTCATGCCGCCAAAGATGTCCGGCTTCGCCTCCGCGTCCAGCACGATGGTATAGGTGCGCGCGCCGTAGTCCAGCGGTCCCACGAGGTTGCGCAGCACCGTCCTGCTGGGAAGATCGAGCACCGCTCCACCCTGCGAGCGCATGTCCACCCGAAGCCGCTCCGGACCCTCTTCTCCGCCGGGCTTGCGGTAGGGCCGTGGAAGCGGCGGCACAACGCCGTAGACAATGCCGTTGCTGGTCGCAGTGGCGGACCCCTCTCGGACGCTGCCGCCCGTGGGCGCCGTCAGGACCAGCCACTCGACTGCCACACGCATGCCCTCGTATTTCTCGAGACCATCAGCGCGGCTGAATTCGCTCAGATCGGGCGTGACCGGCCCCGGCAGCAGATTCCCTTCCGACATCAGGGCGGCGGTGCTGTCGATCAGCTCCGTCAGCGTCGGACTGGCCGGATCGGAGGCCGGGCGGAACTCAGCGACGGTACCCGTGACCTCGAGCAGGTTGCCGCGCTGCGCCACCTCCGGCGGTGCACTGCCGGTGAATACAAAAACGCCCTCTGATGTTTCCGAGTCGTCATCTGTTTCGCGGGCCTGGAGAAAATATCCGTTGCTTTTCCGTCCCGTCACCACGCCGCGCGTCACCACGAGTTGTCCGGTGTAGGGCGATGTCGAGCCGGGTCCCTGGATCTCGGAAAGGGTCGCCGGAATCGGAACGCCCGCGGCGCGGCAGTCGCGCCTCGCCGAAGCGCGGTTGCGCGGCTCCGGCGCGCCCCGCTGGAAATCGGCCGCATTGTTGTTCGTATCGATGCAGCCCCCACCCCGCCGCAGTCCCGCCTGCGTGTTGCTGAGCTGCTGCGCGGGGGCGCCTTCGAACAGGTTGGCGGCGCCATAGCCGACAAGATCGGCCAGCAGGCCGGGCTCGGGTGAGACGCCGCTCAGTGCCCCTGCCGACCTCACCAGCGCAACCTTTCCGGCGGTCGCGCTCATGGCGATGCTCCCTGAGACATCGGCCGCTGGAAGATCCGCCGTGCCGCCCGCCCCCGCCGCCTGCCGCACCAGGAAGTACTGCCCCGGTTCGATTGTCCCCACGAGCGGCGTCACCTGCCAGGCGGTCCCGCTCGCGGATGCGTACTGCACGCTCCAACCATCCAAACCCGCGCCCTGGGTGCCGCGATTGAACAGCTCGATGAAGTCGTTGCGGTAGGTGGCGCCCGAGTTGCCGCCGCCGCCATGGATCTGGCTGATGACAACCTGTGGGCCTTCGCTCTGGGCGCGCATGCCGGGAGCAGCCAGTCCCGCTGCCAGAGCGCACGCCAGCGCGGCTCCGGAGAAACTAGCCCGCATTGTCGACCCCAGTCATCCCGTTGCAGTTATTGCGCGCCGGTTGCGGCCCGCGGTCGAGCGCTGGTGATAAATGCGGTCCGGCAGCCGGTCCGATGCGCGGCGGCGCCAGCACTGGCTTTTCGAATGACGAGCCGGGGCCGGCCCCGCAGTTAGCTGTCCTGATCATC
>JACOTZ010000249.1 GCA_016178155.1 Acidobacteriota bacterium
ACTCGGTATCCGGGACGCCCAGCAACTGCAACGATTCCAGCAGGGTTTCCTGGGGATCAAGTCGCGCGCCCTCGATGCGGGTAAGCTCCTTGGACAAGCCGCACAGCCAGCGGTCCGGCGGGCCGCCCCTCAGCCGGTACAGCGCGCAAAAGGCCTGATAGAAACCGCGCTCCCGGTAGGGCAACGGCCATTGGCAGAATCCTTGATCGAGAAAAGCCGCGCAGAAACGGATCAACACCTCGTGCACCAGCAAGTCGCTGTCTTGCCCGGTCGCCGCCAGCAGGAAATCCCGATGCCGGACCAGCGGCAGGGGCTGCGGCGCCGAAATCTTCACGCCATGAACGCCGTCACGGCAAATCCGCCACAAAACCTGCAGCGTAAAGGTCTCCCAGGTCTCCTGACTCCAGCGCTCGACCGAACGTTCTCCGAACCGTTCCAGGAGCCGCGCCAACTCCTTTTGGAGATGAAGATCGCGCCGGCTCTTTGTTTTCCGGCCGCCCTTGTCACTTTCACCCGACAGGTCGCGCATGATCCAGTTACGGGTTTCTTCAATAAAAGTTTCGCGGAGCAAAGGCGGCGCCGCATCGCGAAAGCACGTGAGCGCGTCGGTCCTGGCCACAAACCACCTTAGCTCCGCCGTCGGCGCCAGCCGCAACGGATACAGGAGCATGGCCAACCGCAGCTCCAGCCGTGCCCCGAGCCGCAAAATCGGCTCGTCCCCGCGGTTTCCCAAATCCTCGCGCAAGACGGCCTCCAGGTCGGCAACCCTGATGCGGCCCCGGGCCAGCTTCTCGCGATAACGGTCCTCCGGGAGGTAAGGGTGGCAACCGAAGAGCCGTGCCCCCTTTTGGACCGCTTCCTCGAAGGGCAAATCCTCGAAAGCGTGCAGCGTGTTGTGATGGATGAAGACCCGGATGGGTCCCTGAGCGGGCAACAAATGCGCAGCGTGTGCGATAACGTGCTCAAGATAAGTGAGCTTGGCGTGCTTATCCCGAAAGGTGCTCATCTTTCCTCATGTCCTTGAGTAATTCGAGGGCTTCCTGCAAATGGGCCTGGAAATACTGCCGCAAGAGATCGAGGACCTTGCCGATGATGCGATCGCGCAGGGAGTAGAAAACCTGATTCCCGTCTTTGCGGCCCGTGACGATTTCCTTGGAGCGCAACACCGCCAAATGTTGCGAGACGTTGGCCTGTTCCAGCCCAAGCCGCTCGTAGATTCTGCCGACGGGAACCTCCCCTTCATCGCGCAGCAACTCCACGATGGCAATGCGGCTCGGATGAGCCAGGGCCTGAAAGATCCCGGCCTTGAAACGACGCAGGCTGTCTTGCATCCGGTGTCTCCCGGATTGGTTGGCCGACAACAAGAACGCGGAAAAGCTATATATTCGTAGATTCGAATATTGTCAATAGCTTCTATTTCTTGACGCCTGATTCGTACTCTTGATCTTGAAGGCGACAACAAGAAGCTCCTTGCTCGGCCGTGCAGGCCATAGTCACTTGCCTTCGAGATGAACTGAAGTGCGCCCCTGGCGCTGGACCAGTAACATAGTTCTTACTGGGGGAGACTTTTCCATGCCACGCACCCGACGTTCCTTTCCCGACCAGTTCAAGGCACAGATCGTCCTCGACCTCTTGACGGGCGCCGCCAGCCAGGCGGAGCTGTGCCGCAAGCACAACATCCATCCGCAGCTCCTCGGCCGCTGGAAGGCGACTGTCCTGGAGGGCGTCCACACGCTCTTTCAGGACGATCCCCAGGCCAGCCAGGACCACCTCCGCATCGCCGAGTTGGAGCAGCTCGTCGGCCGACAGGCCTACGAGTTGGAAATCCTAAAAAAAGCCTCGCGGATGCTGGGTGGTCCGCCCAGCAGCAACGGGAGGTTGTCATGAAGCTGACCCGCACCTATCCGTTGCGCGTCGTCTGCCGCTTACTCGGCGTGCCGCGCAGCTCCATTTACTACCAGCCCCTGGTAGCGCCCGATGCCGCCGCCCTGTTCAAGTCCGTGCTTCTGGAATTGGCCGGCGAGTGGCCCACCTACGGCTATCGTCGGCTCACCCAAATGATGCGCCGGCTGGACTGGCCGGTGAACGCCAAACGCGTCCGCCGCTGGATGCACGAACTGGGCATCAACGGCACTCCGCCGGCACGCACCCGACGCACCACCAACAGCAAGCACGCTTTTCCACGTTACCCCAACCTCGTCGCCGACCTGGAAATTACCCGGCCGGAGCAGGTCTGGGTCGCCGACATCACCTATATCCGCCTGCGCCGCGACTTCGTCTACCTGGCCGTGCTCATGGACGTTTTCACGCGCAACCTGCGCGGCTGGCATCTGGGCCGCAACCTTGACCAGGGGCTCACCCTGGCGGCGTTGGAGAAAGCCCTCGCTCTGTGGGTTCCACAGATCCATCACTCCGACCAAGGCGTGCAGTACGCCGCCAGCGCCTACGTCGAACGTTTGCAAAATCGCGGCGTGCAGCTCAGCATGGCTGGCGTCGGCCAGGCCCAGGAAAACGGCTACGCCGAACGGCTCATCCGCACCATCAAAGAAGAGGAGGTGTACCTCGCCGACTACCAGGACTTCGCCGACGCCCAAGGCAACATCCGTCGCTTCCTCGATGATGTCTACAACGTCAAACGCATCCACTCGTCCCTGGGCTACCTGACGCCCAGGGAGTTCGAGGAGCAGTGGCGGGCCGCCCAGCCGCCGCCTACAACAATCCCGACCTGAGCGGAGGATAGGGCAACGCTGGCGAGCGACCCGAGCGCCGACTCAGGGGGATAGGAATGGGGCGGCTGACAACCGTTCAGCCGCCCTCCCCCTTCATTCCTTTCCCACCAATGCGCTAAACGCACCGTAACCATTCAGAGACCTAGCGAGTAGCAAAATGAACTAAGAAACGCGTTTTGGTGGTCCAGTTTTAGGGGCGCAGTACAGTTTCGCAAAAACAGCGGAACACGCATGAAAAAGCTCACTTGCAAGCCATTCGTCGAGTGCCTGGAAGACCGAACAACGCCGAGCGCGAGCGTTCCCACCTTCGCCGGCAATGCTCAGCACACGGCCATCTTCGATACGCCGGCACAGGACCTGAACGCCGTCCACTGGCAGACCGCCATCGACCTCAATGAGACGCCGCAGGGCATCCACTACGCCACGCCGCTGATCACCGCTGCCAACACCGTCATCGTCCCAGTGAAGACCGGCGCCACCGACGGCTTCGAGGTGAACGTTTTCGACGGGGCTGACGGCACGCCGAAATACACGCTCGCCACCGATTACACCTTGCCGGCT
>JACOTZ010000358.1 GCA_016178155.1 Acidobacteriota bacterium
CCTGTACCGCAAGGTCGCGCCCGAGATCGATTTCAAGTTCGAGGTGCTGCTCAAGGAAAACCGGGCCGTGGTCGAGAGGCTGCACTGGCGATTGCCGTAGCCGAAGTTCGTCACCGACAGGATTTCGAACCGCTTGCTGACGCGCGCGGCTCAGTAAGTGCCGTCAAATCAGCGGAAGCGTTCTGAGCCACGACCGTCAGGGAGTGGTGGTGACGAACCTCGGGTAGCCCCGGCGGCGGCGCGTGTCCTGAGGGTCCTGAGAAGCGGTGAACCTGAATCACGCCGCGCGCAGCATGATGCTCTCCTGGTCGCGTCCGAGCTCAGCGCGCACGCTGCCCCCCGGCTCCACCTGGCCGTCGGCGACGAGAGCGGCGAGTGGCTGTGCAATCAAACGGTGCAGAGTGCGGCGCAGCTCGCGGGCGCCGAATCTCAAGCTGCAGCCCTGGTCCAGCAGGAGCGCGCGCGTTTCCTGGGGGACATCCAGGCGGAAGGCGCGGACGCCGAGACGCTGGATGATATGGCGCTGCAGCAGCGCGATCTGCTGGTCGAGAATCAACTCGAGCGACTCGCGTGTCAGCGTATGGTAGGTGATGAAGGCGTCGATGCGGTTGACGAATTCCGGCGCAAAGTGGCGGCGAACAGCAGCCATGGCGATTGACTCCATGCGCCGGGAGATGGCGTCGGCGCCAACGGAACGCTCGACGGGAAATCCGAAGGCCGGCCCCAGAGCTTTCATCATGGCCGACGCCCCCAGGTTGCTGGTGAAGAAGATCAGCGACTTCTCGAAGTTGACGGCAGTGTTGTCGCCCAGGCGAAGCGTCGCCTTGTCGAGAATTCCCAGCACGAGGCGAGTGAGCGAGGGGGCCGCCTTTTCCACCTCGTCAAAAAGCACGATGGACAGATCGCACTGGGGGCTGGTGACCGAGGCCAGACGCGCCTGGGTCAATACGGGGTGCGTCTCGCGATGGCCGAGGTAGCCGGGAGGAGCGCCGATCAGCTTGGCGACTTCGTGCTCGAGGTGGAATTCGCCGCAATCGATTTTGACCACGTGGCGGGCGCTGCCGTGGAGGATCTCGGCTAGCGCTTCGACGGTTCTGGTTTTGCCCGTGCCGGTCGGTCCCAGCAGCAGGAAGGCCCCGGCGGGTTGATCGTCGGGCGAGAGACCTGCCTGATACATCTGCACGACCGGAGCAATAGTAGCGATCGCGGCCTGCTGGCCGATGATCTTGCGCGCCAGCAGAGCCTCGAGCGAGGTCGCTGTTTCGCCGCTCGGCCGCCGGCGCGTCCGTCTCGGAGTCTCGTTCAACTCGGGCATGGCGTGGAATCCTCTGCTACCCCGAGTGTACGAATCAGGGCCCAAGGAACGGCCTCAAAACAGGGCGCGAGAGGGCCATTCTTTACAGATTTTTTGAGACTTTATTTGCTCAAGAATGAGCGAGTTGCGGCAATAATACGGGGTGCGGCGCGGCCATCGCCGTAGGGATTGTGAACGCGTGCCATGGCCTCATACGCGGTGGTGTCTTCGAGCAGCCGAACGGCCTCCGCGACGATGCGCCCGGGGTCGGTTCCGACCAGCCTCACGGTGCCGGCCTCGACGGCTTCGGGGCGCTCGGTCTTCTCGCGCATTACCAGGATGGGTTTGCCGAGGGAGGGTCCCTCCTCCTGCACGCCTCCGGAATCGGTCAGGACCAGCCAAGCGCGGCGCATCAGGTCGACGAAGGTGATGTAATCGAGCGGCTCGACGAGGGCGACGTTCGGCAGTCCGCTCAGGTGGCGATCCACCGGTTTCCGCACGTTCGGATTCGGGTGAACCGGGTAGACGATCTGCACGTCCGCCCGGCGGGCCAGTTCCGCGAGCGCACGGCAGATGCGCTCGAAGCCTTCGCCGAAGCTTTCGCGCCGGTGCGCGGTGACTGCAATCGTCTTGCGCCGCGGGTCGAACTCGGGCAGGCTGGCGGCGGAGAGGCGTCCGGCCTGCAGGCCGTCGCGAACATAGAGCACGGCATCGATTCCGGGATTGCCGGTCACGACGATGCGATCCGGCGGGACGGCCTCGGCGCGGAGGTTGGCGGCTGCGCCCTCGGTGGCGGCGAAGTGCAGGGCGGCGAGGCGGCTGGCGAGCACGCGATTCATCTCCTCCGGAAACGGCTGGCGCAGGTCCCGGGTCCGCAATCCCGCCTCGACGTGTCCGACGGGAACGCCGCGGTAGAAGCCGGCGAGCGCACCGCAGAAGGTTGTCGTGGTATCGCCTTGCACAAACACCATGGCGGGCCGCGCATCGTCCAGCACGCGCTCGAGGCCGGCGAGAATGCGAGTAGTGGACTCGAACAGACTTTGTTCGGGGCGCATCAGGTCGAGATCGTAATCGGGACGAATCTCAAACACCGCAAGCACCTGGTCGAGCAAGCCGCGGTGCTGCGCGGTGGCACAGACGCGCACCTCGAATTCGTCGCGGTATTGACGAAAGCCGTGGACAATGGGTGCGAGCTTGATGGCCTCAGGCCGCGTGCCGAGAACAAACAGGAGGCGGCGGCTCACGGCGAGAGAGCGGCGAAGGCGGCGGGCACAGGGGAGCGGCTACTTGTGGCGGTAAACGATGCGACCCTTGGTGAGATCGTACGGCGAGAGCTCCATGGTGACGCGATCACCTGCCAGAACGCGGATGCGGTTGCGGCGGAGTTTGCCGGCGAGATGGGCCAGAACGGTGCGGTCTTGATCGAGCTGAACGCTGAACAACCCGCTGGGGAACTTTTCAACGACGGTACCAGTGACTTCGATGCAATCTTCTTTGCTCATTATCCTCCTTGCAGCAAGATTCGTCCTCTAAGTGCCACCTGCAAATATAATTGTAGCGCAGGACCGGTTCGCGAAAGCCCGTGTTTGGCGTGTTTCCGAGGGCGCGCAGGAGGGCGGCAGCAGTGCCTGCGCGGGCTCTTCAGAGCAGGAAATCGCGCGGGATCGGAGCCTGACTTGTAAGCCGGCGGGAGGCCAATGGCGATTACATTCCGGGGCGCGACTTTGCGTCCGGTTGAGGACTTCACTGCAACGGCGCCGAACGGTGCGGTCATCGGGATCGTCGGCGGGGCCGGCTCGGGCGCCGAAGAAGTCCTTGAGATGGCTGCCCGGGGGTGCGTGGAACAGGGGACAGTCACGGTTCCAGCGGATGTTGTCCTGCTGGGGCCGGAGGACATGCTCGAGAGATCCGAGGCGGGGGTTGTGTGTCTCAGTCACACCCTGGCACTGAAGGACCGGGTGACGCGGGCGCGCATGCGGCTCCAGATCGAGCGTATCCGGCGGCAAGGGGGAACAGTGCTGCTGGCTTCTCACGAGCCCGATCTGTTGCGCGAATTATGTGACGAGATCTGGTGGCTGCGGAACGGCCGAATGGCGGCGCAAGGGCATCCGGCTGAAGTGCTGGAAATGTATCAGCGCGACGCGGCGGCGGAGATCCGGAGGCTGGCCGCGGGCCAAGTGGCGGAGCTCGAGCCGTCGATGCGGAGAGGTGACGGCCGGGCGCGGCTGGTCTCGCTCGATCTGCTGGATGCCGCCGGAGCGCCGACGATGACCTGGATGAGCGGCGAGACCGCCGCCATTCGCGTGCTGGTGCGGTTCGAGAGCGCGGTTGCGGAACCGGTGATCGGCATCATGATCCGCACGCGCATCGGCTTCGAGGTCTACGGAACGAATACCGAGCTCGAAAAGATCAGGCTCGGGCCATGCGGGTCCGGCGACACGCGCGAGGTTACATTCACGTTCGCGTGCAGCCTGTGCCCGCAGGAATATACGGTCACCGCAGCGTCCCACGATCCCGACGGGGTGTGGCACGACTGGCTGGAGGACGCTGTCGCCTTCACGGTCGCCGATTCGCGCTACACAGCCGGTGTGGCGAACTTGCGGGCCGGTGTGAGCGTGCGGTAGCCGAAGTTCGTCACCGACAGGATTTCGAACCGCTTGCTGACGCGCGCGGCTCAGTAAGTGCCGTCAAATCAGCGGAAGCGTTCTGAGCCACGACCCGTCAGGGAGTGGTGGTGACGAACCTCGGGTAGTGTGGTGTGCCGCGCGTTGACAGCCGTCGCGGCGACGAGCGCGGCTACTTCGGCTCAATGATGAAGGTAGGCGCAAGGCCGGTAAGGGTCGAGAAGCCGCCGGCAGCCGATGTCAGCCAGGTCGAACAGCCCTGAACCCGGCCAAAGAACGAATGCGGCTGCACGTCGACGCGCATTTCGACCATCTCGAGCGATCCCCAGCGGCTGACCGGAAAAACGGAGGTCGCGGGCGCGATGACCTCCTGCACGACGTAAGCGTTTCGCATGGCAGTTTTCAACGCGCGTTCCCACGCGGGCTGTTCCATGCGGGCGCCCTCAAAGGTCGGCGCCTCGCCCGTGTCCTCGTTCGGCCGCAGGACCAGCTTTTCGCGGTGATTGAGGATGAACGCGGGCAGGTCGACCGTGGTCTCGCCATACAGGGTCTTACCGGCCGCAACCACACGGGTCCAAGGGATGTAGTCGCGAATGGCCTTGCGCTCGTGCGCCGGAAAACCGGCGGTGACGGTCTCGTCGGTGAGCAGGTCGAACATGGATTTCTTCTGCGCAAGCTCGGAGCGGAAGCTGTTGACCATGCAAACGGCGCGCTCGCGGTAGGCGCGCACCAGCGGATGATTGAGGTCGAAGCGGACCAGGAACTCGGAAACGCGCACGCGGCGGTAGATCAGGTCAATCGGGAAATCGCCCTTCCGCAGGACGTGGTTGCGATACTCGATCTGGTCGGGGGAGACGATCTCGGTGGGATAGCCCTCGCGCCGGAAATACTCGGCGAGCAGAACGTACTCGCCCGATTCAGAAGTCTGGAAGGGCTGGCGGAACTCGAGGATCGCGATCCTGGGATGCCTGTCACCGCCGAATTCCTTATATGCCTTGAGCAGGGCCTGCAGGAGCGGCTTTGTGCCACCGACTTTGCCGAGAGCGTAGCGCTTGCGAAACTCCTTGACGGGCGGGCAATCGTAGAACAGGTTCCCGAGCGCCTCACCGTAAACGGCGCCGCTGGGGGTATCGGCGGAATAATCGACGAAACGGAGCGTACCATTGTGCAGGTGCGTGTCGAGAAGCGAGGTGACGGCAAAGTAGGGGTAGCCCGGGTCCACCGCCGCGAGCATCTTCTCGGCGGGCAGCAATCCGACGCGCGACATCAGCGCGGGGTTTGCCAGCGCCATCTTCTCCACGCGATCGATGGCCGAGGATAAAGCATCAGCCGCCTTGGCCAAATTGGCGTATTGCCGCTGTGACAGGAAGTGGGGCCGTAGAACCGGCGAGATGGGACGGCCGGCGACGGTAAGATGCTGTTCTCGCATCTGCCGCTGGAGCTCATCCGCCCAAGCCAGCTCGCGATACGGCTCGGTTTCGAGGAGCCGGTGATAGCGGGCGATTGCGTCTTCTAACTGCGTCATTGCAGGGAGTTTCTCAGTGATTCTCTATTTGTAGTATCTCAAAAAAAACGGCAAAAGTGAATTTTCCGGTTCGCCTAATCGAGCCTATCCGATTGATAAAAAAGAACTTATTTCTCCATTGGCGTGCTCGGGTGAGGGGGGCTCGGACCTCGCTCGAGCCCGTGGATTAGGGGCTACCACCGGTTTGAGCGGTTTTAATCCCTTAGCCCGCAACCCCCTGGTCAGCCGGGCGTCTCACGTACCAGGACATCGGAGGCAGCGAGCGGTAGCCCGCAGCCGCCGCGCAACGGGATAGAATGCAAGATTGTAGAGAGCAGGGCCGGAACAGGGATTGTGACTTCGAGAGGTCACGTGGGAACAAACAGGAAAGGGGAAACGGAGGTATGGAGATGAGGGGACGCATCACAGCCGGACTGATCGTGATTCTGGTGGTTATCGCCTTGAGCGGTTGCGCGCGCGACCAGGCGGCGAAACCGCCGGAGAACCAGCAGCCCCAGGCGTTCACACCGACCACGACACCGGAGGGCACCGCGGCCACGGCACCTTCGGCGGCGCCGGGCACGCGGGTTTACAAGGAACCAGAGCCGGCTCTGAAGCAGCGGCAGACTACCACGGCCGCGGCGAGCGCCGCGGACGATCGGCCGCGGTACGTGACGAAGACGCGGTCGAAAAAGAAGTCGGCTGCTATCGTCGCGGGCAGCGCGGGCGCAGGCGCCGCAATCGGGGCGCTCGCCGGCGGCGGCAAGGGCGCGGCGATCGGCGCGATCGCGGGCGGCGCCGGCGGCCTGGTCTACGACCGGGCGACCGCGAAGAAGAAGGAACGGGTTGAATAGCCGGCGAGACCGCCGATCCTCCCAAGTGGCAATTGCGACCAACGGCCGGGCGCCAAGCCCGGCCGTTTTGATGTGTGCGGCCAAGCCCGCGGTCATGTCGAGCCCGCAAGCGGAATTCCGGCGCCGGGCAAGACCGGCGAAAATCTGTCGATGTGGTTCCCGCGCGCCTACGCGGACGCGGCGGCTTCGGCAAACTTATCGAAGAAGCGTTTGATCATCATTTTCGACGTTACATCGAGCAGGCGCTGGCCGACGGCCGCAATGGTTCCACCGACCTGCACGTCACCTTCGTAAGTGACATTGCTGCCGGAGTCTTCGGCGGCAATCCGCAGAAGACCGTCGCCCCGCACGAAACCGATTTTGCCCGTGCCCTCCACGACCAGCCGGAAGCTCTGGTGGGGGTTCTTGTCGGCGACGCGCACGCGGCCATCGAAGTTGCCCGAGATGCTGGCGATGGACATCCTGAGCTTCATTTGATATTCGTCCTCGCCCACCTTGTCGAGCCGCTCGGCGCCGGGCATGCAGTGCGCGAGCATGGCCGGATCCTGAAGGAGCGCATAGGCGCGCTCCTGGGGCAGGGACAAGCGATAAGCGCCGCTGATTTTCACTCCGTCCTTGACCAGGCAAGCTCGATCGCGCGAGCGGCGTAGACCGAAGCGAGATGACGACGGTACTCGGCCGAGGCGTGGAGGTCCGAGTTGACGTCGATGCCGCCGGTGATGTGAAGGGCGGCCTCGCGTGTGGGCTTGCCGGCCGCGAGCAACCGCTCGACCTCCGAGGCGCGGTAGGCCTTTGGCCCGACCCCGGTTACGCCGATGGCTGCACTGCCGATCCGGTTGCCCGCCCGGACGAGGCGGGCGGCGATGCCGACCAGAGCGAAACCGGAGGCCGGCTGCGCCAGCTTGACGTATGCCGTGCCGGCGCCGGAGCTCACGGGGACTCTAACCTCGGCAATCAGCTCACCCGGATCGAGGGCGGTAGTGAAGGTATCGAGGAAGAACTGCGCGGCCGCAAGCACACGCTCGCCGCCGGTGCTCACCAGCTTCAGACTCGCCCCGAGCGCGAGCAGCGCAGCCGGGTAGTCCGCGGCCGGGTCAGCATGCGCCACGCTGCCGCCGATGGTGCCGACATTGCGCACCTGCACATCGCCGATCCTGCCTGCCGTCTCGCCCAGCAGCGCACAATCGGCGCGCACCAGCGGCGACGACTCGATCTGGTAATGGGTGGTCATGGCGCCGATGCGGAGCTCGGAGCCTTCTTTGCGGATATAGTTCAGCTCGGGGATGCGCCCGAGATCGACGAGCTGCTCGGGCGCCGCGAGCCGCAGTTTCATGATGGGGACGAGGCTCATCCCCCCGGCGAGCGGCTTGGCGCCCGACGACACCTGCGCCAGCGCTTCTTTGAGGGTGGCCGGCGCGGAGTAGTCAAAGCTCTGCGGAATCATGCCTGACCTCCATGCTGCTGCAAAGTTCTCCAGACGCGCTCGGGTGTGAGCGGCATATCGAGGTGCTGGACGCCGAGGTGGCTGAGCGCGTCCACGACGGAGTTGACGATGGCGGGGGAGGCGCCGATGGTGCCGGCCTCGCCGACGCCCTTGACGCCCAGTGGATTCACCGGCGACGGCGTTTCGGTATGGCTGCTTTCGATCCACGGCACCATGGTCGCCTTGGGCACGGCGTAATCCATCAGCTCGCCGGTGACAAGCTGGCCAGTTTCGTCATAGACGGCCTGCTCGAAGAGCGCCTGGCCGAGGCCCTGCACGACGCCTCCGTGCACCTGCCCATCGACGAGCAGCGGGTTGATGATCTTCCCGCAGTCGTCGACGGCAACATAGCGCTTGACCGACACGGCGCCTGTCTCGCGGTCGATTTCGGTGACCGCGATGTGGGCGCCGAAGGGGAAGGTGAAGTTCGGCGGCTCCCAGAAACACGTGGAAACCAGGCCGGGCTCGGTGTTGGGCGGCAGCTTCATCGCGCGATAGGATGCGGCGGCGATTTCGGATAGCGACACGGATTTGCCGGTCTTGTTGCAGATGCAGCGGCCAGCGCGGTAGCTCACGTCGCCGGAATCGAGGAGCATCGCGCCGAAGGTCCCGATCTTCTTTTTCAACTCCTGGAGGGCGAAGTAGACGGCGGTGCCGCCGACCGCGGTCGCGCGGCTGCCGAACGTTCCGATCCCATAGGACACTATGGCGGTGTCGCCGTGCACGACGACGACGTCGTCGATGTCGATACCGAGCTCGTCGGCCGCAATCTGGGCGAAGGTCGTCTCTTCGCCCTGGCCGTGCGGCGAGGCGCCCGTGGCGACGGTGACCTTGCCGGTGGGATCGATGTTGACGCTTCCGCTTTCCCAGCCGCCGGCCGGCGTGGCGGGTGAAGGGCCGAAAGCGCAGATCTCGCCGTAAGTCGAGATGCCGACCCCGACGAGCCGGCCCTCTTTCCGGGCCTGCTGCTGCTCCTCGAGGAGGCGGTTGTAATCGACGATTTCCAGCGCCTTGTCGAGCGGCGCCGCATAATTGCCGCTGTCATAGCTGAGGCCGGTCGCGGTCGCAAAAGGGAACTCGTCAGGCCGGACAAAGTTCTTCCGCCGGATCTCGGCGGCGTCGATTTTCAACTCGTCGGCAAGGATATCAACCATGCGCTCGATGCCATGGGTAGCCTCGGGGCGGCCGGCGCCGCGATAGGCGTCGGTGGGAACGCAATTGGTGAAGACGCCGACGATGTCGCAGAAGACGTTCTGGAAGCGATAGACCCCCGGGATCATGAGCACCGACAGCGTCGGGATGGCGGGCGTGAGGAGCTGGTGATAGGCGCCGAGATCCTGGATGAGCTTTAGTTTCAAACCGAGGATGGTGCCGTCCTTGTTCGCCGCCAGCTCGAAATAATCGACGTGGCCACGGCCGTGAATGGTGGCGGCGAAGTTCTCGCGGCGCGACTCGATCCATTTCACGGGCTTGCCGATTCGCATCGCCACGAAGCCCATCAGGGCCTCTTCGGCGTAGACGTTGAGCTTGCTACCGAAGCCGCCGCCGACTTCCGGCGCGACGACGCGAAGCCGGTTCTCCGCCAGTCCGAGCATCATGGCGACCAGCGTGCGCAGAAGATGGGGGATCTGGGTGGAGGAGTAAAGGGTGAGAGCCTTGTCTCCCGCGCGCCAATCGGCCACCACACCGCGTGTCTCCATGGCGGTCGGGATGAGACGCTGGCTGGTGATGCGCTGCTTAACAACCACCTCGGCGCCGGCAAACGCCTTGTTCACGTCACCACCCTCCTGGTGGTAGGTGAAGGCAACGTTGTCCGGCCACTCGGGGTGTACCGCAGGCGCGCCGGGCTCGAGCGCTCGTTCCGGGTCGGCGACCGCCGGCAGCGGCTCGTAATCCACTTCGACGAGGTCGACCGCGTCGCGCGCGACATAACGGTCGGTAGCGACGACGACCGCGACGGGATGTCCGACGAAGTAGACGCGGTCCCGGGCCAGAATCGAGTGCTGGGGCACCCGCAGCCCGGGCAGAGAGGCGCCGCACGGCACGGGCCCGACTTCCTTAACGTCGGCCCCGGTGAAGACGGCGACAACGCCGGGAGTCTCGAGGGCGCGCTTCGCGTCAATGCCCTTGATCCGGGCGGCGGCGTGCGGGCTGCGCACGATGGAAGCATGGTGCATGCCCGGCATCTGGATGTCGTCGACGTAGGTGGCGGTGCCGGTGATGAGGCGCGGATCTTCTTTGCGCCGGATTCGCTCGCCGACGTAGGTTTTCGTCCTGATGGCCGTGGTTGTGCCCATGGTTACGCCCCCGCTTTCGCAGCGGCCGCCTTGACCGCGTTGACAATGTGCTGGTAACCGGTGCAGCGGCAGAGATTGCCGTCGATGCCGTGCCGGATCTCCGCCTCCGTCGGATTCGGATTTCGTTCCAACAACTGCCTGGAAGCCATGATCATGCCGGGAGTACAGAAGCCGCACTGGAGGCCATGTTCGTCCCAGAAGGCCTGCTGAACGGGATGGAGCTGGCCATTGGCCGCGAGACCCTCGATGGTCAGCACCTCTCTCCCGTCTGCCTGGACGGCGAGCAGAGCGCAGGATTTCACAGCTTTACCGTCCAGCGAGACGGTGCAGGCGCCGCACAGCGAGGTTTCGCAGCCGATGTGGGGGCCGGTGAGGCCGAGCACATCGCGGAGGTAGTGAATGAGCAGCAGCCGCGGCTCGACCTCGTCTGAACGCGGCTTACCGTTAATCTTCAGGGTGATCTTTCGTTTCATGCGCCCTCCAGGGAGCAGGATGGTCGACGGTCTATGAGATTAGTCCATTCGGCGGCAGGAATGCAAGTGAGGGTCGCGCGGCTCGCGCGGCTAATCGCCGGGCGGCCCGCGGTTGTGCCGAGGCAGAAACTCGCGCCGCAGTGGCCGCGCAACGGAGGGGCTGCGAGTTTCTGGAGCGGAAGAAAGGCAAAACCGCGCGGGCGGGCCGCGTCGTGGAGCCGAAAATTCCAGTCTGCGGCCTGTAGACCATGCCGCCGGGCGCCGCGCAAGCAGGGGTGCAAGTTCCGGAGAGAGGCCGCCGCCGCGCATCGCGGGCGCGTTTCCGGAAAGATCGAACTGCCGGAAACGGTATCAGGGAGGCGTGCCGCGGCGTCTACAAGGCGATGACATACAGGGTGGTTTTCCGCAAGCGATTCAACGCTCAGGGGGAGCCGGCCGACAATCCGGCCTCGTTCGTGGACGTCTCTGACGGCGTAGTTCTCGACTCACGCGTTGCCGAGGAGAGCGAGCCGCCGGCGCAGCACGTGCAAGAGGTCCTGGACGAGGACGACGATTTCGAGAGTCTCGGCACTGAAGTCTGGGAGTACGAGATCACGGACGGCCGCGAGCAGGAGTTCATCGAGGCGCTCGAGAACTCGCGCATGGTCCTCGATTACGAAGAGATCGATGAGGCCACCACGCCTCATGGAACGGACCGGCCGTAGGCGGCGTGCCGTTTGACAACCGCTCCCTCACGGCCGGTGGGCGAGAAGGAACACGTGTGAGCCGCGCGCGTCAGCGAGCGGGATGCGCGAGGGAACACTAGCCGAAGTTCGTCACCGACAGGATTTCGAACCGCTTGCTGACGCGCGCGGCTCAGTAAGTGCCGTCAAATCAGCGGAAGCGTTCTGAGCCACGACTGTCAGGGAGTGGTGGTGACGAACTTCGGCTAGTTGGTTTTGCCGGTGCTTTGCGCCACGCGCAATTCGTTCACTACGCGCTGCACGCCCTTCACTTTTTTGGCCACTTTCACGGCTTTGGCGCGGGCCTTCTCGGTTTTGACGCTGCCGTGCAGTTCGACAACACCCTGATTGACCTTCACGTCGATGCGACCGCGGCCGAGGTCGCGGTCACGGGCGAGCGCCAGCCGCACCTGGTCGTAGATCGCATCGTCAGAGACCTGCTGGGCTTGGAGCAGCAGCGCCGCGGCCAGCATGAGTGCTCCCAAAAGCCGGACAATTTGTGTCATGCCTGTTCGCCACCCAACATCGTACGCCAATCGAGCGCATTCAGGAACTCGGGGCTTTGCCGCCAGTTGGGACGCACTTTGACATGCAACTCCAGAAAGATCTTCCGCACCAGCAGGCTCTCGAGCTCTTCGCGGGCGAGAATACCGGTTCTCTTCAACATCGCTCCTTTTGAGCCGATGATGATGGCTTTCTGGCCTTCGCGCTCGACGTAGATAGTGGCGTGGATTCGCGTCAGTTTCCGGGACTCGTTCCACTCTTCGACGACCACGGCGACGGCGTGCGGCACCTCCTCGCGGGTGGACTGGAGGATCTTCTCACGAATGATCTCGGCCGCGAGAAAGCGCTCCGGCTGGTCGGTAACGAGCTCGGGCGGGAAG